>JAUOZS010000001.1:2421071-2736785 GCA_032334055.1 Selenomonadales bacterium 4137-cl | reverse complement strand
CCGGCTTCGAACGCCGTCGCCGCGACGTCGAGATTCAGCGTCAGCGCGGCGTCGGCCGGCGTCAGCGTGCCGCCGGCCGTAACCTTCTGGCCGTTGACCAGCACCGCCGCCTCCTTCAGCGTCACCTTGCCGTCCGCCATGCTCACCTTGCCGGCGCCCTCGCTCAGCGCGTACCCCGCCACCGACGCCGCCAGCTTCTCCACCGTTCCCTCGGCCGCCAGGCTCAGCCTGCCGTCCTTCTGCCTCACCGTCGCCGACACGTTTTTCGCCGTGCCGCCCGTCAGCTTCAGATCGCCGGCTCCCAGCAGCGCCAGCGGCAGATCGGCCAGCGCGGCCTGGTCGGCCATCACCGTCACCTCGCCGTCGCCGCCCCCGGTCCACGACCCCTTCGCCGCCAGCGGCGTGCTGCCGGCCTTGGCCGTCAAATCGAAAGCCATCGCCGGATAGCGCGCGAAATCGACGCTCCCGTTCACCGCCTCAAGCTTACGCTCACCGCCCGCCGACCGCACCAGCAGCGTGCCCTGCTTCACGGTCACCGTCCCGCGGAAAGCCATCTCCCGGTCCTTGCCGGCCTTGATCAATTCCTCCCAGTTCCAGCGGCCGTCCTTGCCGCTCGTCAGCGTCATCGCCGCGTTCTCCAGCGTCACGCTCTTCACCGCCGACAAATCGGCGCGCCCGGCCAGCACATCGCCGACCCCGAACCTAACCGCGATCCGCTCGCTCCGGCCCACCACCGCGTCCTTGCGGTCGGTCACCGTAACATCCCGCGCCACCAGCGACCCGGACAGCGAAAACTCCATCTTGCCGACCGTCACCTTGCCGTCGACATGCTCGTTCGCCTTTGCCACCAACTGGTCCTGGGCGGCGGAAGCCATCCTGGCCAGCAGCGAATTCCACCACAAGCCCAGGGCGAACACGGCAACCAGCCCGGCCGCCAGGGCGATCTTCCCTTTTCTCGATATAACAATCCCCGTGGACATGAAAATACCTCCTGCCATACCTAACTATGTAGGTATTAAGCGGCAAGAGGCATTATTCCTTCCGACTTCGGTCCCCTTCTTCTTCCAGGTCTTTGACCAAAGCCCATCTGCTATGGCGCTCCGCTAACCTTTCTCCTCAACTTCCTCCGCGGCCGCGAACGCATCCTGCGACACCGTCGCCGCCGGCGCATCGCCCAGCCGCTGCCCGGTCCGCTCCGCCCGCCGCGCCGCCGCCACCATCTTCGTCGCCGACCCGAGAGAACCGCCCGTCTTCACCTTTTCGGGAAACCGGACATACTCGCTCCGATCCCGGTCGCTCATACCATCACCTCCCGGCTTAGTATTCCCGCGCCGGGCAAAAAAAGGGTCTGTGTTTACACACAGACATCGACAGGAAAAGAAAATTGATATGGCTTACAGAAAATGTAGCACATGGAAGGATACAAGTCAATAGAAAATCCCCCATTTTGCGCGCAAAATCCTCTTCCGCCGCCTTCCGGGCCGCCGCTGCCATGTCCGCAGCCGTCACCGCGCCGCTCAGGCGCTCATACAATGGGAAAAAACGGAGGTGGCACAAATGGGTAAAAATCGGCAAACCGCCGGCCTGCTGGCCGACCAGCTCGACAACTACGACCTGACCCGGAAAACCATCGCTCTGCAATCCCTCGACCTTCTCACCAGGCTCAGCGAAGCCGAGGCCGCCAAAGAAGAGCCCAACCTTGGCGCTCTCGCCGGCCTGGCGACGGCGATGGCGGCCCTGCTGGCCGCAGTCGGCTAACCAAGCGCCGCGGACTGGCTTCAGCAACGACCCGTCAAAAAGGGGCCGCTTCCGCGGCCCCCGTTTACTCCTCCGGCGGCTTGTACACCGTCACCGCCGGCCTGATATCGAGCATCTCCAGCCGCCGGCGCTTCGCCTGGCCGGCGTCCGGATACGGGTCGGGCTCGGCGTGGTCGTACTTCATCTCCAAAACAGCTCACCCCCTCGCCCGGCTTCCGGGCCAACGCATCCGCAGGGGCTGACATTCCGGGACGCGCGCGCCGCCCCGCGTCCAGGCCCGCGGCCTTCCCGGCCTATCAACCCCCTCGGGCTTATTGTGCGCCGGAAAGCCGCCGCCTAATCTCCGTCCGGCGCTGGCAAATTGCGGCAGACGCTACGACGGCATCTCCGACGTCCCCTCCGTGAACAGCCTTTCCTGCTTGGCGTACACATCCTCCTCCAGAATCGCGGCCCCGTCCGGGCCTGCGTCCTGACGCGCCGCCACCTCGCCCCGCAAGTCCCTGTCATCGCTTCCGACCATCGAAATCACCTCCCGGAGCTAGTTTGCCCGGCGGCGCGAAAAAACCGCCACGCATGGGCGGAACGGGAATGGGCAATAATGTTTCGCGAGGTGAAAGCCATGCCCTTCAAACCCACCGTCATCCTCGACTTCGACGGCGTCGTCCACAGCTACGCCAGCGGCTGGCAGGGCGCCGGCAACATCCCCGACCCGCCCGTGGAGGGGATAAAAGAAGCGATAGCGAATATCAGGAAATACTACCGGGTCGTCATCGTCTCCTCCCGCTGCTACCAGCCGGGCGGCATCGCCGCCATCGAGCGCTGGCTGGCCGCGCACGGCATCGCCGTTGACGCCGTCACCGACGAAAAACCGCCCGCCAAAGTCATCATCGACGACCGGGCCATCACCTTCGACGGCGACGCCGGGGCCCTCCTCGCGCGCATAAAAGCCTTCCGCCCCTGGACCCAAAAAACAAAAAAACCAAGGAGCTGATCATATGGAAGCCATCTTCACCCGCCGCAGCATCCGCCGCTATGACGACCGACCCGTCGAAGCCGGCGCGGTCGACAAACTGCTCGCCGCCGCCATGGCCGCCCCGTCGGCCGGCAACGAACAGCCGTGGGAATTCATCGTCGTCACCGACCAGGCAACCCGCGAAGAAATAACCCGCGTCCATCCCTACTCCCAGATGCTCAGGCAGGCCCCTGTCGCCATCGTAGTCTGCGCCGACACCGCCCGCAGCCGCTACCCGGTCGACTACTGGATCCAAGACTGCGCCGCCGCCACCCAGAACATCCTCCTCGCCGCCGCCGCCATTGGGCTCGGCACCTGCTGGCTCGGCGTCCATCCCGTCGCCGAACGGGTCGAAGGCGTCCGCCGCCTCCTCGCCATCCCCGACACCATCGTCCCCTTCGCCATCGTCGCCGTCGGCCACCCGGCCGAGCAGGGGGGGAGGGTGGACCGGTTCGACCCCACCCGCATCCACCATGAGCGTTACGGCCGTTGATAAAGCCCTGTCTGCGGCGTTGCTCCTCGGATGGCCCGCTTGACGTACGCAACCAAGTACGCCGGCGCGGGCCATCCTCCGGTGCGCCTTGCATCCAGGGCTTTCTGAACGGCCTAAGCCTTAAACATGACCAGCCGCAGACAAGCAAGCGGCGAGGTGAAATTCCGCTTGCAATATACCAACCAACCATCACAAAGGAGCTGACCACATGAAATTCATCGTCGCCCCCGAAATCTTCGACCTCTTTCCCGCCGCCTGCTTCGGCGTAGTCGTCGCCAAAGGCTTCCCCCAAGGCGACCAGCCCGCCGTCGCGGACAAGCTCGCCGCCTCCCTCGCCGCCGCCGGCGCCAACTTCCCCGACGGCGTCAAAAGCCACCCCTACATCGCCGCATGGCGCGACGCCTTCACCAAACTCGGCCTCAACCCCAACAAATTCGCCAGTTCGGTCGAGGCCCTCCACACCCGCGCCTTCAAAACCGGTCACATCCCCAGCATCAACAGCGTCGTCGACCTCGGCAACGCCGTCTCCCTCAAACACATCCTCCCCATCGGCGCCCACGACATCGGCCGTATGGCCGGCGACATCCACCTCCGCCTCAGCCGGCCGGGCGACATCTTCACCCCCTTCGGCAGCCCCGCGGCCGAAGAAGTCCCCCCCGGCGAAATCGTCTACGCCGACGGCCTCGAGGTCCGCACCCGCCGCTGGGTCTGGCGGCAGGGCGACAAAGCCAAGATCGAGGCCGACTCCCGCGACATCTTCTTTCCCATCGACGGCTTCGCCGACCTCAACAAAAACGCCGTCCTCGCCGCCCGCGACGAACTCACCGCCGCCGCCGCCAGCCTCGGCTGCAAGACGGAAACGTTCTTCCTGGATAAAAACAATCCGACGGCCGATTGGTCCGACTAGCGCTTTTATGCTATAATGGAAAAGTACCCAAACCCAAACAGGAGGTAAAACAGTGAACAAATCTCTCTGGATCGTCATCGCCGTAGTCGCCCTGCTCGTCGTCTTCGGCATTTCAAGCTACAACGGCCTCGTCGGCATGAACGAAAACGTCAACGGCAAATGGAGCCAGATCGAAAACATGCTCCAGCGCCGCGCCGACCTTATCCCCAACCTTGTCAGCACCGTCAAAGGCTACGCCGCCCACGAGCAGCAGGCCATCGCCGCCGTCGCCGACGCCCGCGCCAAACTCGCCGGCGCCGCAGGCCCCGCCGCCAAAGCTCAGGCCAACGGCGAACTCAACACCGCCCTTTCCCGCCTCTTGGTCGTCGTCGAAAACTACCCCAACCTCAAGGCCGACAAGAACTTCCGCGCCCTCATGGACGAGCTCAGCGGCACCGAAAACCGCATCGCCGTCGCCCGCAAGGACTACAACGACGCCGTCCAGGGCTACAACACCAAAATCCGTTCCTTCCCCACCACCATCTTCGCAGGCATGATGGGCTTCGGCCCCAAGGAATACTTCCGGGCCGAGGAAGGCGCCAAACAGGTACCCCAGGTAAAATTCTAGCCCCGGCCAAAAGCGAGGGATAAAATGATGAAAAAATGGCTGGCCTGCCTGTTGCTGGCAGCGTTCCTGCTTACCGGCGCAGCGGCGTGGGCCCAGCCTGCCATCCCGCCCGCGCCCACATCAGGCAGCCTCTTCGTCCGCGACTACGCCGGCGTCCTCAGCGAAGACGCCAAAACGAGAATAAACTTCCTCGGCTCCCAGCTCAAAGGCAAAACCACCGCCCACGTCGTCGCCGTCGTCGTCAAAAGCACCGACGGCGCGACACCGGAAGACTACGCCCTCGCCATCCTCAGGGAATGGGGCGTCGGCGACAAAGCCAAAAACAACGGCGTCGTCATCCTCGTCGCCGTCAACGACCGCGCCTCCCGCATCGAAGTCGGCTACGGCCTCGAAGGGAGACTGCCCGACGCCAAAACCGGCCGCATCCAGGACGAATACATGCTCCCCTACTTCCAGCGCGGCGACTACGACCGGGGCATCTACAACGGCTACCTCGCCGTCGTCCAGGAAGCCGCCCAGGAATACGGCGTCACCATCGACGGTGACAAAAAGAAAACCGTCTCCCGGCCCCAGCGGGCCGGCGAAGCGCCCTGGTGGGACAGCCTGCCCTGGTGGGGCAAGATCCTTCTTCTCGCCGGCGCCCTCGGCCTCTTCATCCTCGACTGGGTCTTCTTCGGCGGCCAGTTCACCTGGCTCATCCTCGCCCTTCTCATGCGCCGCGGCGGCGGGGGAGGGGGCGGAGGAGGCTTTGGCGGCGGATCGGGGGGCGGCGGCGGCTCCAGCCGTCGCTGGTAAAGCCACGGCCGCGGATAAGCGCGTACACCAAACATAAAAAATCGCTTGCGTTATGCAAGCGATTTTTTACTTATTGCGGTAAAAGTGCCCGCCGCGGATAGTGCGCGTATCCGTCACCGTCACGAACGCCTTCGGGTCCCAGTCGCGCACCGCATCCTCCAGCTCATTGAGCCGCCGCCGCTCGAAAACCACGCTCAGCAAGTCGTAGCAGGCCTCGCGGCCCTGGCAGGGGAAAATCGTCACCCCGAAGCCCCGCTCGCGGAGCCCGGCGGCGAACGCGACCGCGTCGCGGCCCGTGATCACCTGCATCACGTAATACCCCAGCGCCAGCCGCTCCTCGGCCCACAAGCCGGCCGCGTTGCCGGCGGCGAACCCGAGCGCGTAAAAAATCAGGCTGGGAATATCGTTGAGCGTTTCCAGGACGAACTTCAGAGCCACGACATAAATCAGCACCTCGGCGAAGCCGATCACTGCAGCCATGAGCTTTCGGCCCCGCATCACCATCAGCGTGCGGATGGTGGCCAGCGTCATGTCGGCGACCCTGGCGAAAAAGACGGCAACATAACCGAGGATCGATTCCATTCCGGCCTCCAATCGGCGGACGCGCGGCGAATCCCGTCCGTCGCCCGCAAGTATTCTGCCTTAGTATTTCCTGCGCGGCGGAGATTATGGTTTTGTCCCCCGTACTAATCACTATTCGCCTCATGGCATTATTCCCCTGCCGCGAATTTTCGGCGCCCTCCCCGCGGCGTCCCTCAGGTCTCCGCCATACAAGGCCCGGCCCGGTCTCCCCAAAAAAACCGCAGCCCCCACAATTGTGGGGGCTGCGGTTTTGCCTCAGTGGCAGTTTCGCCGTCGCCGCATATCATATTGGTACACTAGAGGCGTCTGCGCGACAGGCGCCGTGAAAGGGGATAACCTGCTTTTATGAGAGAGGGAAAGATTCGTCACCTGTTTCCCGGCGGCAACACCCCCCAGGGCTTCTTCTCCTACTACAACTACATAATACCCGCCGACGCCAACCGCATCTTCATCATGAAAGGCGGCCCGGGCACCGGCAAATCCACCTTCATGCGCCGGATGGGGGAGGAGCTTCTTGCCCGCGGCCACGACATCGAGCACCACCACTGCTCCAGCGACAACGGCTCCCTCGACGGCGTCGTCGTCCCCGCCCTGGGCGTCGCCTTCATTGACGGCACCGCCCCTCACGTCGTCGACCCCCGCCACCCCGGCTGCGTCGACGAAATCATCCACCTCGGCGACTTCTGGGACCAGCGCGGCATGGTTGCCAACAAACGGCCGATAATCGCCTGCACCGCCGAAATCGGCCGGAGCTTCCAGCGCGCCTACCGGCTCCTCCGCGCCGCCAAAGCCCTCTACGACGACTGGGAAGCCGCCAACGCCGAAGCCCTCGACCACGCCGCCGCCAACGAGCGCGCCCGGCAGCTTCTCGCCGCCGTCTTCGGCGGCCGCGACACCGTCGGTGCCGGACGTCTCCGCAAACTGTTCGCCTCCGCCATCACCCCCGACGGCATGGTTAACTACCTCGACTCCTCCGTCTGGCCCACAGGCCGCTGCTTCGTCATCGCCGGCGACCCCGGCTGCGGCAAAAGCACCCTCGTCCGCAAAGTGATCGACGACGCCCTCGCCAAAGGCCTCGACGTCGAAGCCTTCTACTGCCCCCTCGACCCCGAGAAACCCGAGCATGCCGTCATTCCCGCCCTGGACGTCGCCGTCACCACCTCCTTCCTGCCGCACCCCTACCACGCCGCCCGCCAGCCCGAACTCACCATCGACATGGGCGAATGCCGCAAAAGCGACATCGTCGCCGCCCGCGCCGACGACGTCACCTACGCCCAGGACCTCTTCTGGGAACTGTTCGTCAAAAGCGTCGCCTGCATCAAACGCGCCAAAACCCTCCACGACGAGCTCGAAACCTACTACGTCCCCAACATGAACTTCGCGGAAATAGAAAAAGTCTGGCAAAAAACCCGCGATCGCGTGCTCTCTTACCAGGGCAGCCGCTGATAAGCCCCATCCACGGTGCAAGGGGCAGGCCGCCCCGCAAACCGCTGAAGCGCTAACAGGGGCGCGCTTTTCCGCCGGGCGTTTGCTAGCGTACATTCCGGGTACGCTGGCAAACGCCCGTTTAGCGGCAGGCTGCGTGACAAGCCCATCCCGCGCATAAACTAAAAACAAAAACACCCGCCTACCCCAAAATCCATAGCAATCCGATAGGAATTGTTGTATAATAATAACAAATCACCGTCCGGGAGGAGGCCCGCCATGGACATCGCCGCCATCATCGCCAAAGCCGAGAACACCCACAAACTCGCCAAGCAGGAAATCGTCGCCCTTCTCGCCGACGATGCCCATACGCAGGAAATCTTCGCCGCCGCCGACCGGGTCCGTCGCCGCTACGTCGGCGACGAAGTCCACCTGCGCGGCCTCATCGAATTCTCCAACACCTGCCGCCAGAACTGCCACTACTGCGGCCTCCGCCGCGACAACACCAACGTCGTCCGCTACCGCATGGAGCCCGACGCCATCATCGACCTCGCCCGCAAAGCCAAGGAATACGGCTACCGCACCGTCGTCCTCCAGTCGGGCGAAGACCCCTACTACACCGTCGACATCCTCCGCCACATCATCAGCGAAATCAAAAAACTCGGCGTCGCCGTCACCCTCAGCATCGGCGAAAAAAGCCGCGACGAATATGCCGCCTACCGACAGGCCGGCGCCGACCGCTACCTCCTGCGCATCGAAACCACCGACCGCCTTCTCTACGAAGACCTCGACCCCGGCATGAGCTTCGAAAACCGCCTTCGCTGCCTGCGCGACCTCCGCTCCCTCGGCTACGAACTCGGCACCGGCTGCCTCATCGGCCTGCCCGGCCAGACCCTCGAATCCCTCGCCGACGACATCCTCTTTTTCCAGGAAATTGACGCCGACATGATCGGTGTCGGCCCCTTCATCCCCAACCCCGACACCCCCCTCGCCGCGGCCGCCGGCGGCGCCTTCACATCAAGCCTCAAAGTCATGGCCATAATAAGACTGTTGCTGCCCGACATCAACATCCCCGCCACCACCGCCATGGAAACCCTCGACAAAAACGGCCGCATGATCGCCCTCCAAAGCGGCGCCAACGTCGTCATGCCAAACGTCACCGAAGGCGACTACCGCCGCCACTACGCCCTCTACCCCGGCAAAATCTGCGTCGGCGACACCCCGGCCCAGTGCCGCTCCTGCATCACCGGCAAAATCACCGCCATCGGCCGCGGCATCTCCACCGGCCACGGCTTCCGACTGAGGAAAACGGCGCAAGAGAACGGGGAATAGCAGGGCCGTATACGACCCGCGACTTTGTGGAGGATGTATACGCGCCGTTGGCGAAGCGGCTGCCCGACGCCACACGCCCGGCCATGGACGGCCGGGCGAGGAGTCATCGGTCATGGATGACCGTTGACGACGGTGGTCGCGGTCGGACAGCCCAAGCCTTACGGCGCGTACATCCGTAACTATGGAGCCGGAGTATACGGTCTTGCTACAAGCAAACAAATAGGAGGTACTACCCCATGCCTACCGCCCGCTCCCTCACTGACCTCATCGGCAACACCCCCCTCCTCGAACTCGCCGGCTACGCCCGTGCCGAGGGTCTTAAAGCCCGCATTCTCGCCAAGCTCGAATACTTCAACCCCCTCGGCAGCATCAAGGACCGCGCCGCCTTCGCCATGATCGCCGCCGCCGAAGAGCGCGGCCTCATAAACAAAGATACCCTCATCGTCGAACCCACCAGCGGCAACACCGGCGTCGGCCTCGCCTTCGTCGCCGCCGCCCGCGGCTACAAAATCGTCCTCACCATGCCCGAAACCATGAGCCGGGAGAGGCGCAGCCTCCTTGAAGCCCTCGGCGCCCGCCTCGTCCTCACCCCCGGCCCCGCGGGCATGAAAGGGGCCATCGAAAAAGCCGGCGAAATCGTCGCCGCCACCCCCAACGCCTATATGCCCCAGCAGTTCGAAAACCCCGCCAACCCCGCCGCCCACCGCCGCACCACCGCCGAGGAAATCTGGCGCGACACCGGCGGCAAGGTCGACATCTTTGTCGCCGGCGTCGGCACCGGCGGCACCATCACCGGCGTCGGCAGCGTCCTCAAGGAACGGCTCCCCGCCGTGCGCGTCGTCGCCGTCGAGCCTTACGACTCGCCCGTCCTCTCCGGCGGCAAAGCCGGCCCCCACAAAATCCAGGGCATCGGCGCCGGCTTCGTTCCCAAAATCCTCGACACCGCCGTCATCGACGCCGTCGCCACCGTCAAGGCCGACGACGCCTTCCGCACCGCCCGCGCCCTCGCCGAGAGCGAAGGCCTCCTCGTCGGCATCTCCAGCGGCGCCGCCGCCTTCGCCGCCGCCGAGCTCGCCCGCCGGCCGGAAAACGAAGGCAAAACCATCGTCGTCATCCTCCCCGACACCGGCGAACGCTACCTCTCCACCGACCTGTTCCATACCCCCGAAGGATAACGTCTCCGGCCCGCGCCCCGCAGCGCGGGTCTTTTCTATTTCCCGGGAGGAAACCCTGCCCTCCGCCTGGAAATAAGTATACCTGACAACCTTCGGCAAACACCCGCCGTCCGGGAATAAGGAGACCCATCATGCCCGCACCGATCACCGGCCCCCTATGGACTAAAAACTTCATCATCCTGTCATTTTCCAACGCCCTGCTCTTCTCCGGCTTCCACCTCATCATGCCCGTCCTGCCGCTCTTCATCGCCGACTGCGGCGGAACGGACCGCCAGATAGGTCTCATCATGGGCAGCTTCACCTTCTCCGCCATCCTCATCCGTCTGTTCACCGAACCCGGCATCGACCGCCTCGGTAAAAAGAACTTTCTGCTCCTCGGCATGCTCGTCTGCATGCTTGCGACCGCCGCCTACTACCGGGCCGACAGCGTCGGCGCCGCCCTCGCCGTCCGCCTTTTCCACGGCGTCGGCTTCGGCATCGCCACCACCCTGTACGCCACCCTCGCCGTCGACATCATCCCGGCCGCGCGCCGCGGCGAAGGCATCGGCTACTTCGGGCTGGGCACCACCCTCTCGATGGCCATCGCCCCGGCCCTTGGCGTCTGGCTCGTCGCCGGCCACGGCTTCGGCGTCCTCTTCGCCGTCGCCTCCGCCGGCCAACTCGTCGCCATCCTCGGGCTCGGCGCCTTTACCGGCGTCCCCGCTCCCGCGCCATCCTCCGGCCGGGGCGCGGCCTCCCTCCTCGACCGCGTCCTGGAGCGCAAGGCCGTCTTCCCCGCCTGCCTCGCCCTGCTCACAGGCGCCGCCCTCAGCGGCGTTCTCGGCTTCGTAGCCCTCATGGCCAAACAGGCCCATCTGACCACCGTCGGCTACTTCTTCACCGTAACCACCTCGTTCGTCTTCCTGTCGCGGCTGTTCGTCGGACGCATCTTCGACAGCCGGGGACACGCCTGGGTCATCCTCCCCGGCGCCGTCTGCCTCCTCATCGGCCAGATCATCCTCTCCCAAACCGCCACCACCCCCGTCCTGCTCACCGCGGCCGTCTTCCAGGGGCTGGGCGTCGGCATCCTCTTCCCATCCCTGCAGGCCTGGATGGTCGGCCTCGTCCCTCCCGACCGGCGCGGCATCGTCAACGCCACCTTCTACAACTTCCTCGATACCGGCGTCGGCTGCGGAGCCGTCGTTCTCGGCATCGTAGCCGAAGCTGCCGGCTACCCGGCCGTCTACCTCACCGCCGCCGCCGTCATGGGCCTGTTCATCGTCGTCTACGCCGCCAGCCTCGTGCGTGGCCGCCCGCCCGCGGCAGGGCAGGGCCGAGCCGATTGATAAACGTCACTAAATAAACAAGCGAGGAGGCAGGATTACCTGCCTCCTTGCCGTTTGTGACGGCACCCTAGCGATAGTGATGGCAATCGTGGTAGCGCATGCAGCGCTCGAAACAGTGCCGGTGGTTATCGTGGTGGCCGCGGTGATGCCGGCATTGCTCCAGACACTTATGCCGCACGCGCTCGCAGCGGTTGGGGTGGTGGCGATCCCGGTCGCGGTAAAGGCCATCCAGGGACGCCTCGCCCGGTTCGGCGGAAAAGAACTCGAAACTTCCGTCGTTATCTCCGGGGTCGACGCATTTGGCCCCCGCCTCAGACTCCACCGCCGTCTTAACGTTCTCGCTCGCCGGCGCCGCCAATACCGCGGCGGGACTCATAAGAAAAGTAACCGTCAGAACCAGTGCCAGACACAACACATTTATCATCCGTGCTGAAAGCATCCAATCGACCGCCTTTCGCCATTTTTGTTATTATATGCGGCAGCCCTCCCGGCATTAACCGAACCATGCCGGCCCCAACCATGTTTACGGCGAATTTTTCCGCCAACCGCGCGTATACATTCTACATAACCGCAGTAGCGGGACAGGGGAGGAGAGGCCTGTGTGGAAAAAACAGCTTGCGGTATATATGCTTCTCGCATTGGTATGGGCACTGCCCGCCGCTGTCGGGGCGACCGGAAAAGACGACGTCCTGCTCGCGGCGGTCAGGCGCGGCGACGTGACGGCAGCGGAAAAATTGCTGGCTGGCGGGGTGGCGGCCGATACCCGCGACGTATGGGGCAAGTCGCCGCTCATTATCGCCGCCGCCAGGGCCGATATCGCCATGGCCCAGCTACTTCTCGCCCACGGGGCCGACATCGACGCCTGTGACAACTGGCAGCGCACGCCGCTCATCGTCGCCGTCCAGGCCGGCAGCACCTGGCTGGCCGACATCCTCATCCACCGCGGCGCCGATGTCAACCGCCAAGCTGCAAACGGCATAACCGCCCTCATCGCGGCCGCCCAGCGCGGTAATGCGGCCGGCGCCGCCCTGCTCATCGCCGCCGGGGCGGCTGTCAACCACCGGGACATCATGGGCTGGACGCCGCTCATGTGGGCGGCACGGCGCGGCGACCGCGAAACGCTCCTCCTGCTGCTGGATTCCGGCGCCGACGCGAACACGGTCGACCGCGACGGCCGCACCGTACTCGACCAGGCCGTCGGCAATGGTTACCCCCCGAACCTGGGCGAACTGCTCCGCGCCTACGGAGCCCTTCCGGCGGACGCTCTGCCTGCCGCCGTTTACAGCGAATCCGTTCCCGAACCCAAATGCGCCGCCGAGTACCGGCCCGCTATCGCCGGCTCCGCCGTCAAGGGACCGCCGGCAGCCCCGGTCACGATCTTTGAATACACCGACTTTCAATGCCCCTATTGCCGGTCGGCGGCGGAAACCGTCGACGGCATCCTCGCCAAATACCACGGCAGCGTGAAACTGGTCCTCAAACACTGCCCGCTGGAATTTCACCCCATGGCCCTGCCAGCCGCCCGCTACTTCGAAGCTCTTCGCCGGCAAAGCGATGCGTTGGCCTGGCGATTCTACCGTCGCATATTTGCCGGACAGGACAGGCTGAAAGAAGGAGAACCCTTCCTTCGCCAAACCGTAGCCGAACTGGGAGGGGATCTGTCCAGGCTCGACGCGGACCTTACATCCCCCGCCGTCAGCAGTCAAATCGCCGCCGATATCAGAGAAGCGGACGCCTTCGGCCTCGACGGCGTCCCCGTCTTCATCGTCAACGGCCGGCTCATCGACGGCGCCCATCCTCCGGAAACCTTCACCGCCGCCATCGACCGTCTCCTCGCCGGCGGGGACCGGCTCCCCTGAATCCTCTTCCGGCCGTTCTGCCGCCATTACGGCGGCACACTTAACCGCTCCTGTCCAAAATTTTGCTCATAACCTTGGCGGCTGGCGCGTAGACTTGTACGGAAAAAACATGGAGGTGAAACATGAGAAAAATCGCCATCATCGTGGCCGCGGCCCTGCTGCTGGCGGCCGCGCCGGTCTCAGCCAGCCCGCTGGAAGACTTCTCCCCCGGACGGTGGGCCGTCGACCTGATCTGGAAACCCGGCTCCTTCTCCGGCGGCAACGCCCTGGAATTCGGCGTCGCCACAGGCCTCGGCGGCGACTGGGCCCTTGCCTGCCGGCAGATCAACTTCGACACCGGCGGCTACCACAACGACTACCGGACCCACAGCCGCGAAATCAACCTCATCCGCAAACTCGGCGACGACTTCCAATTCTACGTCGGTCACGCCCACACCGGCGGCGGCGCGGGCATCCGCGCCAAAAACGTCATCCAGGCCGGCGTCATCGCCACCCGCAAGCTCGGCGACCGCTTCACCCTCTACGCCAACCTCGGCGGCGGCAAAAACGTCGCCAACGTCGAATTCGGCCTCTCCTACCGGCTCAGGCCCCATCTCGAACTGACCACCACCTACCGCCACCTCACCGTCGATCATATCGGGGCGGGGGCGGACCGCCACAACTATCGCGGCTTTGGCCTCGGTCTTACCTGGAAAATTTAGCGGTCGTTGATAAGGCCCCATCTGCGTTGTTGTTCTGTCAGGCCCTTGCTAGCGTACGTGCCGAGTACGCGTCGCGTCGCGCCTGACAGAGCCGCCTAGCAGCTGGGGCCTTCTGAACGGCCGCTTGAGATCAAGACCCGCAAGCGGCGACACAGCTTCCGTTCGGCCGAAATAATCGCACACAAAAAGCGGCCCGCATGTCCGGGCCGCTATACTTTTCCTTATCACTGCTTCAGCCCCAGCGCCGTCAGCGCCTCCGCCCCCACCGTCCCGTTCTCCTCCAGGCCGCGGTCGCGCTGAAACCGCTTCACCGCCTCCTCGGTCACCAGGCCATAGATACCGTCCGCCCGGCTCTCCAGATACCCCAGCTCCTTCAGCTTAAGCTGCACCAGCACCACATCCGGCCCCACCGACTGATACTTCAGCGTCCGGCTGAGCCGCGTCCGGCCGCCCTCGATCGCCACCGGCGTCCCGATCTTCACCCACTCGAACAGCTCCTCCACGTCCCGGTTGCGCATCCTGATGCACCCATGGCTCGCGAAGCTGCCGATCGACCACGGCTTATTCGTCCCGTGAATGCCGAACGTTCCCCACGGCACGTTCAGCCCCATCCAGCGCGTGCCGAACCCCGTTCCCCAATTATAATCCTTCCAGACCACCTTCCACTCCCCGAACGGCGTCGGCGTACTGCTCTTCCCGACCGCCACGCGGTAAGTCTTGTGCAGCCGCCCCTCGTCGTACACCTCCAGCGTCCGCTTCTGCACATTTATCTTCAGGCTTACCTCGCCCGCGGGCGGGCTGATCTTCTGCCCCGGCGCCGCGGCCAGATCCCGGTCGTCGATATAATCGGCCACAGCCAGACTCACCGCCAGCGCCACCAGCACCAGCCCGGCGAACGCCCAGTACAGCGGCCGCCGCCGCCAGACACCGCCTTTCATCCTCATAACGCCCCTCCTAGCCGCGGCCGGCGGCCTTATTGACCAGCCAGCGGAACAGCTCCAGCATCGCCGGCTGGCTGTCGACCATATCCTCCGGGTGCCACTGCACCGCCAGCAGCAACCCCGCGATATCCTCCACCGCCTCCACCACGCCGTCAGCCGCCCGGCCGCACACGAGCAGACCCGGCGCCACCTCGTCGACCGCCTGGCGGTGGAAGCTGTTCGTCCGCACCGTTTCCCGCCGCAGCACGCGGTGCAGCAGCGTCCCCGCCTTCACCGCCACCGCATGCCCCGCCACCTCGGCGCGGCTCTCCTGCCAGTGCTGCAGCCCGTTCGGCCGGCCGCGCACATCCTGCAGCAGCGTCCCCCCCAGAGCCACGTTCGCCGCCTGCAGGCCCCGGCATATTCCCAGCACCGGACGGCCCAAAGCCCCTGCCGTCCTCACCAGCGTCAGCTCGTACTCGTCCCGCTCCGGACACACCCGTCCCAGCCCCGGCAGCGGCTCCGCCCCGTACAGCCAGGGATCGACATCCCCGCCCCCGGTAAGCACCACCCCGTCCACCACCGCCAGGTGGCAGCCGGCCTGCGCCTCGCCGCCGGTGAACGGCAGCACCACCGGACAGCCACCCGCCCGGGCCACCGCCCGCACATACGCCCCGCCCGCGAACAGCCGCTCCTCCCCGTCGGCCCAGATGCTCGCCGCAATGCCAATAACCGGCGTAATCACCGACATCCCCTCCGCCGAATCCGCCTTTGCCCCGCAGGCTCTTCCACCGGGGCCCGGTTGCTGCTAAAATATATATGTCGGCGCGGCGGCAAACTTGCTCCCCGCCGGCCGAAAAACCGCTCTCCCCGGTCGGCGGTCCTTCCCCGGCCGCGCCGGCAGGCTTACCCTTCCCGGCCAAGAAGCTCGCAAACAAGCACAAAAATAAAGGAGGTGGCCAACCATCGCCGACCCCCGGTTCATCGCTCATGCTCCCCGTATCATCGTCGCCGCCGTCCTCCTCCTGCACATCCTCGGCTTCCTCGCCGAAAGCCATATAGCCGAAGGCCTGTCCCCGGCGGTATGGGCCTGCGTCGGCGCGATCGACGCCGTCATCGCCTACAGGTGCGGCGTACTGGTCCAGACCGCCTTCAAAGACAACCTCACCGCCCTCTACAACCGCCACTACTTCGCCGCCGCCATCGCCGGCCGGGTGGGGAGGGGCAGCACCGGCAACGAGGCCGCGCTCCTCATGATCGACATCGACGACTTCAAACAGATCAACGACAAGCACGGGCACGCCATGGGCGACGCCGTTCTCCGTCAGCTAGCCGACCTCCTCCGGGCCAGCATCCGCAAAAACGACGCGGCCATCCGCTGGGGCGGCGAAGAATTCCTCGTCTTCCTCACCGGCGCCGACAAAAACAGCGCCCGCCTGTTCGCCGAACGCCTCAGGGCGACCGTCGAGCGCCACCCCTTCGGCCAGGACCCGCACACCGTCGCCGTCACCGTCAGCATCGGCATCGCCGCCGCCACCGCCACCGCCGACCTGGAACAACTCATCAGGCTGGCCGACGACGCCCTCTACCGGGCCAAGCAAACCAAAAACAAAGTCATCGCATAAAAAAACGAGCAGCCCATATTGGGCTAGCTCGCTTTTTGTATGCCGTCTTGACGCTACTGACTGCAGCTCCCGAACGTCAGCGTATAGTGGCGCGCAAAATCGTCGAAATCCGTCAACACCGCCTGCGCCGCCGGCTCCACCACCGCCGCCCCGGCGTCCTCGCCCGCGAACGCGCGGATCGCCTCCAGCGACTCCCACATCGTCACCGCCAGAAACTCAACCCCCGCGGCCGTTTCCCGCTGCAGCAGATAAGCCCCCTTATGACCCGGTATCCCCTTCAGTTCCGGGAAAACCTTTCCCGTCACATGGCGGTAATACGCGGGCGCGTTCTCCCGCGTCGCCTCCCCGCGCCAGATCCGCACCACCATCCTGCACCCCTCCTCCACACTTCTTACCACTAGCATAATCCAGTGGTAAAAAATGGTCAAGCGGGATCGTCGCCGCGCAGATCGCGCAACAGGACAAGATCGTCCACCGTCAGCGCGAACGAAAAGCGGTACCCGGCGAGCACCGCCGTCGGGCGCAGATCAGGCAGCTCCAGATACGGATTATCGAACACCGCCAGCGTCGCCTCGCCCTTCCACACCGTCGACATCATCACATCGCGCGACTTAAGCCGCACCAGCTCGTGGACCGCCGGCCGGCCGTGCCTCCCCGCCGCCAGCTCGGGGAAATAGCGCACATTCACCGCCCGCGCGAAATTCGGCGTCGGCAGCGCCGCCCCCGGCTCGCGCAGCGTCACCGTCGCCTCCGCCAGACGGCGGTCGCGCGCCGCCAGCGTCGCCCCGAACCTGCCCCCCGGCGCCACCGCCGGCGTCGCCTTCGACGGCAGGTCGTACGCCCGCGTCACCCACGTCGACCCGGACTGCTTCGGCCAGCCCTGCGCCAACCCGCGCATCAGCGACACGTCCTGATCCACGAAAATGAACGGACAATACGCCACCGGCTCCCCTTCATAGCCCGCCGACACCAGGAAGATCGTCTCCCGGTACTGGCTGCGGACCGGGTCGAGATACTCCTCGCCCGTCTCGCTCGCGTACTGCCACTCCACGAAATACGCCGCGCACCGCCCGTCCGCCGGCTCAAGGCCGGCCGGCAGGAACGCCGCCACCCGCGCAGGATCGGCCACGAACTCCACCGCCAGCGCCGTCCCCGCGTAATGCCACGGCGGCTCGGGCGCCAGGCAGGAAGTGCCGCGCGGCGTACGGGGCAGGGTATAACCTTTCAACATACCAATCACTCCTCCTCAGCTTGCTTGGCAAACTGGTTTTGCCTCCATCCTACCAAACCCCAGCCCCGCCGTATTGTAAAAAATTGCACCCCCCGCCGCCGTGGCAGGAATCCGCACCGCCGCCGAGAAAAGCATAAATAATGCCAGCAAAAATAGGGTAGGGGAGAGATATAAAATGAGCAAAACCATCATCGCCGTCAACGGCAGCCCCCGCAAAGCCTGGAACACCGCCGCCCTGCTCGCCAAAGCCCTCGAAGGCGCCGCCGCCCAGGGCGCCGCCACCGAACTCGTCCACCTCTACGACCTCGACTACCGGGGCTGCGTCAGCTGCTTCGCCTGCAAACTCAAAGGAGGCCCCGGCTACGGCCGCTGCGCCGTCCGCGACGGCCTCGCCCCCCTCCTTGAAAAAATCGCCGCCGCCGACGCCCTCATCCTCGGCTCGCCCGTCTACTTCGGCTCCGTCACCGGCGAAATGCGCTCCTTCCTCGAAAGACTGCTCTTCCCCTACCTCCGATACGTCGCCGGCGACCAACGCACCCTTTTCCCCCGCGTCCTGCCCACCGCCTTCATCTACACCATGAACGTCGACGAAGCGCGCCTCAAAGAATTCGCCTGGGACAAACACCTCGCCAACAACGCCCGCGTCCTCGGCATGATCTTCGGCGCCCACCAGGACCTGTTCGCCTACGACACCCTCCAATTCGACGACTACGGCCGCTACGACGCCCCCATGTTCGACCCCGCCGCCAAAGCCAAAAGCAGGGCCGAAAACTTCCCCCGCGACCTCGGGCGCGCCTTCGACCTTGGCGCGCGCCTCGCCGCCGGCAGGGACGCATGATGGACGCCATACCCGCCACCGCCATCCCCGGCTTTAAGCTCGGCAACGCCCACGACCTCGCCGCCGCCACCGGCTGCACCGTCATCCTCTGCCCGGCGGGGGCCGTCGCCGGCGTCGACGTCAGGGGCGGTGCCCCCGGCACCCGCGAAACCGACCTCCTCCGGCCCGAAAACTATGTCGAGAAAATCCACGCCGTCCTCCTCGCCGGCGGCAGCGCCTTCGGCCTCGACGCGGCATCAGGCGTCATGGCCTGGCTCGAAGAGCGCGGCATCGGCTTCGACGTCGGCGTCGCCAAAGTCCCCATCGTCGCCGGCGCCGTCCTCTTCGACCTCCCCTGCGGCGACCCGTCCGTGCGGCCCGACAAAGCCATGGGCTACGCCGCCTGCCAGGCCGCCGAACAAGGCAGCTTCGCCGAAGGCACCGCCGGCGCCGGCGCCGGCGCCACGGTCGGCAAATTCTTCGGCATGGACCATGCCATGAAAGGCGGCCTCGGCGCCTACGCCGTAAAAGTCGGCGACCTCATCGTGGGCGCCGTCGTCGCCGTCAACTGCCTCGGCGACGTCGTCGACCCCGACAGCGGCCGCATAATCGCCGGGGCTTGCCGCCAAGACCCCTTCGCCTTCCTCGGCAGCGAGGACGGTATGATCGCCAGGTACGGCCGCACCGGCAACCTCTTCGCCGGTAACACCACCATCGGCGCCATCCTCACCAACGCCGCCCTCACCAAGGCCCAGGCCGCCAAAATCGCCTCCATGGCCCACAACGGCTACGCCCGCACCATGCGGCCCGCCCACACCATGGTCGACGGCGACACCGTCTTCTGCCTGTCCGCCGGCGACGTAACCGCCGACACCAGCGTCGTCGGCCTCCTCGCCGCCCGCGTCATGGCCCGGGCCGTCCTCCGCGCCGTCACCGAAGCCACCTCCCTCGCCGGCATCAAAGCCGCCCGCGACATCAAAAAAGACTGAACCCGAAAGGTTCAGTCTTTTTTTTATTTTCCCCCTTACAGCTCCACCGTCGCCTGGCCTGCGCGCCGCACCTCCGGCGCGGCCGCCAGCCCCTCCACCAGCCGGAACATCGCCTCGTCCTTCCGCTTCGCCTCCACCATCACGTCCAAGTCGCGCCCCGTCTCCCGCGCCAGCCGCAGGAACGGCAGCACGTCGGCCGGGTCGACGTAATCGGCGTGGGCACGCATGTCCTTATCATCCTTCGGGCTCGACACATGGATCTTCGGCGTCGCCTCGCCCCAGGTGGCGGCGATGCGCGGCCACAGCTCCTCCAGATCGCCGCCGCCGTTAACGCGGTGGTGGTGGATATCCAGCACCATCGGGCGGCCCAGCTCCTCGCACAGGCCCAGCACCTCGGCGGCGGTGAAAATCTTGTCGTCGTTCTCCAGCATCAGCCTGGCGGCCAGGCGGTCGGGCAGGCGGGCGAAGTTCCCGGCGAAGCGCCGCAGCGCCGCGTTCTTCTCCCGGTATTGCCCGCCGACATGCAGCACCAGGGAAGGGGAGGGGGGCAGCCCCATCGCCTCGAACATGCGGGCGTGGTAATCCAGGTCGGCGAGCGAGGCGGCCAGCACCTCCGGCTTCGGGCTGTTGAGAAGAGTGTAATGGTCGGGATGGGCGCTCACCCGCATCCCGTGGAGCCGCGCATAATCGCCGATCTCCCGCCACAGCGGCCCGCCATCGGCGATATAGTCCCAGTCCGCCGCCAGCGGGTGGGTGGCGAGCGGCACCGTCTTCGACGTGAAGCGATAAACGTGAATACCGTGGGCCGCGTTGTATCTGAGGATGCGCAGCGTCGTTTCCAGGTTGGCCGTCATCAGGCGGCGCAGCCGGCCGATACGGCCCAGCGGGTCCGCGATCTTCTCGATTGTCTTGACGCTCGCCGTCTTATTCGGCGACCCCTCCGGCACGCCGAGCGCGATCGCCACATAGCCGAACCGTACCCTCACGCCTTCCAGCCCCCTTTTCCGCCGTCTACCCGTTAATCTGCCCGCGCCGGCCGCCGTTTAGCCGCTGGCCTACGCAAAAAGAAACCCGGCCCCTGAGGACCGGATTACTCAGTGTTTTCCCTGTTGCCGTCAGCGCATTTTCCCCGTGCAGCCCCGCGTGCACGTGCCGCTGCAGCCGCTGCCGCAACTGGCCGAACAACTGCCGCGGCAGGTATTCTGGCACGAACCGGTGCAGGTCTGATAGCAAGTCCCCCGGCAGGAGCCCTCGCACCCGTAGCTGCACCTGCCGCCGCACTGGCCGGCGCAGCTTCCCGCGCACGCCCAGTTGCAGCCGCTCCGTTGCGGGGAATACCCGTCGGCCTTATCCGCGCCGGCGGCCGGCGGGCCGGCTCCATTCTCCGCGTCCTGGCCGAAGACCGCCCCTTCGGCCAGCGAGCCGAACCCCAAAAGGGCGATCGACGGCAACGCCAACCCCGCCCTTTTGATAAAATCGCGCCTGGTCAGTTCGCCGCCGGCTGTGGGCGTAGCCTCTCCACCCCGGTCGGAACCTTTCATGGCCATCCTCCTTTCTTTACATTGCAGCGGCCCGGCGGGCCACAAGCCCCCCGGCCCTAGCCCTCGCGGCGGATGTAGATGTCGCCGCTGGCGAAATCGATCTCCCAGCTATAGCCGCTGATATTCTCCCACCCATACTGGGCGCTCTTTTCGTCCCACCACTGCTGAAACCGCGTCGCCGTCCGCCCCATATCCGCGACCAGGCGCTCATAAACGGCGCTGCCGGCCAGCTCCTCCTCCGGCATGCCCGCCAGGGAGCGGAACAGCTCGCGCAGGGCGTTCTTCCGCTCGAACAGCGCCCTGATCTCGTCGCGTTCGGCGGGGGTGACGGCGCCGATCTTGCGCCGGGTGTCGTTCATGGCAGTGTCCTCCTTGTCGGCATTTGCTCGAAAGGATCGAGATAATCGATAGCCGGTATAAACCTCAGCCGCGAAAAGGGAGGCGTAGTCCCAAGCTGTTCGCGGATCAGCCCGGCCGCGTTCCGCTCCAGGTGAGCCAGCACGCACTGCTCGCGGGACGGCGTGTTCCACTCCAGCGTCGTCTTCCTGTTCAGATAAATGCAGCGCTTGCAGTGAAAAGCGTCGCAGCACGAACATATCGGCGCGTTCGTCAGCTCCAGCAGCCGCCGGTTGGCGAGGGTGACGCCGTCCGCCAGGCTGCCGGCCGGGTGCTCTTCGTCGTCATAGTAAAAGCCGGGGCAGATATACAGCAGACCGTTCGGCGCCACGGTCAGGTGCGCCGCCCCCGCGTCGCAGTTCCTCATCCCGCTCAGCAGCAGCCGGTCCGAGAAAATATTCATCTCCGGCAGGCTGCCCTGCCGGTACAAATCCGTGACATACTCGGCGGCGAGCTTCAGCTGCCGTCCGTATTCGCCGATATCGGCGGCCGTGTACCGGTCGATATCCGCGAGATAAAGATCGAGCCGCGCGGCCCGTCCCGCGCAGGAGGCCACGAGGGCCGCCATATCGCCCAGCCGCCGCCGCGGCAGGCGGAGAATAAGCCGCTGCCCGGCGCAGGCCTCGTCCGGAAAGCTGCCCGGGTCCTCGGCGTCGAGCACCAGGATCGCGTCCGGGTACCGGTTGGCCAGGCCCGCGGGGACGATCGCGGCAAACTCGGTTTCAGCCAGCGCCGCCCGGTATGCCGGCGGCAATTCCTCCCGGCCAAGCAGCAGCGTCAGCGCCAGACCGCCGCTCCGGGCGAAGGCGACGGCCTTCTTAAGCGTGGCGAGCGGCATCAGCTCGCATTCCCGGCGGTCATGGCCGTAATGGCAGAACGGCGGCGCGCTGCCGTCGACCAGCACGAGCAGATGGGTCAGCATCACGATTCGCCCCGCTTCCTGCCCAGCCTGTCCCGGAAATACCGGTTCGCCCGCACGCGGGCCTTGTGCATCAGGCAAATATAGGTCGCCCGCTGGTAAATCGTATCGGTGTCCGCCGCCTCGTAATTCAGTCCCTGGCACCACGCGCAGCCGCTGGCCACCTCGCAGGCCGCGCATTCCGGCGGGCTCTGCGCCAGACGGGTCAGCGCGAGGAACGGCCGCAGCAGATTCGTGTTCACGCCGTCCTCGCAGTTGCCCACCACCCGCGGCTGCTTGCCGCTCATCGAGTGGGGCGCGAACCGCACGCAAGGGTAAAACTCACCCTTCGCGCCCACGGCGAGCATCCGGCCCGACCCGCACCAGTTCTGGTTGTCGCCCGCCGGATCGAGCGGCTTGCCGATCGTATCGTCGAAAAACGAGCACGCGTATTCCCGGTATAGCTCCCGGTCGACGATTTCGTCGGCCAGGCTTACGAGCTGTTCCTCCAATAAAGCGTCGTCGCCCGGCTGCCAAACATCCTCGAACACGACGTTGATATTCACCGTTTTCACGCCCAGGCTCCAGATATGCAGCACACTCTCCTTGATATAGGGCAGATCGTCGTGCGCCACCGTCACCTTCGTGCCTGCATCGGGAAACTGCTTCAGCCACAGGGGGATGTTGGCCGCCACCGCGTCGTAGGAGCCGCGGCCGTCGGGGAAGACCCGCGCGGTATCGTGCTTTTCCCTGATGCCGTCGATAGTTATGCCGATGCTCAGGTGTCCGTGGTTCTTGAAAATATAGCGCTGCACCCTGGGGTCGCCGTACATAAGGCCGTTGGTGGAAAGGCTGAACCGGTAACTGTCGAACCAGGGGTGGTTCGTGTCGTACATGCGCAGCTTGATATAATCGCTGATCCTGTCGATCAGCTCGATCTCCAGCAGCGGCTCGCCGCCGATGAACTCCCAGATCACCGACGGCTCGGCGAACAGCGCTCTCTCCTGCAGCAGATAATCCACCGTTTTCCGGGCGCAGGCGAAATCCATCCGCCGGCCGGGGTTTTTTCCCACCAGGTAGCAATACTTGCAGCGCAGCTGGCAGTCCTCGGTGACGATGAAAGTCACGTTTTTAGCGCGGCCTTCCTCCCAGTCCGGTGTCGGCCGCCTGAATCGTTCCTGCTCCCCCATGGGTGGGCACCTCGCCGCTTTTCATTGGTAAATACGACCATTTTTGCTATTGTTATACATATTAACTGTAAAATCCTGCAATTTTTCCGATCAAAAACAAATATTCCCCAACCGCGCCGCCTTACTTTTCGGTATTCTTGGCCAGAAAACCCACCGCCTCCGGCTCAGGCAACGGTTTACTGAAGATGAACCCCTGGATACGGTCACACCCGTTATCGCGGAGAAACGCCAGCTGCTGCTCGGTTTCCACCCCTTCGGCGACAACGGCGATATTAAGAATATGGGCCATCTGGATAATGGCGCCGATAATTTTCGCCGCAGGAATATCGGTTGTTATCATATCTACGAACGACTTATCGATCTTTAGCGTCTCCACCGGCAAACTCCGCAAATAAGTCAACGAAGAATAAGCCGTGCCGAAGTCATCGAGCGACAGACGCACCCCCAGGGCTTTTAACTCGGCCAGCTTGCTTGTGGCATCCTCGAACGACGTCACGAGAACGCTCTCGGTGATCTCCAATTCAAGCTGGGACGGTGCAATACCGGCCTCCTGAATGACGCCGCGGACAATAGAGCAGAAATTGTCGACAGCCAACTGTTTTGACGAGATATTCACGGCGATCCGTATTCCGTCCCATCCCTGATCGGTCAAACGGCGAATAAACTGGCAGGCCTCGCGCAGCACCCACTGCCCGATGCTGTGGATGAAGCCGCTCTTTTCCGCCAGCGGGATGAACTGTAGCGGCGGAATGGCTCCCAATTCGGAGCTGTTCCAGCGAAGCAGCGCCTCAAAGCCGATGATGGCGCCGGTTGCGAGAAATTGCGGCTGGTAATGCAGGGATAGTTCCTCCCGCTCCAGCGCGCCGCGCAAACTGCCGGTCAGCCGCATTTCCTCGTAGGCCGAAGCCTGCATCGTCATCGTATATAATTGCCAACAGTTCTTGCCTTTTCTTTTGGCCGCATACATGGCATTATCGGCGTTTTTGATCACCTCTTCGGCAGTATCGCCATCGGCGGGATAAGTGGAAATGCCGATGCTTGCCGTCATATGAAAAAACGTCCCGTATATTTCATGGGTCTGGCCAAGCGCCGAAATTATCCTTTCGGCAATAGCGCCAATCCGCTGACGGTTGCTTTCGCCGGGCAATATCACAATGAACTCGTCGCCGCCGACCCGCGATACGAACGCTTCCTCCCCCGCGCTGGCCACGATGCTGCGGCCGGCAGCGACGATGATATCGTCGCCGCAGGTGTGCCCAAACGTATCGTTCACCATCTTCAGGTCATCCAAATCTATAAACAGCAGCACCCCCGCCGAGATGCCGCTGCGGGCCCGCTCCATTTCCTTATTGAGCCACTCTTGCAGCTGCCTGCGGTTCGGCAGCCCGGTAAGCGAATCGAAGAAAGCCATCTGCCGGATGATTTCCTCCTGTTCCCGCAGCGCCTCCTCCGCCCGCACCCGTTCGGTGATATCCTGGTTCGCGCCATAGCTTCTTATCAGCCGGCCGGCCTCATCCTTTACATAGTTTGCCCGCGCCACGATCGTGCGCACCTCGCCGTCCCGGCGAACGATGCGGTGCTCCGTCTGGCCGAGGTAAACAGGCTCCTGGGACGCAAGGGCCCTTTGCCTTACCTCGGCCACCTTCCAGCGGTCGTCCGGGTGGACAAACTCCCTCACATAGACCTCCAGCGGCATAAACCGGCCTTCGCGGGCCACATCCGTTCCGTAGATGGCGTAAAACTCGTCGTCGAATTCAAATACGTTCGTCTCGGTGTTCAGTTCCCACGGACCCAGGTCGGCCAATTTCGCCGCCACCGCCAGCTTCGTCCTGCTGGCGATCAAGGCTTCTTCCCGTTTGCGGGCCTCCTCCTCCGCCCGCACCCGTTCGGTGATATCCTGGTTCGCGCCGTAACTGCGCACCATCTTGCCGGCGTCGTCCTTGACATAATTCGACCGCACCATGATCGTGCGCACCTCGCCGTCCCGGCGGATGATGCGGTGTTCCAACTGGCCGAGGCCGACAGGCTCCCGGGCAGCAAGCGCCTTTTTCGTCGCCTCGGCAATCTTCCAGCGGTCCTCCGGATGGACAAACTCCCTAACATAGACCTCAAGCGGCATAAACCGGCCTTCCCTCGCCGCATCCGTTCCGTAGATGGCGTAAAACTCATCGTCGAATTCGAAGATCTGCGTCTCGACGTTCAGTTCCCACGGCCCCAGGTTGGCCATTTTCGCCGCCAACGCCAGCTTCGTCCTGCTGGCGATCAGGGCTTCCTCCCGTTTGCGGGCCTCCTCCTCCGCCCGCACCCGTTCGGTGATATCCTGGTTCGCGCCAAAAGCCCGCACCAGCCGGCCGTGCTCATCCTTGACATAATTCGACCGCACCATGATCGTGCGCACCTCGCCGTCCCGGCGGATGATGCGGTGCACAACCTGGCCGAAGCTGACGCGCTCCGGGGAAGCAATGGCGCCATTCATCACTGCGGCTACCCTTGCCAGATCGTCCGGGTGCATAAACTCCCTCGCATAGACCTCCAGCGGCATAAACCGGCCTTCGCGGGCCACATCCGTTCCGTAGATGGCGTAGAAATCATCGTCGAATTCGAATACATTTGTCACGGGATCGAGCTCCCACGGTCCCAGGTTGGCCAATTTCGCCGCCAACGCCAGCTTCGTCTTGCTTACAGTGAGGGCGTCCTCCCGCTGGCGAATCGCATCCGCCGTCGGAGCGCCAGCGGCCGTTCCGCCGTTTACCTGCCGGCAAAGCTTCGGCGGCAAACCGGCTATCAGGCGCCTCAACAAGGACAAAGTGCTGCTAATCTTGCCAACCATACAATCACACCCCGCAAATCGGTGAATATGTGCTACCTGAACAAACACTGTCGGCTTCAAGACCTGATACCTTTTTTTCCAAGCGGAAACCCGTCATTCGATATATTTTGACAATTCTCGCAATACTCCTTGTTTGTCGGGCGCCCGGCCGGACATATTATCGCGAACACACGCAACGGATGCTATCATTACGGCCAAACAAAAATGGAAGCACTGATCGGCCGGCCGGCCAATCAATACTTCCATCCGCGGCTTTTTCCTACAGCTTCTCCCTCAGCACCTCGATCGCCCTTTCGAGCTGCGTGTCGCGGCCCGTCTCCCGGGCGTCGGCCGGCTGGACCACCAGGACGTCCGGCTCGAGCCCCACGCCGTCGATCACCCGGTCCTTGGGGGTGTGGTAGCGGGCCACCGTCAGCTTGATCGCCGTGCCGTCGCCGAGAGGCACGAGGTTCTGCACCGACCCCTTGCCGAACGAGTGCGTGCCCACGAGCGTTCCCGCGCCGGTGTCCTGCACCGCCCCGGCCACGATCTCCGAAGCGCTCGCGCTGCCGCCGTTGATCAGCACCACCAGCGGGTACCTGGGGCCACCCGGCTCCGCATAGCTCGTCCGGCGGCTGCCGTCCCTGGTCACCACCGACACCACCGGGCCCCGGGGGATGAACTGACCGGCCACCTTCACGCTCTCCTCGAGGATGCCGCCGGGGTTGTTGCGCAGGTCGAGAATGGCCGCCTTCATACCCTGCCCCTCCAGCTCGCGCAGCTTGGCGGCGAAGCTCTCGCCCGTATTCTCGTTGAAAAATGTCAGGCGGATGTAGCCGATATCGCCCTCAAGCATCTTTCCGGCCACCGTCTTGATCTCGATCGTGTCGCGGACGATAGTGTAATCGCTGGGCTCCTGCCCGGTCCGGCCGACCGTCAGAATTACCTCGGTGCCCTCCTTGCCGCGGATCTTGCTCACCGCCGCGTCCAGCGCCATATCCTTGGTGGTCTGGCCGTTGATCGCGATTATCCAGTCGCCGCTGGCGATCCCCGCCCGGTCGGCGGGCGTTCCCTCGATCGGCGCGATAACGGTGATCCGCTTGTCCTTCATGCCTAGCACCATGCCCACGCCGCCGAACACCCCCTTCGCCTCGATCATGAACTCCTTCAGGGTGTGGGCGTCGAAATACTGGCTATAAGGGTCGCCGACAGCTTCGATCGCGCCCTTGACAGCGCCGGTCATCAGGTCGATTTTGGACGTGCCGTCCACATAAGCGGCGTTGATAAGCCCTCTCACCCTCAGGAGCTTGAGGGTCGCGGCAAGCTCCTCGGCGTTCATTACCGCCAGGTGCTCATTGATTTCGTCGACAACCGCGGCGTTCGTCCCGGCCTTTGCCTCCTTGGCCTGGCGGCCGGCGTCCGCGGGCGCGGCGAGCGCGGGGGTGCACGCCAGCAGCAGGAATGCCAGCAATGCGGCGATAATGCCTTTGGCGTTGCGGTGCATAATCGTGGTCATAAAAAAGTTTCCTCCGTTGTCAGGTTTGCCTAACGCTAAAATTCGACCCGCGGCGGCCCCGTTCCTCCCTGCGGACGGCCGTTGCCTGCACGGCCGGGATTGAGGGCGGCGGCCGATTGGGATAAAATAGGTACAGAGAGGGGATGTACATATGGACAACTCATCGACGATAACCGTCAGGGTATTCCGCTTCGACCCGGACGCGGACCGGGCCGGCCGCCTGCAGGAATTCGCCGTGGCCGGCGACGCGCCGCTGTCCGTCATGGCGCTGCTCGCAAAAGTGCGCGAACTCGACGCCAGCTTCTGCTGCCGCACGTCCACCTGCTTCAAGGGCCGGTGCGGCTCCTGCCTGGTCAGAGTCAACGGCCGGGACGCGTTCGGCTGCACCACCCTGATCCACCCGGGCGAAACGGTCGTCATCGAACCGCACTCGCGCTACGCCGTCGTCCGCGACGTCGTCGTGGACTTCGCGCGTCCGCTGGCGCCGGAAGGGGAGGGGGCGCGATGAAAATCACCGCAACCCGTCAAACCGACGTACTCATTGTCGGAGGAGGCGCCTCCGGCCTGCGGGCCGCCCTGGCGGCCGCCGAAACCGGCGCGCGGGTCCTGCTCGCCAACAAAGGCCCACTTGCCAGATCAGGCATAACCCTCACCGCCGCCGGCGGCATGCAGGCCCCCCTGCACCCCGACGACAGCCCCGAGCTTTTCTGCGACGACATCATCCGTTGCGGCTACGGGCTGGCCGACCGCGACCTCGCCCAAACGCTCGCCGCGGACGCCGCCGGCCGCGTCCTCGAAACCGAACGCTACGGCGTCAGCTTCGTGCGCGACGCCGCCGGCGGCTACGCCCTCGGTCAATTTCCCGGCCAGTCGCAGCCGCGCAACCTGTTCGTGCGCGGCGGCGGCATCGGCCTGGCCGGCGCCCTTGCCAAAGCCTGCCGCGGCCACGCCGGCATCACCGTCCTCGACGACTTCTTCGTCACCGGCCTCGTCCGCGACGCCGCCGGCGCCGTCGCCGGGGCGGTGGGGCTCGACCTCAGGAACGGAGAACTCGCCTTACTGGCCGCCCCGGCGGTCGTCATGGCCACCGGTGGCTGCCAGTGGCTGTGGGCCACCAACGACTGCCCCGCCGACGCCACCGGCGACGGCCTCGTCCACGCCTACCGCGCCGGAGCGGAGCTCGTCGACATGGAAATGGTGCTCTTCTACCCGTCGGTGCTCGTCTGGCCGCCGTCCCTCCAAGGCGCCTTCGTCCACTACGAATACCTCGCCCCCGACGTCCTGGACGGCAACATCTACGACAACGCCGGCCGGCCGGTGCTGCCCAAGCCCCTGCCTGTCCGCGACGAAGCCATGCTCCTCCTCGCGCGGGCCGTCAGAGACGGCCGCGCCGGCCCGCACGGCGGACTCATGTGGTACGTGGGCGACTCGCCCAAAGGCACGGCCGCCGTCGCCGCCAAGCTCGACATCCTCCAGTACAACTACATCCGCGCCCACGGCGTCGACCCTGCCACCGACCGCGTCGAAGTCGCCCCCGGGGCCCACTACCTCCTGGGCGGCATCCACATCGACCCCGACTGCCGCACCTCGGTGCGCGGCCTGTTCGCCGCCCCCGAATGCGCCGGCAACTTCGACGGCGCCAACCGCCTCGCCGGCAACGGCCTCACCGCCACCCAGGTCTTCGGCGCGCGGGCCGGGCTGGCGGCGGGCCGCTGGGCGGCCGACAACGGCGGCGCCCGGCCCGACCCGGCAGCGGTCGAAGAAGAAACCGCGCGGGTCGCCGCGCGGCTGGCCCCGGCCAAAAGCGGCGGGACGGACCTCGCCGCCCTCCGCGACCGGCTGCGCGCCGCCGTCCAGCAGTACGCCGGCGTCGGCCGCGACGCCGCGGGGCTTCAGCGCCTCGCGCGGCTGGCCGGCGACACGCGGGCCGAGCTGGCGGCCGCGCGGGTGCCCGACGCCGGCGTCTTCAACCAACGCCTCGTCGAACTCATCGAACTCGAAAACATGGCCGAAATCGCCGGCCTCGTCGCCGGCAGCGCCCTGACCCGCGCCGAAACGCGCGGCCACCATATCCGCGACGACTTCCCCGCCCGCGACGACGCCAACTGGCTCTGCCACACGCTCGCCACGCGCGCGGCCGACGGACCGCGCTTCGGCGCCAAGCCGCTGCGCGGCCGGTGATAAAAGCCGCGTCGCGGGAGACACTAACCGCGGAGGTGGTCTGTACGCCCAGACAGGAAACAGGACCGGTCAAGTTCGGTATCGAGCACGACGTCCGGCCCGGCAAGGACAAACTCACGTCCGGGGAAGTGAGGGCCAAGGCCGCGCACTACCAGGACAACGCCGACAAGTAGGGGCGGGGACTCCGGCCATCCGCCGGAGTCCCCTCCCAGGCTGCCGATAAAGCCCCATCTGCGGCGTTGCTCCTCAAAGCGCTTGCTAGCGTACGTCTTGGGTACGCGTCGCAGCGCGCTTTCCGGTGCGCCTTGCATCTGGAGCTTTCTAGGCAACCTGGGTCTTGCAACATTATGAAGAGGGGACTCCGGCCATCCGCCGGAGTCCCCTCTTCATAATCAATAATCAGCACCCGCTACTTTATCAGCGGCCACAGGCCGAACCCGCACGTCACCAGCCCGCTCAGCGAGATTATCCCCAGCGCGATGCGGCGGAAAAGCGCCGCGTCCACGCGGGCAAAAATCTTGTCTCCGAGCCACCAGGCGAGCAACACCGCCGGCAGGGCCGCAGCCGCGAGCCCTCCCAGACGATCGGCGGGCACAGTGCCCATGAAATAGGCGAAAGTTATCGTCGTTACGTTGCAAAGGAGGAAATAGCGCGCCAGATCGGCCCTGATCGTCGTCTTGTCGCCGCCCTCGTTCATCAGATAAAGGATTAGGGGCGGGCCGTTGAAACTGGTCGTCGCCCCCAGGAAACCGCTGAGGAACCCCACCACCGACTTGGCCAGGCCGTGGCGGCGGATGGTGACGGTATAATTGGCGTACATCGCCAGCGTCACAGCCACCAGCGTCAGGCCGATGAACACCTTCAAGGCGCTGTCGCTCACCACCCGAAGAACATACGCGCCCGGCAACGCGCCGACCGCGCTGGCGGCGAACACCAGCGCGATGCGCTTGAACGCCCCGTCCCCCCAGGTCTTGTAAACCATCAGCCCCTTCATCATAATGCCGACGAACAGCACCGCCACCACCGCCTCCTTGGGCGGCAGGGCGAAAGTCAGCAGCGGCGCGGCGGCCAGGGCGAAGCCGAAGCCGGTCACCGTCTGCAGCACACCGGCGAACAAAATGACGCCGAAAACATAAACACTCGATAATGTCAGCATAACTTGCCTCCGATATTGCCGCGATTGTCGCACCCTTACATTGTAGGTCATTTAGGCGCCCCTGGCAACTCCGCCGCCCGGGCGGAACGGGAGCTGGCGGCACATAATGCGCCTTCCGGAGGTAAAAAATAACTCTGTCCCGCGCGTGCGCGGGCTGAGGGGGTGAGCGGATGCCGGGACTTTTTCGGGCCGAGACGGTTCTTCTCCTATTCAGGGTCGCCCTGCTGGCGGGCCTGTTTATCGCCGTCTGGCGGTGGGGCGACTGGCGGCGCTGGCAGCGTTACTACCCGACCATGCTGTTCGTCATGGCCGTCAACCTCGCGGCCGCGTTCATCACCTACCATCACCCCCTGTGGGACTTCAACCCTGACACCCTCGCGCTCAGCGAAACGACGGTCGAACTGCTCAACACCTTCGTCTCCCTGCCGGCCAACACGCTCATCTACCTCAGCAACTACCCCGCCGCCGGCCCGGTGCGCCAGATCAGATACATCCTCGCCTGGGTCCTGCTGTTCGGGGCGCTCGAAGCCGCCGACACCCTCATCGGCGGCATCACCTACTTCAACGGTTGGTCGCTGGGCCATTCCATCCTGTTCGACTGCGCCATGTTCCCCATCATCCGCCTCCATCACCTCAGGCCGCCGCTCGCCTGGCTCGCCTCACTGGCCGTCGCGGTCTACATCCTGTCCGCCTTCGGCTTCTCCGGGGCCGAGATGAAATGAGCGGCAGGCGAAAACCGCGGCCAACGGCCGCGGCCCACGAATGCGCTCCCTTATCGCAGCGCCGCTCCGGCTGAGCAGCCAGGGCAGGGGCAGTTGCCAAAGCCGGGGGACGGTCTCCATCCCAAACAGCGGCGAACCAAAAGCAGCCCCATCTCGGAGCTGCTTTTACTTCGCGCATCCCCACGCCAGTCAGGACGGCCCCAAAACGTCGTTCGGTCTCTTACCGCGTCCGTGGCGTTCGATGCGTCCCTACCTCCTCGGCAGATCCATGCAGTCGTCGTCACAGCGGATGATCGGCGAACCCTGGCATTCTCCCAGCTCGCCGCCGATCATCTCCAGGATGCGCAGGAACTGCTCCGCCTCCCGGCGCACATGATCGGCCAGCAGGGGAGGAATGAGCGACAGCACGCTGCACCGCTCGATCAGCTCCTGCGCCGTCGCCTTGAAGCCGCGCAGCTCCACCGCCGCGTCGGTCACCGTCTTCTCGAACCGCGCGAAATCGTTGTTCGGCCTCATGTGCCACAGCATGCTCTCGAAGTCGCGGGCGTGAAGGTTGAGGCCGTCCCACTTATCGCTCAGCGCCTGCGTCTGCTCGAAAACCTCGCGTTCGGAGGGGTCCAGCAGTCCGCGGATAAACTTGAGGTGGTCGGCCATGATACGGATCCAGAACACGTTTTCGCTCACGATCGCGTCCGCCGGATACTCCATCTCGCCGTCGCAGATCTTTTGCAGCAGCTTATAGAAATACAGCGCCTCGCGCGAAATGTGGTCGATCAGCAGCGGGTAATTCGCCCCGCCGCGGATCTTGCACTCGATCAGCAGGCACAGCAAATGGCGCTTGAAGGCGAACAGATTCTTAACAGCCACCATCACTTCCTCGACGAACGCGCGGAAAGCCTCGCCGCAGTTCACATGGCAGGCCTTCTGCTCCAGCTTTTCGAATAAATCGTAAAAACACTGCGACTCCTTGCGCAGCTCGGTCTGGTCGCAGGGCAGCCCCAGCCTGATGAACAGCGCATGCTCCTTCATTATCCGCAGCCAGAAGCGTACCTGGTGCATATCGAGCGGCGGATACGGCCGGACCTCCCGGCAAATAATTTCCATACAATATTCACCTCCTCACAATTACGTTATATATTATGTAAAATTGGCGACCGATGTGCTCCTCGTCGCCCGTAAGAGTAGCCTATCGCCAGCGCCGCGTGTATAATAAAAATAATAACCGCCGTCAACGGGCGGCTGCGGATGTGGGGGATATGCCATGGACGCCAGGGAACGGCGCAACCGCTTGATCGACAAACTGCATAAAACCGGCGAGCCGGTGACAGGCACGGCTCTGGCCCAGGAACTCGGCGTCAGCCGCCAGGTAATCGTCGGCGACATCGCCATCCTGAGGGCCGCCGGCGCGGAAATCTACGCCACCCCCCAGGGCTATCTGCTGCCGGCCGCCAAGCCGCCGGCGGCCGCAACGGCGAAAATAGCCTGCCAGCACGGCTGGGACAAGCTCGCCGACGAACTGGCGATCATCATCGACAACGGCGGCAAGGTCCTCGACGTCATCGTCGAACATCCCGTCTACGGCGAACTCAAAGCCAACCTCATGCTCGCCTCGCGCCACGACCTGACCGACTTCCTCCGCTCCCTGAAAAACAGCGGCGCCGAGCCCCTGTCGGCCATCACCGGCGGCGTTCACCTCCACACCGTCGAAGCGCCGTCCCCTGAAGTCCTTGCCCGCATCGAACGGGAACTCGAACGGGAGAATATCCTCTACAAATAAACAGAAACGCCTAAAATTGCCGCTACCGCTTGTCAGCCGCCCCGCCCAGGCCGTATAATAATCATAGGTGACAAGACAACTGTAATGTCATTTCACCCCCGGCAACCCGGCGGGCGAAACGGCTCAGGAGGTAAAACATGGACGAACTGATCCGGGAGATCCGAAAACGCAAACAGGACCGCAACGCGCTCATCCTGGCGCATAACTACCAGCGCGACGAAGTGCAGGCGGTGGCCGACCATGTCGGCGATTCTTTTTATCTGAGCAAGATCGCCGCCCAGGCCGAATGCGACACCATCGTTTTCGCCGGCGTCCGCTTCATGGCCGAGACGGCCAAAATCCTCTCGCCCGCCAAGACCGTGCTCCTGCCCGAGCCAGACGCCGGCTGCCCGCTGGCCGACACCGTCGCCGCCGCCGACGTGGCGGCGCTCAAACGCCTTCATCCCGGCGCCCCGGTCGTCTGCTACATCAACTCCTCCGCTGCAGTAAAAGCGCTCAGCGATATCTGCTGCACCTCGGCGAATACCGTCAAGGTCGTCGCCTCGCTGCCGGACGCCAAAGTCATCTTCGTCCCCGACGCCAACCTCGGCGCATACGTCGCCGGCCGCCTGCCCGGCAAAGAGCTGGTGCTGTGGAAAGGGGCCTGCGCCACCCACGCGAAAATAACGCCCCGCGACATCCTCGCCGCACGGGAGAAACATCCGGCCGCGAAAATCCTCGTCCACCCCGAATGCGCCCCCGCCGTCGTCAAAATGGCCGACTTCGCCGGCAGCACCGCCGACATCATCCGCTACGCGGCGGCCTCCCCCGCGCCCGTCCTGCTGATCGGCACCGAAGCCGGCGTACTGAGCGCCATCAAAGCCTCCCGGCCGGACAGACAGGTTTTGCTCCTCCATCCCGGTCTGGTATGCCCCGACATGAAGAAAACGCGCCTCGAAAGCGTTCGCGACGCCCTGCTCCACGACCGCCACCAGGTGTCCGTCGATGCGGCCGTCGCGGACAAAGCCAGGCAGGCCATCACCCGCATGCTCGGGGTGGTCTAGATGGCGCGCGGCTGCATCGCCCCCGAATGCCTGCGCCCGGAAAAACTGGAGCGCATAACCTGCGACATCGCCGTCGTCGGCGCGGGCATCGCCGGCATGACGGCCGCCCTGTCGCTCGACCCCGGGCTCGAAGTGGCGCTCCTCAGCAAAGCGTCCTTCACCGCCAGCAGCACATACAAGGCTCAGGGCGGGATAGCCGTCGCCGTCGGGGCCGACGACAGCGCCGCCGACCACATCGCCGACACCCTGAGAGTGGGGCAGGGGATGTGCCGGGAAGAAGCGGTCCACGTCCTGGTCCGCGAAGGCCCGGCGGCCCTCGAATACCTCCAGTCCCTGGGAGCGGCCTTCACCCGCGCCCCCGGCGGCCTCGACCTCACCAGGGAGGCGGGCCACTCCCGCCGGCGCGTGGTCCACTACCACGACCACACCGGCCGGCACATCGCGGAGACGCTGGCCGCCGCAGCCGCGCGGCGCGGCAACATAGAACTGCTCGACGACTCCTTCCTTGTCGACATAATAACCGACCGGGACGGCTGCCGGGGCTGCGTCGTCGAACAGGGCGGCCGGCTGCTTTACCTCGACGCCGCGGCCGTCGTCGTCGCCACCGGCGGTTACAGCGGCCTCTTCCTGCGCTCCACCAACGAAGCCTCCGCCGGCGGCGACGGCATCGCCGCCGCCTACCGGGCCGGGGCCGCCCTCGCCGACATGGAATTCGTCCAGTTCCACCCCACCGCCGCCACCCTGCCGTCAGGCAAAGTCTTCCTCCTTACCGAGGCATTGCGGGGCGAAGGCGCCGTGCTGCTCAACCGCCAGGGCGAGCGCTTTATGGCCGCCTGCCACCCCGACGGCGAGCTCGCCCCCCGCGACGAAGTCGCCCGCGCCATCCTGCGCGAAAGCGCCCGCCAGGGCGGCGGGCCGGTCTACCTCGACGCCACGCGCCTCGGCCGGCGGCACCTGACCGAACGCTTCCGGCACGTCTACGGCGAACTGGCCAAAAGCGGCTGGTTCCTCGACAGGGACGCCATCCCCGTCCTCCCGGCGGCCCACTATACCATCGGCGGCATCAAGACCGACCTATGGGGACGCTCCACCGTCCCTTCCCTGTACGCGTGCGGCGAAGCCGCGGCCACCGGCGTCCACGGCGCCAACCGCCTGGCGAGCAACTCGCTTTTAGAAGGCGTCGTCTTCGCGCGCCGGACGGCGGCCCATATCAACGGCTCCCGCCGTGCGCCGCGGCCGGCCGGCCGTTTTCCCGCCGACGCCCAGGTCGCGGCCGGCGTCCGCCCCGATCTCCCGGACCTCAGGGCGCGGCTTGAAGCCGTCGCCGGCGTCGTGCGGCGGGGCGAAGAACTGGCTGCGGCGCTCGCCTGGCTGCGCGCCGGCGGTGCGGGCGTGCCGGTCGGCGCGGCCGACCGGCACGCCTGTCATGCGGTCAACGCCTGCCAGCTCGCCGAACTGCTGCTCGCCGCCGCCCTCCTGCGGGCCGAAAGCCGCGGCGCCCACTACCGCGAGGATTACCCCGCCAGAAACGACGGCGAATTTAGCAACCATACCCTCCAGCAATGGGGGAGAAAGGCGGTCATGGAATGAACAAACTGGCCCTCGACGAACTGCTGCGCCGCGCCCTCACCGAAGACATCGGCCACGGCGACATCACCAGCGAAGCGATCTTCCCGCCCGGCCACCGGTCCCGGGGCTCCCTTATCGCCAAACAGGACATGGTCCTGGCCGGCTCGGAAGTCTTCGCACGCGTCTTCGCCCTCCTTGACGAAAACATCGTCATCACCTTTCACAACGCCGACGGCGACCGGATCGAAACAGGACGTAAATTCGCCGCCATCGAGGGGCCGACGCGCTCCCTGCTCACCGGCGAACGCGTCGCGCTCAACTTCCTCCAGCGCCTCACCGGCATCGCCACCGAAACCGCCCGCTGCGTCGCGGCCTGCGGCGGCCACCCCGCCGTCGTCGTCGACACCCGCAAAACCACCCCCGGCCTCAGAATGCTGGAAAAATACGCCGTCACCGTCGGCGGCGGCAAGAACCACCGCTTCGGCCTCGACTCGCTCGTCCTCATCAAGGACAACCACATCAAAGCCGCCGGCGGTATCGTCGCCGCGGTCGAAAATGCTCGCCGCAGCGTCTCCCCGTTCGTCAAAATCGAGGTCGAAGCCGAGAACCTCATCCAGGTCCAGGAAGCGCTCGCCGCCGGCGTCGACGCCGTCATGCTCGACAACATGGCTCTGCCGGCCATCGAAGAAGCCGTGCGGACCATCGGCCGCCGCGTCCTTGTCGAAGTATCCGGCAACGTCACCCGGGAAAAAATCGCAGCCCTGGCCGCCAGCGGCGTCGACATCATCTCCAGCGGCGCCCTGACCCACTCCGTCACAGCCGCCGACATCAGCCTGCGGCTGGAATAAACGGCAAACCCCTCCGGCCCACAACCGGAGGGGTTTCGTTCTTCCGCATGCCGCCGCTTCTTTTCTTTCCCGGCGCCTGCGCCACATTCATGCCTTGAATGCGGGAGAATAATTGAGCCAGCCGCGCTGGGCCATAAGCTTTTTGACCGAAGCGCCGAAAAGCGTCTTTCTGACGATAACCTTGAAAAAAATCAGACCGACATCGGAGCGGACGGACTCGGTAAGTCCCCTGGCTGCGAAAGTAATCCCGAGCAGCAGGTTGAACGACATCAGATTGGCGATCTCCTGGTCGTTGAATTTCGCGCCTTCAGGGAGCTGATAGGCGGCCGCCGGCTTCGGCGGCGTCCCTTTTGGCAACGGCACCTTCTCCTTGAGCAGGAACTCCTGAATTTCCTTGGCGATCGGCTGATGCACGCTGACTTTCGCATCCCACAGCTTGTCCCTGAGCTCCTTGTCCTGGGCGAGATTGTAGGCTACTTCCTCGTTGCGCATCGTCGTCTCGCTTATGGCGAGAAAATACCATAGATTGGCCGCTTCCATAATATTCAGCGGCCTTATCTCGCCATCTAAAAACGGCTCGAAATTATCGTGGATTACGTCGAAAATATTCATTGTTCCTTTCCCCCTAAACATCAGCTTCCCTTTCCCTTAGTATTAGTGAAAGAGGGGGAATTATGAACGGTGTTAACGTAACGGAGTAATCAGCGTGTCCGCGCCCTTTCCGCCCGCCAGCACCAGGCTGACGAACGCCCGCAGCGCGGGCGGCAGCCTTCTCTCCTTCAGGTGCACGAGCTGGGCCTTCACGTCGAAAGACGGCCCCGTCCACGGCAGCGCGACCAACTGGCCCGCCGCCAGCTCCTGTTGCGCGGCGCTCCCCGACAGCACCGCCACCCCCAGGTTGTCCCTCGCGAAGCGCTTGATCAGCTCCACGCTGCTCACCTCCATCGTCGAGCACGGCTTGACGCCCTGGGCGCCGATGCAGCGCTCGAACCGGGCGCGGTAATTGCAGCCCGGCTCGGTTACAATCAGCGGCTGCCCCTCCAGATCGGCGGGGGCGACGGCCGCCCTGCGGCTCAGCGGATGCCTGGGCGAAGCCAGCAGGAGGACAGGCTCGTCGAATAAAACGTGGACAGTCATTTTCCCGTCGTCGATAAGCTCGTCGAGAAAAAAGGCCACATCGACCAACCTGGTCTTCAGCAGCTCGTACAGCTCGCAGCACGTCCCGAACCGCAGCTTGACGGCAACCTCCGGATATTTCAGACGGTAGTCGCCTAGCAGCGGGGACAAGTAATGCAGGCAGAGCGACTCGGGCGTACCGACCGCCACCGAGCCGCCTTTGCGGCTCCCGCGGGCCGTCGTCTCCGTCGCCTCCTCCGCCAGCCTCAGAATCTGTTCCGCGTACGAAAACAGATTCTCGCCATCGCCGGTCAGACGAATCCTGCGTCCCGAGCGATCGAACAAACTCGTACCCAGCTCCTCCTCCAGCGCCTTGATCTGCATCGTCACCGTCGACTGCGCGTAGCCGAGAACAGCCGCGGCTCGCGAAAAACTCGCCAGCTTCGCCGCCGTCAGAAAAGACTGCAACTGCCTTAGCTCCACCCGCTCACCCCCATGGAAGCATCAAAATCGTTGAATATAGCGGCCGTCACTTCAAAACCGTGAATTTTACCAATTTATGTTTTCTATGATAATATAATCCCCGGAAACAGTCCAGTCACCGAAGGAGAGGATAACATGGAAACCATGGAAATCAAGCGGCAAGCCGCGCTGCTCGGCGCCGACCTGTGCGGCGTGGCCCCGCTGGAGCGCTTCGCCGACGCCCCGGCCGGCTTTCACCCCGCCGACGTCGCGAAAGGCTGCCGGTCGGTCCTCGCCGTCGCCTGCCGCTTCCCGGCGGCCGCGCTCGACGCCAGCCCGGCCGCGTACACCTTCGTCCGCAACAAAATGGTCGACAAGCTCGACGCCATCACCTTCAGGCTGGCGGCCGATCTCGACCGCCGCGGCATCGGCGCCGTCCCGGTGCCGTCGGCCGACCCCTGCGAATACTGGGACGCCGACCGCCAGCACGGCCAGGGCATCCTCTCCCTCAAACACGCCGCCGTCCGCGCGGGACTGGGCAAAATCGGCAAAAACACCCTACTTGTCAACGACCTCTTCGGCAACATGCTGTGGCTCGGCGCCGTCCTCGTCGACCGCGCCCTCGCCGCCGACCCCCTCGCCGCTTACGACGCCTGCCTGCCGGGCTGCCGCGCCTGTCTCGACGCCTGCCCCGGCCGCGCCCTCGACGGCACGACGATAATCCAGAAAAACTGCCGCCCCAACATGATAAACTGCATCGGCAACGGCAGCTGGCTGATAACCTGCAACCTCTGCCGCCGGATATGCCCCAACCGCTTCGGCCTCCTCCGTCCCCAGCGGTAAATGCCGATCCCCCGCCCCAAAATACGGAAGGGTTATCATCGACGGTGTCGAATATTGGTAACAATTCTAGAAAAGGTAAATGGGGGATTGCGATGAAAAAAATACTGCTCATAGTGACCATGTTGGTCCTGGGTTGCTCCGTGGCCTCGGCCAGCCCCTTGATGGATTACTCCGCGGGGAAGGTCGCAGTGGATGTCGCTTCCCGGCCGAACCAGAGCAACGACTGGTCCGGGCTGACCTCCTACGGCGGCAAAGGCGGCAACTACGACCTAGGCCTGACATTCGGCCTGGGCGACAAATTCGCCCTCCAGATCGCCCATCAGAAAGCCAACTCGAAGCTCTTCACCGCCGCCAACCAGACCTTGACTGTCAGCAACGGCAATACCGAAACAACCGCCAACCAGATCAACATCCTCTATAAACTGGACAAAAACTTCGCAGCTTTTGCCGGCTATACACACTCCCGCACGGATTTGACCTTTTCCGCCGGCTCCATCATAAAAGGCCGGTACTTTTTCGTAGGCAGCTCCGCCCAAGGGAAAAACGCCAACGGCTATCAGATCGGCTTCGTCGCCTCCGCGCCGCTTGGAGACCGCCTTACCGGCTACGCCGTCGCCGGGGTCGGCAACAGGATCGAAAACTTCGAATTCGGCGTCGGCTACGCTCTGGCGGCGAACACCGAACTCAACCTCTACTATAGATCCACCAAACACAAAGACCTCGAGTTTCACAACATCACCGACTACAAGTACGATCTCAAAATCTCCGGCATCGGCTATGGCCTCACCTTCAAATTCTAGCGCCCCGGCGACGCCTTTTACCGCCGGTTGACAAACAGCCGCGCAATATTTAATATAAAGATGAGCGACGAAGCCCGAGGGGTAACCCCCTTCGGGCTATTTTATGAGGTGCGGGCGCGATATGAAAAAACTGCTTATCATCAAGACCGGAACAACCTTCGCAACGATCCGCCAAAAATACGGCGATTTCGAAGACTATATCATCGACCGGACCGGCATGCCGGCGAGCGACGTCGTCGTCGCCCCGGTCTATATCGACAAAACCCTGCCGCCGCTTACCGACGTCTCGGCGGTCATCATAACCGGCTCGCACGCCATGGTCACGGACAGGGCGGACTGGAGCAGGCGCCTCGCCCATTGGCTCAGGCACATGTGCGGCGCCTCCGTGCCCGTGCTCGGCCTCTGCTTCGGCCACCAGATCCTCGCCGACGCCTGGGGCGGCGCCGTCGATTACCACCCCCGCGGCCAGGAAGTGGGCACCGTCGAAATCGAACTCAACGAAGCAGGCAAAAAAGACCCGGTGCTGGGCTGCCTGCCGGACAAATTCCTCGGCCACGTCTATCACGCCCAGTCGGTCCTCGAACTGCCCCCCGCCGCCCGTCCGCTGGCGCGGAACGCCTTCGAACCCCATCATGCCTTCGTCCTTCACGACAACATCTGGGGCGTTCAGTTCCATCCCGAATTCGACGCCGCGGTAATGCTCGCCTACATCGAAGAAGAACGGGAGGCGCTCATCCGGGAGGGGTTCGACGTCGAAAAACTGCAAGCCTCGTTGCAGGACAACTCCTACGGGCAACTCCTCCTGCGCCGCTTCGTCAGCCTCGTCTGACACGCCCCGCCGCGATATTCCCGTCACGGCGGTCTTTACAACAAACCGGCAAGTGATAAAATTGTCATGATACTTGCCTGCGCCAGGCCCTGGAGGAAACACATGAAAAACATCCCCGCCACAATCGTAATCATCGCGGCGGTCGCGCTGCTCGCCGGCTGCGGCCCGCAACCCGCGCCCGCGAACCAGCCGCCCGCAAAGCCGCCCGTTGCCGGCAAAGCTCCCGCCCTCGCCGCGGACAGTGCCGGGGCCGCCGAGGCGGAACAACACTTCGCCGCCGGCCGCGACCTCTACGAGCGGTACGAATACCGGGCAGCGGTGGCCGAATACGACCGGGCGATCGCCGCCGACCCGGCCAACTACAAAGTTTACACCGCCAAAGGGATCGCCCTCTGCTTCGAAGGCGACTACAAGGGCGGCATGGCGCTCATCCGCAAAACCCTCGACATGCGCCCCGGCTACGTGCCGGCCCTCTACGACATGGCCATGGCCTACAAACTCCAGGACGACCTCGACAACTCGCTCCACTGGTTCCAACAAACCCTCCGGGGCGACCCTAAAAACACCTGGAGCTACTACGGCATCGCCACCATCCACGCCGACCGCGGCGAAACCCGCGAAGCCCTCGAATACCTCAGGAAAGCCGTCGACCTCGACAAAGGAGTGAAAGAAGTCGCCCGCCGCCAGGAGCATTTCGCCCGCATGCGCGCCCTCCCCGAATTCCAGGCCATCGTCCGCTAGCCCTACCGCGCTCTCCTGCCCCGCGCAAGCCGCCCTCCCGAAAAGAGAGCGGCTTTTTTGCGCGCTTATCGCCATGCGTCGGAATTATCCGACATTTACCTCCCCGGCCTATCGACGGCCAGGCTTTTTTCGTGCTAAAATATCATTAAAAGTACACAGTAAACAAACAATTACCATATTCGCGCCTTCCCGCTGCCCCAACACAAAGAAAACCGCAAGGAGTGACCTGCCTGTGGAATATCGCGCCGCCGCGGCCGATAAAATACTTCACCTGGCCTTCATCCTCCACAAAAAACTGGTGCGCCCGGTCGTCCTGCAGGCGAAAGCCGACCTCAGCCCCCTTCAGTTCCACGTCCTCGACACCCTCCGGGACAACGGCGCCGCCACCATGACCCTGCTGGCGAACGAAATCCGGATGTCCAAGCAGCAGATGACCCGCGTCGTCGACAGCCTCGTCTCCCAGGGGCTCGTCCGGCGGGATTTCGACGGCCTCGACCGGCGGATAATCAGAATAAGTCCCACGGCGGCGGGGCTGGCCGTCCTCGAAGACCTGAAAAAAGAAGCCTGCCAAGCGCTGCTGGTCAAACTCGCCTCGGTCGCCGACGAAGACCTGGCCGAGTATAACGCCGCCGCCGACCGTCTCGCCAGGCTGCTTAAAGAACTCCCCTAGCCGCCGGCTCGGCGGCGACGCCCATAACCCGCGAACTCTTCGCCCACCACAAACAGAAACCCGGCCGGTGCCACCGGCCGGGTTTTGCGTCCCGTTCCCTTTCCCTTTCCTTATCCTATATCCCGCTTGCCAGCTTCCCGGCGAGCCTCGCCCAGCCTGTCGCAGGCTTGCTGACATTACCGCAGCGGTAAGTCGAAATGACCAGACCGCATTGCTTGCACCGGGTGAAATGACGCTCCTTCTCCGTTCCGGCCGGGGTGGCGTCCACTTCCTCAAACGCCTTGCTCCCGCACCGGCATCTGCCTTGCTTCTGTTTACCCTGCATAATATCGACCTCCTCGCAAATAAAAAACCGCCTGGCTATCCCTTTTCAGGAAGCAACCAGGCAGTCATAAGCCCCGCATGGAACCCGTAGACCCACGGCTTTGCGCCCCCACCTTTCGATGGGTTTGCCGAAATGACGCTATATCTCAGGATTAAAAACAACACTGATAAACATATTATACCAGATTAATTATTAGAAAAAAATAAAAATATACAAATTACACCAAAAAAAGCAAACAGGCGACAGCCCCGGGCCCAAACATGCTAAACTATAAAAAGAACGCGCTACGCGTCAGCCCTTTTCAACCGCCCGGGAGGAGAAAATGCTCAAACGAACCTGCGTCATCAACCTCGTCGGCCTCTACATATTCGTATACGGCATGGCATTCACGGCTGCCTACCCCGGCCCCCCGGGCGCTGCCGAAGCCGCCCCCGCCGCCGCACAACCCGTAGCCGCGCGGCCCGCCGTCCCCGTGTCCGCCCCCGCCGCGCCGCCCCCCGTCCCCGCTCCACAGCCGCGGGCCGCAACATCGGCGGGCACGATCTACTGGCACGGCCCGGCCGACAAGCGCCAGGTCGCCATCACCTTCGACGACGGCCCCCACCCCGAATACACGCCGCAAATACTGGCCATTCTCGACCGCCACCACGCCAAGGCCACCTTCTTCATGGTCGGGGAGATGGCCCGCCGGTATCCCGAGGTCGCGCGCCAGGTCGCAGACCGGGGCAACGAGGTCGCCGACCACACCATGACCCATCCCGAAGCCCCCCGGTCCGACGGCCGGACGCTCCGGCGGGAAGTGCAGGAGGCGGCCCGGCTGATCGAAACGGTCAGCGGCGGGAAACCGCATTACTTCCGGCCGCCCTACGGCTATTTCGACGTCGCCTATTTCCGGGCATGCCGGGACGCCGGCCTCGACGTCGTGCTATGGTCGGTCGTGCCCCGCGACTGGGAACAGCCGCCGGCCGAAATACTGGCCCGGCGTGTCGCCGCGGAAATCCGGCCAGGGTCCGTCATCCTTCTCCACGACGGCGGCGGCGACCGCCGTCAGACCGTCAAAGCGCTGCCGGCGATCATCGACGCCATCCGCGCCAAGGGCCTTGAGCCGGTCACCCTGTCCCGGCTGCTCGGAGACCGGCCGTAGCTCCCGGCCGCCGGGCGCTAATACGCCCGCTGCCAGGTACGGCGGCAACCGCCCGCGCTCACTCCCCGGCCGGCTCCCCGGCGCGCAGCGCCGTGAACAACGCCAGGAAATTGCGGGCGGCGGCGGACAAATAGCGGCCACGCAGCCAGACGACGGCCGAAGTCGTTTCCAGATGCGGGTCGGCGATCACCCTGTAGGCAAGACTGGCGCCCGGCACAAGGCCGATAGCCGACCGCGGCACGATCGCCACCCCGATATCGGCGTCCGCCCACGCCAATATCGGCATGACATCGTCGCTCATGCACACTATCTCCGGCGCGAAGCCGCACTGCTCGCAGTGCCCGATAAGCATCGCCTCGTACTTGCGGTGGATCAGCAGCGGCTTGCCCGCCAACTCCCGCAGCGCGACCCGCTCGTCCGCGCCCTCCAGCCAGGCGGCGCGGTTTTTGCTGACGGCGGCCACCAGCGGCTCGTTCGGCAGCCTTATCGACTGGTACATCGCCGAATCGGACGAAAACCGGGTTATCCCGATCTCCACCGACCCTCTGTTCAAAAGCTCGATAATCCGCTCCGTTTCGCCCTCCCACAGCTGAAACCTCACCCCGGGATACCTGTCGCGGAATACGCGCGCCACCCCCGGCAGAATCGTCGCCCCCGCGGACGTCACCGTGCCGATCGACAAAGTCCCGCTTGTCCCGGCGTCGAACTCCCGCATCTCCTGCACGGCATTCTCCAGCTGCCCCAAAAGCTGCTCCGCGCGGTGCTGCAGCAGCCGCCCGGCCTCGGTAAGACGGACCTTGCGGCTGCCCCGCTCGAACAGCTTGACCCCCAGCCGCTCCTCCAACTGCCTCATCTGGCGGCTGAGCGGCGGCTGCGCGATATGCAGCCGCTTAGACGCGGCGTTGATGCTGCCCTCCTCGGCAACCGCCAGAAAATAGCGCATATCCCTGACATCCATATCGTCGCCTCCCTATATACCTTTACAGTATACTTATCGAACAATATTGGTATTAGGAGTATAACCACAATTCTTGCTATAATCGTAAATGAAAGCGCGGCGCCGGTCAAGACCAATACGCCCTGTCGCGCGGGGAGGGGACTCACCATGCAACTCAGCGCCATTCAGCTACTCAGCCTGGCGGCGACCCTGCTGCTCGCCTTCGGGCTCGGCCTATACTCGGCCCGCAAAGTCAAATCCGCGGACGACTTCAGCGTCGGCGGCCGCTCCACAGGCGCCGTCCTCGTCGCCGGCACCATCGTCGGCACGATCATCGGCGGCGCGGCGACGATGGGCACCGCCCAGCTCGCCTTCTGCGTCGGCCTGTCCGCCTGGTGGTTCACGCTCGGCTCAGGTATCGGCCTGCTCGTCATGTCCGTCTTCTACGCCGGCCCCCTGCGCCGCTCCGGCCTGGAAACCATCCCCCAGTTCCTCGTCCTCCATTACGGCAAAGCCGCCGGCCCCATAATCAGCCTCGCCTCGTCGCTCGGCATCTTCTTCAGCATCGTCGCCAGCATGCTCTCCGCCATCCACCTCATCGCCGCCGTGTTCGGCGTCACCGCGGCAGCGGCGGCCGGCGCCACCCTCGTCATCGTCCTCGCGTACGTATTTTTCGGCGGCATCAACGGCACCGGCCTGTCAGGCATCTTCAAGCTGGCCCTTCTCTACCTCTCACTACTCGTCGCCGGCGTCCTGGCGCTCAAAGGCATCGGCGGGTTAAGCGGCCTCACAGCGGCCTTCCCGGCCGACCCCTGGCTCAGCATCTTCGGGCGCGGCGTCGCGCGGGACGCCGGCAACGCCCTGGCGCTCATCATCGGCATCATCTCCACCCAGACCTACGTCCAGGCGATCTTCGCCGCGCGGGACACGCGCACCGCCGCCGCCGGCTCCCTCGTCGCCGCCCTCGTCACCATCCCCGTCGGCCTGCCGTCCGTCATGATCGGCATGTACATGCGCGCCAGCCACCCCGACATGCTGCCGATCAACGCCCTGCCCATGTACCTCCTGCACAACCTGCCCGAATGGCTGGGCGGCGCCGCGATAACCGCGCTCCTCCTGTCCTCCCTCGGCTCCGTCGCCGGCCTTGCCCTCGGCGTCGGCACAATGATCTCGCGGGACATCTGCGCCGGCGTGTTCAACTGCCGGGGAGCCGGCAAACTGCTGTGGCTCAACCGGGCGTGCATCCTGCTGATCACCCTCTCAGCCGCCCTGTTCGTTTTCGGCAACCTCCAGTCCCTGGTGCTCGAATGGAACTTCCTCTCCATGGCCCTGCGCGGCGTGGGCATATTCGTGCCCCTCACCCTGGCGGTCTTCTACCCCGGCCGCCTGCCGCGCAAAGCGGCCGTCCTCTCGATGCTCGCCGGCGTAGTCGCCGCCATCCTGGGCAACCTGATCTTCCCCGGGCATAACGTCCCCCTGTTCGCCGGCCTCGCCGCCAGCCTCGCCGTCGCCGTCGTCGGCATCGTCGCCTGCCGGGCGGAAGAAGCGCGGCTCGCCGAAAACTGAGCCCCCGGCGACTCGCTCCGCCGCGCCGCCAAAGCGGTGATTCTTTGTAAAAGTATCGCCCCGTTGCAGGAACTTTATGGAAGCAAGACGAAGGTTGCTCTATCATTCCAATGACGGAAGGAGTAGGAACAATGGCGAAAAAGATTCTGCTGTTGACCGGGGATTGCGCCGAGGATTACGAGGTCAAGGTACCCCAGCAGGCGCTGATGATGCTGGGCTATCACGTTGATGTGGCGGCGCCGGCCAAGAAAGCCGGCGACATGCTGCAGCTGGTGGTGCACGACTTCACCACCCTGGACACCTATATCGAACTGACCGGCCACCGCATCCCGGTGGACCTCGCCGCCGCCGACGTCAAGGCCGGTGACTACGCCGGACTGGTCATTCCCGGCGGGCGGGCGCCGGAGTACATCCGCATGCACCCCGAAGTCGTCGATCTCGTCAAAGCGTTCTTCGCCGCAGCCAAGCCGGTCGCGGCCATCTGCCACGGCACCCAGCTTCTGGCCGCCGCCGGCGTGCTGGACGGGCGTACCGTCACCTCCTACCCCGCCTGCGCCGCCGAATGCCGCCTTGCCGGCGCCGAATGGCGGAACGAGCCGGTGATAACCGACAACAACCTGGTCACCGCCCAGGCGTGGCCCAATCATCCGGAGTGGCTGCGGGCCTTCGTAGCCCTGTTGGGCGCGAAAATCGAAATCTGAACAAAACGCGGCCCCGGCCTTTCCCCGGCCGGGGTCGCGTTCCGTTTTTTGCCGATCCTGCGCCTTCTGCGGCGGTCTCTTTCCGGGGCGATTTACTGCGTCCTGACGATATAAACGGGAAAACCGGGCGAATTGCCGCTCAAGTCAATCGTCACGTCATATTTCGTAACCAAATTGTTCCGCAGATCCTCCGGGTCATTGGTAAAGACGGCGCTGTTCACGTAATAAGTCCCGCCGGTGCTTGGCAAATCGATGCGGTTGACGACGTACACGCCAACCTCGTTGGTGACTATAACGACATCGCCGGAAGAGTTGGAGGTCACGGAATACGCCTTACCCGACGGGGTAGTATAAGTAAGGGTCAGCACCAGAGGATTGCCGTTCTGGTCATGAAAATGCACATACGTAGTGACCACGCCGGCGCCGCCGCTCCCGCCGCCCCCGCCGCCGCCGCCGCAGCCTGCGGCCGCCACTACCGTCAGCGCCGTTAACAAGATGACAACCAATCGTATCATATTATCCCCCCATCGCCGCTTCCTAAATTTTCCATATTTTTACTTTGACATGTTCCCTGCCGTTTCCTTTAAATAAATGGCTTTATTTACAAAAAATAGAAATTACCGCGACTGGCTGAATCCTCCGCCGTCGCTAGCCGCGCGAAAAGGCTGCCAAAAGCATCCTGGCAGCCTTTTCGGCTTCTTGAGGCCCGTTGCAGACAAAAATCGAAGGAGGCAGATTTATGCAGCAGTTGCTCGAACGGTTGAAAAGCCGCAATATGCACGGCTATCTGGCCCGCGACCGGGCGGAGGCGAAAGAGCTCGCCCTGGGACTCATCCCGTCCGAGGCCGTCATCGCCATGGGCAACTCCCTCACGCTTCGCGAGACAGGCATCTTCGACGCACTGACCGATGGCCGGTACAACGTCATAAATCAGTTCGAACAAGGCATTTCAGCCGATGAAAATCTCCGCCGCCGCAAGCAGGGGCTGCTGGCTGACGTGTATTTTACCAGTGCGAACGCCGTTTCCCTCGACGGAGAGCTGTTCAACATCGACGGCAAAGGGAACCGGGTTGCCGCGATGCTGTTCGGGCCCGAGCGGGTTATTGTGGTTGTCGGCAGAAACAAGCTCGTCCGGGATCAAGCCCAGGCATGGCAGCGCCTGCGGGAGGCGACCGCGCCCGCGCTCGCCCGGCGGTTGAAGCGCAGCACGCCGTGCGCCGTTACCGGGACTTGCGCCGACTGCAATTCGCCCGAGAGAATCTGCCGGTGTTACACCGTCATCAGCAGCCAAATGCCGGCCGGCAAGGACCGCATCCATGTCATAATCGTCAATGAGGATTTAGGGCTTTAACGCCGATGCCTTTCCTCTTGCGGGGCCGCGAACTCCGGCTCCGATGCTCCGGCCGGACGCGCCGTAAGGCTTGCTCCGCGCGCCCGCGGGCACCGTCGTCCACTGCCGTCCATGGCAGAGGACTCCTTGCTCGGCCGTCCATGGCCTCGCATGCGGCGGCGCGCTCCGCTTCGCCAACGGCGCGTAACGGTCTCCGCAAAGTCGCCATAGCTCGCGGCCCCGCAAGGTACGAAGCCTTGGTTTTATCGGTAATGAAAGGAGTTCGATGAGCCTCGCCTCCACCATGTAAATCCGGAATGACTGAGAGCCCGCGAAATTCGCGGGCTCTTGTTGTTTGTGTGGGGTGTTTGGTGGAGGTGATCTCCACCAGATTGGTAGATATTAAGTTAGAGCAATATTACTGATTGTGCAGGATATGGGAAATTGGTGGCAAACTCTGTTGTATAGTTGTATTTATCTGGTTAAAGGTTCGATATACCTGTTTGATTAGGAGGCGGTCGTATTAGATGTTATATTGATTTTATAGGTAGGTTTGTTGGAATATTGTTCACAGTCTATTTGTTTTTCTTTTCTTTATGGCCAATGCTGCATGGGGTAAAGCACGCTATTGAAGTACTGTCCATTCTGGTTATGTTAGTTTCTTTAGTGCTGATAAATAAAGATACGTTCTTAAGAAATAGAGAAGTTTGGTGGTGGTTGTTTTGTTGTTTTAGTGTGGCAGCAATCGCAACAACTGCAGAAATGCTATATAAAAACTATATACATTCATCCTGGTTTAAATTGTTCGGGGAAAGCTATTATGGTGAAATATCGGAATATGGATTGCTGTTGTTAATCCTATTAGTTTTAAAAAGAAAGTTTGATAGGCAATTTATTAAACGGCGTGTATCTTTTTTTCTAGCCGTAGTGATAATGCTGCTGGTAGCAACTCATCCGTGGGTGTCAAACATAAACTTTGCTAAAATTTTTGACAAGACTAAGTTTGACGCATATGAAGCGGTTTTTGTAGGGGAAAGTGGAGATTTTGTCCGGTATTACGGGCAAAATGTGTATTTTCATCGCTCCGATAATTATCATAAAATTGCCGTAGTGCCCAATCCTGTGGCTATTACGGTGAGTGCTGACGGTACGAAAGTTGTAATGGGACACGGCTACGGTAACTATAACAATCAAGACGAGAAACAGGCATATTTTAAGGATGATATTTTATTTGATATGTTTAATATAGTGACTGGTGATCTTCTGCCATTCAAGAGAGATACTCCATCCTTTGAGAGATTTCCGGCAGTACATGACGCAGTATTCAGTCGTGAAGATAAGTATCTTGCTACTTTGGTTGGTATGGCTTCGGGTCCGTCAACTACGATAGAGATATGGGATGTTTCTAGGGGAGTGTTATTTCGAGCATTCAAAATTACCGACCAGATAAAAAAAGAAAATCCTAATTCACCAGTGGTGGTAGATACACTTGCTTTTTCTCCCGATGGAGAATGCCTATTTCTGGGCGGAAGTGGCGGGATATACGCAGTCGATATTTATTCGGGCGAAATATCATCTATTATCAGATTAGACTCCACGGAAAGTGTTCGTAAGATACTCTTTTCACCAGGTGGGGAAGTTCTCTATACAATTATTAGTAAAAAAGGCGGGGAGAGTTCTATTGAAATATGGGACGCTAATAACCGACAACGGATCACTTCTCTATACGGAGTAATGGAGAAGCCTGATATTAATGGCATGAGCTATGCCAGGCAGGCTAAGCGACTTGCAGCAACAGGTATTGGTGGAGATCGAATATGGGATGTTGCAAATCCAGCAAGTCCCGAACTTATATATGAGCGGAAGTTTCAGCCACCAGACGATATATATACTAAGTTTGGCATATCAACTAGATCCTCAATTTCAGTAAGCCCAGATGGAAAACAAGTTTTGACCACGAGGTATTATAGGGACGAGAATACGGTAGTAAGATGGACCGTACCAGAATAATGGGTTGTGATAAAGGGGTGGATTTGCAAGGTCACCCCTCGCCTCCACCATACAAATCCGGAAAAACCGAAAACCCGCGTACTTAGAAAGAGGTGCCTTTTTTTAGTTTATTTTACCAAATCCAGCGTGTGGGAGCGGTTTTAGCTGCTCCTTTTTGTTCGCAAGAAAAGGTGCGGTCGTATTATAGCGTTGTATTCATGGTTTCCCTCCACCCTAAGGATACAAAGGGACGGTTCTTTTGCATCCTTCAAATAGGTCGATTTGCATGGTGTTGGATCGCCTCCACCACGCAATCCCACCCAAAAGGACCACTCGCATGACAAGCCTCGTTTGCTGGGAGAAAATGCTGACGAGGGTTGTTTTTTGCATATCCGCATATTTTATCACTTGGAGAGTTTTGAGAAATCCGCGCGTCAATGGTTATTTTTGGTATAATGATTATAACGAAACTATGGTAAGCGGCCATAATGTTTCGGAACAGCAACTAGAAGTATTCCCAATTATGAGGTAAAACGCAATGGTAACCAAGATTAACATCAAGAGAGTCAAAACAAATTTGGTAGTTGTCACCTGTTTACTATTGATTATCACATTCGGGTCCCCGGTTTTCGCCAATCCGGAGGAAACAAATGATGAGCTGTCGATCAAGGCTTTGGCCTTTGCCCTGGGAAGAACTGAGGCTGTCGCCGAGGGCGTCAATAAGGAAATAACGGCTATAAAAGCGATGGTCGAACACATTGCTATGGATGATAAGATCAAGGCGGCGGTCCCAAGCGCAGCTTCACGAATGGCTGAAATCAAAAACATTCGACCGACAATAGAGATGTTGTTCCTGGCTGCCCCGGATGGTAATTTCGTTGCCAGCGACGGAAATAAAGGGTCGGTTGCGGACCAAGATTATTTCAAGCAAGCTGTGCAAAAACAGGCGACGGTAGTAGCCGGTGAACCAGTCGTGTCTAAATCTACCGGCAAACTTGTGGTCATGGTTGCGACGCCGGTAAAGCAAAATAACCAGATCATAGGGTTTATCGGTGCGGCGGTCAATATTGACGCCGTCAATAATTTTATCAGTGAGCAAACAATTGGCATGACCGGCTATGCATATTTAGTTGGAAGGTCAGGGCTTATCTTCATACACCCCGATAAAGAGGTAAGGATGAAACGTAACATCGCATCTTTTCCGATATTCGCTGATATGTGGCGAGCGGCGCTTGCCGGCAATAAGGTCGTCACGCAATCCGGCAACAACATTTTCGTATGCATGCGGATACTAGGGACTTCCTGGGTAGTGTACGGAAGAGCTTTCAAGGACAGTGTGATATGGGAAATCACGGGAAGAATAAAACGTATCCCCGGCGGCTTAATTATCCAACGGTAAACTCTTCAGAATAAATCATTAACTGAAACCGCCGTCTGTCCAGCATCTGAGCGGCATAGACCATTTTCTGGCGGTGTAAGTTGTCCCGGACATATGATCTTGCGGAGCCTTATCGGAAAGATGGGCTTTTTTTCTTTGGTCCCGGCGAATGGAGCGGTTTAAAACTTAACATATATCATATCGCCACACCGGCCTGCAAAAACATTTATCGCAAACCACTATTTAAATATTCTGTAAATTAATGTAAAAGTTAATATTAAAGGAAAATTATTATTGACAAAGCGGCGAGAAAATGGTAAAAATAAAATAAAGATTCGATGGAGATGATTTCCATGAAAGAGAACTTTGCACGGCAACCGGATGAACAGGCCAAGTTTAATTATCTTATCCATCTGCTCGTTAAGGTCAAAGGCAAAACCGGCCGTCCGTCGGGCGAGATTGTTAGCGCGCTGCTCACCAGGGGCAAGGACGAGATCAACTGGAACAGGATCAAATATAACTAACCCCGGTCGTTTACGACCGGGGTTTTTGCGTCCTTTATGCCTTGCGGACGGCGACCAGGCAGGTTTTGGCCGCCGGGGTGCCGGCTGTGGGGTCGGCCGCCGCGCTGGTGATGGCGTTGACGCCCAGGGCCGTTGCCGCTTTGCCGAGCGGCATGGCTACGGTATGGACCGTCCGCCCGCCCGCCGTCAGCGGCTTAAGAGCGTCGCTCACCCGCACTCTGGCCCTCACCGTGCCGCGGGGCGAGGCCACCGTCACCTCGTCGCCGCCGGCTAGCGCCAGCTCGTCCGCCAGCGCGGCCGAGACATCCACGACGACCGTCGCGCCGGTCTCCACCGGGGCGGCGTAGGTGGTGAGCACATACGGGAAAACGTCGTGCCCGCCCGTCGCCGGCGCCCGCAGCAGGGGATTGGCGCTCACCGCCGGGTGGAGGGGATTGGTCAGCGGGCTTTCCGCCGGCTCGTAATGCTCGGGCAACGGTCCGTCGGCGCAGACCGCCGCCACCTTCGCCGGCGTTGCGCCGTCCTCATGGGGGGCGGCATAGGGGGCGGCGAACAGGCGGGCCACCCCCTCGGGCGTGGCGAAGGTCCCGCCTTCGTACAGTATCCGTTGTCCCTCCGGCCAGGCGAAGCTGCGCCCCGCCGCCAGGGAGTCGGCCGCCCCGGCGTACAGGCGGCAGGCGCGGTCGATCTCCGCCAGCACCTTGTTCGCGTCCGCCGGCCGGCCGTAGTCCCACTGCGCCCTGAGAAGAGGGGCGTCGTGAGGGGCCGGGGCGGCGGCGCACAGGCGGCGCACCGCCCGGAAGAGCAGGTCGATTATCGCCAGGTCGGGTCTGGACGCCCCCGCGGGGCGGAGGAGGCGCCGCTGCCACTGGATGAGGCGGCTGCCGCTCGTCACCGAGCCGGCCTTCTCGTAAAAGTGGGCCGCCGGCAGCAGGACCACCTCGGTTTTGATTTCCCCCGGTCTTACGCCGGGCAGCCGCCAGAACTCGGCCGTCTCGGACGGGAAGAGGTCGACCACCGCCAGCGTGTCGAGCGCCGCCAGCGCCTGCGCCGCCAGGCGGTTGTCGGGGGTGCTGACCATCGGGTTGATGCCCACCGCCAGCGCCGCCTTGAATTGCCCGGCCGCCATCGCCGCCAGCATCGGCAGGTAGGTGGCCGGCTTGTCTTTTCCCAGGCGCGGCAGCCAGCGGTAGCCTTCCTCCGGCGCCGCGTCGAACCATGCCGCCAGCAGGGCGGCGAGGCCGCCGGCCGCCTCCGCGCCGTAACGGGCCGCGTAAGCGGCCGGCGTCGCGTCCTCCCCGGCCGGCGCCGGCAGGTACCCCGGCAGGCTGGTGGCGAGGCTGCCGAGGTCGGTCGACCCCTGCACGTTGGCCTCGCCCCTGAGCGCGTTCACCCCGCCGCCCGCCACCCCCGCCGAGCCCAGCAGCAGCGACAGGATGGCGTAGCAGCGGATGGTCTGCACCGCGGTCGTGTGCTGGGTTATCCCCAGCGCGTAAAGGATGGCCAGCGGCCGCCGCCCAGCCACCGCCGCGGCCATCGCGGCGATCGTCGCCGCCGGCACGCCGGTTATCGCCGCCGCCGTCGCCGCGTCATAGCGGCGGAAGTGCGCGCGCAGCTGGCTGAAAACCGTCCCCGGCGCGTCGATATCGGTCGCCTCGGCCGGCCGGCCCCCTTCATCAAGGGCATAGGCCCAGCAGCCCATGTCATAGCTGCGGGTCGCGGCGTCGTAACCCGCGAACAGCCCGTCGGCGAAGCCGTAGCCGGGGTTAACCACATAGCGGGCGTTCGTGAACCTGGCGACATAATCGCGGTCGAACAGCCCTTGTTCCAGAATAATATTAATGACCGCCCCCAGCAGCGCGATGTCGCTGCCAGGGCGAAGCTGGGCGAAAACGTCCGCCTGGGCGGCGGTCGAAGTGCGGCGGGGGTCGACGACCACTACCTTCGCCCCGGCCGCCCGCGCCGCCAGCACCTGCCGCATCGCCGCCGGATGGTTGTCGGCCGCGTTGGCCCCGGCGATCAGCACCGTGCCGGCCGCCGCCAGGTCGGCCCACGAATTTGTCGTCGCCCCGTAACCGAAAGTCGATGACAGACCTGCCACCGTGGGGGCGTGTCAGACGCGGGCCTGATGCTCGATGTACGTCGAGCCGAGCAGGCGCGTGAACTTGGCCAGCAGATAGCTCTCCTCGTTGGTCACCGCCGCCGAGCCGAACACGGCGATGCCGTCGGTGCGGGCGTCGTCCGGCGCCCAGCCCGCGTCGCGCGCCGCCTTGAGCTTCCCGGCCACCAGGGCGATAGCCTGCCGCCAGGTGATCTCCCGCCACGAGTCGCCCCCCGGCGGCCGCCACAGCGGACGGGTGACGCGCTCCGGCCGGTCGCGGAAAGAGCCCGCGCCGGCCTTCGCGCACAGGACGCCCTGACTGACGGGGTGGGCGGGGTCGCCCTTAACGGCGACAATTTCGCCCTTTGCCACGCTGAAAATGGCGCCACACCCTCCGGAGCAAAAACGGCAAATTCCGGGAATCGTTCTCATAATCTCGCAAAACCCCTCGTTAATCCTTGATATCGATGCGGATGTCAGAATAAACGTACGAAAATGTCAGGGAAAATGTCAGTGCCTTTGCCAGTGCTCCTGCCAGAGCTTGCCAGAGCCTCTCGGCTGCCCTTGTTAAAAAGCCTATTTTATCCGTCTCTATATTTTTACAAGCCAGTCCATCCTTATCATTGTAGTAAAACTTCCCGCCGGTGGCAACCTCCGCGCCCGGTTCTACCGGGCGGACAGGCGTCATACACTGTCAGTGAATCATGCTGACAGGAGGATGAAGCTTTGCGAATAGCGATTATCGGCGCAATTATCATGGCCGTATTTTTGGGGGCGCAGCCTGCCGCGGCCGCGCCGCCGGCCGTCGTCGACAAGGCGCCGGCGGCGAAGGCGGTGGCCCTGACGATCGAGGATTTAGAGGACGCGGCCGAGGTCGCGGCTGTGCTTAAGCTATGCCGGGAGGAGAAGATCAAAGTAACCTTTTTCATCAAGGGCGAGGCTCTGGCTGGCCTGCCGGTGAAGCAGGCGGTCGCGGACGGCCACGAATTCGGCAATCACGGCCTGCGCCACGACTACTGGGCCGAGGCCGGCGTAGCGGACATCGCCGCCGACCTGACGGCCGGGGCCAAGGCCGTGCAGGCGGCGGCTGGCCTTGAGCCGCGCGTCTTGAGGCCGCCCTATAGCTATTATGGGGACAACTTCCGCCAGGCGGCGGCGGGCCTGACGCCGCCCGTAGCCGTGGTGCGCGGGGTGGACGCGGGCGACTGGCTGGTGGATTCGGCGGAAGCGGTGGTGGAACAGCTCAAGGGGGCGGTCGCCGGGGGCGCGATCGTCAATATTAATATGAAGCTAAAAACGGCGGCGGCCGCTCTGCCGGCGGTCGTCGGCGAGCTTAAAGCCCGCGGCTTCGAACTGGTGACGGCGAGCGAGCTTCTGCGAAAAATACCTCCACCCGTGGCTGTGACGCCGACTGTGCCGTCTCCCGCGGGGGGGTCCTTGGCCGTGCTGAGGCGGAGCGAAGCCGGCAGGCCTTATGTGGCGCTGACCTTCGACGACGGCGGCCCGGCCTGGCGGGTGAACGAAATCCTTGATGTCCTCAAAGAAGCGGGGGTGCGGAGCACTTTCTTCCTGCTGGGGGAGTGGGTGCGGGCCAACCCTGACGAGGTTCGGCGCATAGTGGCCGAAGGCCATGAAATCGCCAATCACTCTTATTCTCATCCCCGCTTCAGCTGGTTGGACGCGGCCGGGATGCGGGAGGAAATCCTGGCCGCCGGCGCGGCGCTCAGGGAGGTGACCGGCCGGGAAGGGGCACGGTTTTTCCGGCCACCGTACGGGGTCTATAACGGCACGCTGACAGGCGTTTTAGGCGAGCTCGGCTATCGGGCGATGGTGATGTGGGACGTGGACAGCCGCGACTGGTCAGGACTGAGCGCGGAGAAGATCGCCCGGCAGGTGACCGAAGAAACTGCCGACGGCTCTGTCGTTCTTTTCCATTTGCACGGAGCGAATACGGCCGGAGCGCTGCGCGAAATTATCCCCGCCCTGCGGGCCAAGGGCTACGGGCTGACGACGATTGGCGCCATTTTCGGCGACGGCGCTACGGATAGTGACGGGATAAAAAAATATAATATTACAGGGGAGGCCGTTTTGCCGGCCGGACGGCAGGAAATAGTTACCGGCAAGGCTAATAATATAAGATAAATTGCTACGTGAGGTGGAAATTTATTATGGAAAAGATCTTCGAGTTCGGATTCGGCGACCAGAAGCTCAAGCTCGCCCTGCCGGAAGAGCAGATCATACAGGTCATCGAAGGGCGGGCTTATCCGCCGGTGACCGATGTCGCCGCGGCAGTCAAGGAAGCGCTCGCCAACCCGATCGGCACCCCTCCCCTGAAGGAGATCGTCAAACCGGGCGAGAAGGTCGGCATCGTCGTCAGCGACATCACCCGGGCCTGGGTCAAGTTCAATTTCTTCTTGCCGGTGCTGCTTGATGAGCTGAACGCCTGCGGAATCCCCGACAGCGACATGTTCATCGTCATCGGCGTAGGCGCCCACCGGGCACACACCGTTGACGAAGACGTCCTGGTGTGCGGGCAGGACGTGTGCCATCGCGTACCTGTCTACCAGCACGACTGCCACAATCAGGACGAGCTTGCGTATGTGGGCAAAACCAGCCGCGGCGTGGAGACCTACATTAACAAGCGCCTGGCCGAGGCTGACAGGATGATCATCACCGGCGGCATCGTCTATCACTTCATGGCCGGCTTCGGCGGCGGCCGCAAGTCGATCATGCCGGCGATCAGCGGCTTCCGCACCATCCAGGGCAACCACCTGTTCTGCATGAACAAGGAGGTTGGCAAGGGCCTGAATCCGCTGTGCGCCTCGGGATCGCTGGAGCCGAACGATATGCATCACGACATGTGCGACATGGCCGAGCTGGCCAAGCCCGATTTCCTGCTGAACGCCGTATTCACGCCCGAGGGCAAGTTCGCCAAATTCTTTGCCGGCCATTGGTACAAGGCATGGGAGGCGGGCACCAAGCTGGTGGAGGAGATCTACGGCGTGCCGATCAAGGCCCAGGCCGACCTGGTAATCGCTTCGTCGGGCGGCTTCCCGAAGGATATCAACCTTTACCAGGGTTCGAAGACGATCGACAACGCTTATATGGCCTGCAAGCCGGGCGGGGCGATCATCTGCATCATGGAATGCCGGGATATCTACGAGCCGCGGGAATTCAGCGACTGGTTCAAGCACAAGAATATGCTGGACTTCGAGATGGCGATCCGCAACCATTTCACCATCCCCGGCTTTGTGGCTTACAAGTGCGCCGATATCGCCCAAAAGCAGCCGCTGATCGTCGTCACCAAGCCCGAGAACGTCGATTTCGTCAACGGTACGGGTATGATCGCCGTAACCAGCCTGGACGAAGCCTACCGCATCGCCAAGGAGAAGCTCGGCAAGAAGGATTTCACCATCACCGTCATGCCGGGCGCGGCCAACACTGTGCCGGTACTGCAAGGATAAGGAAACGGAAAAGGCCCCCGGCGTAGCCGGGGGCCTTGCTTTACGGAGGCTAAGATACGGGGATGTCGATGAAGGGGCCGTCGCTGCCGGGGTCGTCTTCCTCATCCGGGTACTGGATAAAATGGGTATATACGTCGCCGGATTCCGAGCTGCGCACCTTCCACAATTCACCGTCGATGCTGACGCTGACGAGCTCGACGAGCAGTACCGGCAGGACGGAAATCTTGCCGCCGGCGAGCCTGCCCAGATAGATCACGTCGCCCGCGCGGTACCCCTTTCTGGCCATATGCGACCTCCGTTAGACGCGAGTATATAAATATAATATAGCACACGGATTTACATATTACCAGAATTATTGTTTACCTGTGGGAGCGGGAAGGCGCGTTCCAGTTCGTCGACCCATACGCCTTTCTTGTGGTTGAAGGTTTTGACGATGACTTTGTCGGCGTAGAGGTAGAGCGAGTTCGTCCAGATAACCTCCCGGTCCAGGTCGGTGTTGTGAATGTTGGTTACCCGGCCGGCATACAGGTTGACCGCGGAGGCGAAAGAGGGGTTGTCGGCCGGCGTGTGGGTATGCCCGGACACCCACAGAAAAATCTGCGGGTTGCCGGCGATTATTTCGGCGAGCTTTTGCTCCGGCTGGGCGATGTAGTTGGGGGTGTTGACGGACTTGTTGTATTGTGCCAGCGTACCCGCCAGGGGGGCATGGCAGAAGATGATCGTCGGCGCGGAAGGGTTTTTCTTCAATTCTTCCTTAAGCCAGTCAAGCTGGCGGCCGGAGATTGCCGCGAGATGCGGGGAATCGGGCGAGTCGAGCGACAGGAAAACCAGCAGATAGGCGCCGATTTTTTGGGTGTGGTGCAATTCCGGCAGGCCGAACGTTTTTTTGAACCGCTGCAGCTTGTCGCGGCGGGAGCGGGCGTCCCCCCGGACGCTGCGGCCGTTCTCGTTGGGCTCGTCGCGGTAGATGTAGTCGTGATTGCCGGTTATAAATACGCGTGGCGCGTTGAATTTCGCAAAATAGCCGGCGGCGTAGGCGTATTCGTCCGTCGTTCCCCGGCTGGCGGCTATGTCGCCGAGGACGACGATTTCGCCGACGTCCTCCCAGGCGTTGATGTCGTCGACGAGCTTGCTCTTGGCGGCGATGATCTTATTCTGCCTGGACTGGTCGGCTGCTTTGGCCGCTCTGACAGGGAGATGCGGATCGGACAGCAGAACGATGCGGTGATAGCCGGGCGGCGCTGGGGAGGCGAAGGATGGGACGGCAAGGAGGCAGAGGCAGAGGAATAACAGCGCGGCGAATATATGCGGTTTGCGGGGGTATGCGAAGCGATGCATAGGGTTCTTCCTTTCCGCAAGATCGGTTTGAGGCTGTATTCCACTTTTAAGGCCCGAATCCTTCTGCCGTCCGCGGGGCTTTGCTGTACTCAGGGAGCCTTTTCTAGCAGGGCGGCGATGTGGCTCTCGACTCCCCGGATGTAGGCTTCGGCGGGTATGAAGGGCCGGGCCAGCAGTTCGCGGGTTTCCGCCGATATGGCGAGGCCGGCGGCGATTTCCCGGCCGGCCGTTTCGATGACCTGGAGGCGGTCCGCGACGACGGGGCGGAGTTCGTCGGCCGGGCTGGTCAGGAGGGCGCCTTCGGAGGCGTAGATTTCGCCGACCACTTCGGCGCCGAGGTTGCGGGCGTGCCTTTCCAGCCAGTGGGAGATGACCTGGAAGTGGGACCTTTCGGGATAGCCGCAGTTGGCGATCAGCGCCAGTTTGGGCGGCGGTCCGGCCGTGAGGTGGCGGCATTCGCCGTGGTCGTCCTTCGTCCAGCGGGGGCTGGCGAGCACCATCAGGCGGTCGAGGAAGGCTTTGAGCCGGGAGGAGAGGTTGTCGAAGTAGAGCGGGGTGGCCCAGACCCAGACGGCGGCGCTTTTTAGGAGGGGCGCTATTTCCGCCATGTCGTCCCTGAGGACGCATTGACCGGGGGTGGCGAACCAGCAGGCTTTGCAGGCGCGGCAATACCCGATTTCTTTTTCCGCCAAGGCGATATGGGCCGTTTCGGCCCCGGCTAGCCGCGCCCCTTTCAAAAAGGCGTCGACCATTACGGCGGTGTTGCCGGCCCGGCCTTTGTGGGAGCCGTTGACGGCGACGATTTTCATAGAGCCACTTCCTTTCTAGGGGGGTTACAGTAGATTGTAGCAATTATATCCAACAATTTACAGTCTTAAAATCAGGCGGGTTTTCTGGTATAATATTCATAGAAAATGGGTGAAAAAAGCCCTGGCGCGCGCCAGGGCTTTTGACTTGACAATGATATGCGGCAAAAGCGTTGGCGACTCCCCCCCCCCCCGGAACGAATTGGCACAGTTAAGGCGGCGGAAAGGTGCGGCATTTTTGCTGTATGCCTGGAGAAGGACGCGGAACTCGTTCCTTTTGGTGCGAGATGCCATGTCCGTTGCCGGAGTTTGCAATAGCCTGAAATTCAAGGAGGGGATAACCCGCGTGCCGGAACGACAATGTTCCGGGCATTTTTTTGTCAATTGGTAACATTTTAGCAAAAAATCTCTAAAGAAGGATTGGGATGTTTGTCGTAGAAGTACGGAAAGGAAAGCCAATCTAATCGGGGGTTATCCCTTGACAAGGAGGAATGACGGTGAACCGAGCGGTAAAGCTGGCTTTTTTGTCGGCGGCTTGTTGGCTTCTCCTGGGTATTTTGTTGGGTCTATGGATGGCAGTTCATTTTGCTTTCCCGGAAATCATTTACAAAGCCCCTGTTGATATGCGCCCCTTTATCGAATACGGGAAGATTCGCCAGGTACATGTCAACGTTCTGGCTTTCGCCTGGCTGTCCCTAACTTTTCTGGGCGGCCTGATATACGCCATTCCCCATATGACAAAGACGGCGCTGCAACATGAGAAATGCGCGGTAGCTGCCATCGGTTTCTGGAATATTGGGCTGCTGGCCGGAAATATCGGTTTGCTGATGGGGTACTCCCGGGGGAGGGAGTACGCTTCCATGTTTTGGCCGGCGGATCTTTTCCTTCTTATCGCCTTTTTACTGCTGCTTTACGCCATGACGGCAACCATTCGGGTCCGCACCCAGCAGCGAATGAATGTCGGTGTATGGTATCTTTATGGTTCGCTTATTTGGATGCCATTGATTATTGTCTTGGGAAAAGGTCTATACCTCAACTTTATCACAAATCCTTTCAGCGGTTATTTCGACAACGTGGCCAACTGGTTTTTGGGCCATAACATTTTAGGCCTGTGGTTCACCACGCTGGGCATTGGTATGTCCTACTTCATGATCCCGCGAATAACCCATCAGCCTGTCTATAGTCATTATCTTTCGGTGATCGGTCTTTGGTCGCTGGCGGTATTCTATCCTGCTGTGGGGGCGCACCATACCCTGGACGGTCCCGTACCCCGCTGGCTGATGGCGGAAGCGACCGTGTTTTCCGTACTGATGGTCATCCCGGTTACGGCGGCAATTTGGAATTTGTACAAAATGACAAGCCCCCGCTGGGATTTGCTGTGGACGGACAACACTCTCCGTTTTGTGCTGGTTGGGCTTACTATGTACATGCTGGTAAGCTTCCAAGGCTCCTTCCAGGCGTTGATGTTCGTATCAAAATATCTCCACTTCAGCCAATGGGTGCCCGGCCACGCCATGCTGGCGCTGGGAGGTGGCTTCACCTTCATTGCCATCGGCACCATTTACTATATTATGCCGAAATTGTTTTCCCGCCATTGGTGGAGCGACAGTCTGGCAGCATGGCATTTCTGGCTGTCCACCATCGGAATAACAGGAATTTTCCTGTCCCTGACCGTGGCAGGCCTTGTTCAGGGCGCGAACTGGCAGAACGCCATCGCGGGCATGCACTGGGTCGATGCGGTGGTGCGGGCGTCGCACCCGCATATGGTCGCCTTGGTGTTATCCGGCTTAACCTTTGTTATTGCCCAGGTGCTGTTTGTCATCAACATTGTTGCCTCCATCAGGCATGGGGAGCAGGTTGAACTGATGACGAAAGAAGACGTTCTCGCCGAAGAAGGCGCTGCGGCGGGTAAAGTCTTCGCTTTCGAACACTCGCTGCCACGCCTGGCCATGTACATGTTAGCAACTTTTTCTTTCGCGGTCGTCACCACTTACGCCATACCGGCCATCGGGGCCAAGGAGCTTAAACCCGGCCCCCAGTCTGTGCAATATACCGCGCTGCAAGCTAGGGGCCGCGCCATCTACATCCGTGAAGGTTGTCTGTGGTGCCATTCCCAGATGGTACGCAACGCGGAAGCAAATGAAATTACCGTCTTCAGACGAGGCGATATCGGCAACTTCACTTCGCCGGAAGTGTATTATTACCAAAATCCGGTGCTGTTCGAGCAACATCGCCGCGGACCCGATCTGAGTCATGCATGGGCCCGCTGGCCATCTGAATTCTGGCAGAAAGAGCATCTCAAAGACCCATCCCGGTTCAATCCGGGTACATGGATGGTTCCGTTCAGTTATTTGCCTGAAAGCGATGTTCACGCGGTTGTCGAGTATCTCAAAACTCTGCGCTAGCGAGGGGGATGACAAAGTTGGCCGAAAAGCGACTTTATCATGACAACCATACGGTTCAAGCCGGTTATAAGCCGATTCCGTGGCTGCTGAAAGTAATTTTTGTGACCGTTCCGCTATGGGCTGTCCTCTATTTCGCCCTAAATTACAACGCGGTGCTGATGCATGATGTCCGCAGCCAGGATAATGATCCGCATTTGGTCATCGCCATAGGAAAAGAGTTGGCGGCCGAACAGGGCTGCTTTACCTGCCACGGACCGGAAGGAAAAGGCGGCGTGGAAAACCCCGGCCATCCCGATGGGCGCGTTCCAGGCTGGAACGACAAGGATCTGGCCAGCAATAACATGGTCTTTCCCATCGTTTTGCGCCAACAGATCGAACGGGCGGTGGTTTTCAGCATGTACCAGGACCCCGCCGACATCGGCGGCCAAGAGTTTGCCGCCTTGAAAATGCAACCATGGATCGGCCGGCTTTCCACCCAGCAGATCAACTACATAATGGCCTATATCTATAGCATCAACCCGTTTTTGCAGGACAAGATGCGGGATGTTCTGGCAGGGCGGTACGACACAAAAGGCTTCAGCGAAGCCAGCGGCGATATCAATCCGGCTTACGTCGGTTTCAGCTACGGCGAGGTATGGCGTCAGGACGGGACCCCGCTGGGACCACCGGCGACAGCCGATTTCCCTCCGGGTAAAAACTACCCGGAAGACTATGACAAATATTCCGGGCAGCACAAGAACGACAACCCCCCGCAATGGACCCGGGACGTCAAAGATTTTGCGCGCATCATCGGCCTGCGGTAGGTCGGTTGCACAACCAAAGAGAGCGAAGCCGCTTCGCTCTCTTTGGCTAAATCGTTAAGTGGGAGCCTTCCAATGAACGTATTCACCCGGATTTTCTTCTCGATGCGGGCCGGGCTGTTATTGTGTGGCGCCATCGCCGCTTTGAGCGCAGTAATAACGGTGATCGATCCGGCCGGTGAGTTATTTCGGTCTGCCGCTTTTCAAGCACTGCTGATCATCTTTTTTCTCCAGCTTACTGCTTGCACGTTAGCTCAGATCCGGCGCTTTGGGAAAATGCTTTCCGGGTCAGGCTCGTCGCCCCCCCGGCTTACCGGGCCGGAATTTTGCGTAGCCAGGGAGAACCCGGAAGCGGTATTGGGACGGGTTACCGACTACCTGCGGCAGCAAAATTACTGCACGCGGGTCGACAAGAACGAGCAGTACCTCCTGCGCGCCGAGAAGGGTGTGCTGGGAAAAGCAGCGGCAATTGTGCTTCACTTGGCGATACTGATTATCCTTGTCGCCGGTTTTTGCGGAAGCTATTTCGGGTTTCAGGCCATTGTCGACGCACCGGTTGGCGAGAAGGTCGCCGTCAGGACAGACGCCCGTTCCGGCCAAACCGTCCGGGGGCACATTCTCCTGCGGGATTTTCGCATTGATTATTACCCAGACGGGGGAGTTTCCGAATTTACCAGCGATGTCAGCTTTTGGGCCGGCGCTGGAGAAGTAAGGGGCTCAGTGACTGTCAACCACCCGTTGGATGTTTTCGGATTATCCATTCAGCAGTTTGGGTACGGGTACAGGGTGCGGTTGCAGGCAATCGGCGAAAGACAGCCTGCTGCCTGGTTTTCGGAATACTCCGTAATCCCCCTGAATGCGGACAATTCCGAACTACTGCAGATCCTAGGCTACAGGCCGCAATTTGATGATGTGCTTTATGCGGTGTATGCTGGCAACAGGTTGCTTTACAAAGCCAGCCAGCCTCTCGACAGACCGTTCGTCCTGCCGGGAGCGGGGCAGCAGTGGGTCTTCGGCGGCGTCAAGAAGTATTCCCGGCTGCAGATAAAACGCGATCCAGGAATACCGTTCGTTTTCGGTGGTTTTCTCTTATTGGTGATCGCCTTTTTCGCCACCGTTCTATCCCCTCACCATATCATTTATCTTAGTCTCAGGGAGGAAGGACAGTCAGTCTATGTAAAAACCCTGTTGATAGGGGGCAACCCTTATCGGCGGCAATTGTCCGCGAAAATCGAGCAACTTGCGAAGGTGTTGGACGCTTCTCATGGATAAATATTTAACCATTTCTGCTCTGGGCCTATACTTGTTAGCTTTTTTTGGCTACGTCTTCAGTCGCAAGAAGCCTGACGTCATATTTGGCAGGTATTTACTGTTGGCCGGCTGTCTGGCCAATTTCGCGGCGGTCGCTGCCCGTGCCGCCGTCGCTGCCCACTGGCCGGGAATCTCCCTCTATGAATTCGGCCTGCTATTTAACGGTTTACTGGCGGGTATATTGTTCGTGATTGACTGGCGTTGCCGGATGCCGGCGGTTATGCCTGTCGCGCTGGCTCTACTGCTGGTTATGACTGCCGTCACCGCGGCAAGTTTTTCGTTGCCGCGTCAACTGATGCCGGCCCTGAAAAGTTGGTGGCTGGCGGTTCACATCAGTGTGGCAGTGCTGGCCTACGGCCTGCTGGCGGCATCTTTTTGCACAGCTGTGCTCTATTTATGGCAAACCAAAATCACGGCGTCAAACCCGGATGATACGAGCAAAGCCGCCTGGTTGACCGATCGCTTGATAGTTTTGGCCATGCCCTTTTTAACATTGGTAATTGTTACAGGAGCCGTATGGGCTGAATATGCCTGGGGGTCATACTGGCGGTGGGACCCTAAGGAAACCTGGTCTTTGATCACCTGGCTGATCTATTCCGCCTATTTTCATTTTCGCCTGGAGCGCGGCTATGATAATCCATTCGTGATGTCAGTGGCTTCTATAGGTTTTATTGCGGTGATATTCACCTATTTGGGAGTGAGTTTTCTTTTGCCGGGACTACATAGTTATCTTGGGTGAACGATCCCCCAGGCGGTCAAAACAGGCCGGACGAGGAGACCGGGGAGAACGGGAAGACGAATCATAATGCAGAATAAAAGAACACATGCACGGGACAGCGATGTTCCGGGCGTGTGTTCTTTTTATTGTCGAGGACCCGGCAACAGGACAAGGACTGCAAAACAATTGGACAGCGAGCCTGTGACGATGATCGCAGCCCGCCGAAAATCTAAAGAAAGGTCGGGCCGGGAGTGTTATAATGAGAGAAACTGAATTAAACCAATAATAAAACCTGATAGGAGAATAAAACGCGTGCAAAAGGCCCGGGATTTATTGCGGAAATACTACGGCTACGCCGATTTTCGTCCAGGACAGGCCGAGATAATCGGCAGCCTGATAAAGGGCACCGATACTTTAGCCGTTATGCCGACAGGCGCGGGGAAGTCGCTGTGCTACCAGCTGCCGGCGCTGATGCTGCCAGGGACCGCGATCGTTATCTCGCCGCTTATTTCGCTGATGAAAGACCAGATCGATGCCCTCCACGGGGTTGGTATTCCCGCCACTTATATCAATAGCTCGTTAACCACCGCGGAAGTGAATGAACGCCTCTATAACACAAGGTCGGGCCGGTACAAGCTGCTTTATGTTGCCCCGGAGCGCCTGGAGTCGGAATATTTCCAGGAAGCTATCCAGGCCTTGGCGATATCGCTGCTGGCTATCGACGAAGCGCATTGCATTTCGCAGTGGGGTCATGATTTTCGTCCCAGCTACCGGGCGATCGGGCCGTTTATCGACCGCCTGGCCAACCGCCCGGTCATCGGCGCATTCACCGCGACCGCGACCGCGACCGTGAAGCAGGATATCATCGCACTGCTGGGGTTGAAAAGACCGGACACCTACTATACCGGCGTCGACCGTGCCAACCTTTTGTTCGCCGTCGGCCGGGGGGAAAACAAAAAGGAATTTGTCCTGAAGTATGTTGCGGCCAATAAGGACAAGGCGGGGATAATTTATGCCGCCACCCGCAAAGAGGTCGATAATCTATATATCGTCTTGCGCAAAGCGGGTTGGCCGGTCGGGAAATACCACGCGGGACTGGGTGACGACGAGCGCAGGAAAAGCCAGGAGGCTTTTATTCGCGACGACATAAATATTATGGTGGCCACAAATGCCTTTGGCATGGGCATCGATAAACCCGACGTGCGCTATGTAATCCATTACAACATGCCTAGAAATATGGAATCATACTACCAGGAGGCCGGGAGGGCCGGCCGTGACGGCGAACCCGGCGAGTGTATCCTGTTATTCGGCGCCCAGGACATCATGCTGCAGAAGTTTCTCATCGAACAGTCGGTGCTCGACAGCGAGCGAAAAGCCGGCGAATTCGCAAAGCTGAAATCGATGGTGGACTATTGCCACACCCCTGCTTGTTTGCGCCGGTACATTCTGGAGTATTTCGGCGAGACGGCGGCTGCCGAGGAGTGCGGCCACTGCGGCAACTGCAACGATGGCAATGAGCTGGTCGATATAACCGTCGAGGCGCAAAAGGTACTTTCTTGCATCGTGCGGCTAAGAGAGCGTTATGGCATAAACCTAATCGCCGATGTGTTAAAAGGAGCAAAGAACAAGAAGGTCCGTCAGTTGGGCGTAGAAGAGTTGTCCGTCTACGGCATCCTTAAAGAATACGGCCTGCAAGAGCTGAAAGACCTTATCAACCGGCTGATTGCCACCGGATATCTTTGCCTGACCGAGAGCGAGTACCCGGTGGTAAAAGTGACTGGCCAGGGGGCCGCGGTATTAAAAGATGAAGCCAAAGTGTGGCAGAAGACCCCCAAAAGGCCGCAGACAGTGACAAAAGACAATTCGCTGTTTCAACTATTGCGGGAATTGCGTAAGTCAATCGCCGACAGGATAGGAGTGCCGCCCTATGTGGTGTTTGCCGACAGTACGCTCAGGGAGATGTGTGAACATTGCCCAGCCGACCGGGAGGCCCTGCGGTCAATCAAGGGGGTCGGGGAGACCAAATTAGTGCGCTACGGTGACGACTTCCTGCGGGTCATCCAACAATATAGTGCTGCGCATAATCGGGCGCTTCGACCCGCGCCTACGGCGCCGCCAGCGAGTGACGATAACGGCGATGATACTCCCAGTCATGTAGTCACGCTAGGCTTGTACCAGGCCGGGCATTCACTGGCGGCAATCGCCGCGCAGCGCAAGCTGAAGCTGCTTACCGTGCAAGACCATCTGATGCGGTGCGGTGTTGAAGGATATGCAATCGACTGGTCCCCGCTAATCCCTGCCCGGTATGAGGCGCTGATTCTCGCCAAGATTGACGAATTGGGGGCAGCCAAGCTGAAGCCCCTCAAAGAGGCTTTGCCTGATGAGGTAGATTACGCCGCCATCAAAGCGACAATCTGCAAACACAGAAAAAATCTGATACAATCCTGAGATCTCTCTGGTTGTTGGAAAGCTTGTGAAAGGATTAGACAAATAAAGGCCGAATCAAGTTATATATACGCTGGTAACTTATTTCCGCAAAGGAAAGGAGCCTCTGATATGATTCAATGGTCGGAAGAATATCGCCTTGGTTTAGCAGACATCGATGAGCAGCACAAGAATTTATTCGCTATCGCCAATAAAGCGTATGATCTTTTGAAAAATGAACTGCGGACGGACAAGTATGATCAGATTATGGAGATATTGGACGAGTTGAGGGATTATACCGTTACGCACTTTAGCCAGGAAGAAGAATATATGGCCAGTATCGGTTATCCAAAACTGTTGTCCCATAAGGTTCAGCATAGCGATTTCATCGAAAAAATCAGCAACGTCGACCTGAACTCGGTCGACGCCAATCAAGAAAAGTATTTGTTCGACTTGTTGGATTTCTTTGCCGACTGGCTTGTGAATCATATTTTGAAAACCGACCGTATGTATGTCGGCGGGTAGGGACAAATCGGCCGGCCGCAACGGAACGGCGCATCGGGATGCGAAATAAAACATATCCGGAACAGTGATGTTCCGGATATGTTTTTTAGCATGGGAAAGTAATTGTATAAGGGGAGTGTCTTTCGATAGAGCGCGGTCCGCCGGCCGTCAGATCTTATCCGCGCCCTCGTAGGTGATGTCGAAGAGGCCTTGGGGCGTGTATGCGCCGGACAATACTTTTTTTATCCGCTGGACGCGCTGGGCGTTTTCCCGGGGGTGGCTTTTTACGTTCAGGCCGGTGGGGTTGATCAGGCAGCCTATCAGGGCGATGTATTCGTCTTCCGTGAGTTCGGCCACCGGTTTGCGGAAATAGTAGGCCGCCGCGTCCGACAAGCCGTAGATGCCGTTGCCGAAGTACATCAGGTTGATAAATAGGGTGAGCTGGGTTTCCTTGTCGACCAAAGGGTCGAGAGCAAAGCGGGCGCACAGGGTCTGCTTGATTTTCATGGGACCCTGTCGGAAGTTTTCAAAGTAAAAGCTTTTGGCCAGTCCTTGGGTGATGGTGGTCCAGCCGGCGCCGGGGGTGTGGAAGTCCACGCCGTGGTGGCGATAAAAGCCGGGGTCCTGAATTTTGAGCAAAACGGCCAACTGTCTTGGCGATAAGTCGTTGACGGTCATTTTTATGCGGCCGGATTTGTAACAGGCCTCGACGGTCGCGGCGGTGGCGGCCCGGGCGAGCATGACTTCGGCGGCGTAGTAGGCAAATACCGCTGCCAGCAGAATAAGGATGATTACCGTTATTTTTGTCGCTTTCGGGGCCTTTTTCAAGGCCAGTCCCTCCTCTCGCCCCAGGAAGGCCGTGCCTGTTTCGGCCGGCAGGGGCAGCGGCCGATGTCGGAAGGATCGGCCAAGGTTTTCCATGAGAAATATTTCCATGAATCCTGGTTTTTTCCTCCCTGCCGCCCCGCCGACCGGAGAAATCCATAATTGAATTCCTCGCGAATGGTCATTAGCAGCGTGATAATTACGAAAAAGTGTGCTCTTGCCGTCAGCGTAGCCGGCCGTAGAATACAACCCCCGCAGCTTGGTTGAGCTTCGGGGGTTGTGTATTTTACGCATCCCATTCGATTTCGGCCGAGCCGACGGGCTGTTGGTGGTCGTTGCGGATTTCCGGCGGGAAGTGCTTCAGCAGGGCGGTTTGTTCTTCGGCGGTTATCCAGTCGAGGCGTTTTAGGATGTAGATGCCGAAGTGTTCGAGCGCCCGCCGGCCGCCGTCGATAACCTTGAACACGAGCCCTTGCCCGGTCGGGCAGCAGCCGATGCAGAAGGACGCTTCGGCTCCGAGCTTGGCGATCAGGCGGCCGCCGGTCGTTTCCATGAGCACCGTTTCGAAGCGGCCGCGGCCGCCGACGCAGTCGGGGTTGTGACGCATGGCGTCGCGGATGCGGGCAACGTCGGCGCGCCGGTCCTGCCAGTCTTCTTCGGTGGGGGCGCTTAGCCGGGCGTAGGCGAGGGCCATGTTGCGGAGGGGCAGGCAGAAGGTGGGGACGCCGCAGCCGTCGACGCCTTCGTCCATTTCGCTCTCGGCCAGGCCGGCCGAGAGGGCCACGGCGGAGCGCATCAGCCGCTGGACGGGGTGGTCGGGGCTGGTATAGCCGGCGAGCGGCGCGCCGGTCAGGAGCGCGAGGCCGAGCATGGCGGCGTGTTTGCCCGAGCAGTCGTTGTGGAGGGCGGAGTAGGGACGGCCGTCCTTGTATAATTGGCGGGCGATGGCGGCGTCGAGCGGCTCGGATACGCCGCAGGCCAGGTTTTCGGGGCTCAGCCCCATTTTGCCGAGAATGGAGCGCACGAGTTGGAGGTGGAATTCGTCCCCGCTGTGCGAGGATACCATGACCGACAGCTCCCGTTCCGTGAGATTGAATTTCTCCATTCCGCCGCGGGCGAGGAAGGGGAGTATCTGAAACGGTTTGGCCCCGGAGCGCCAGAAGGTGCGGTAGTGGGGGCGGGTTGTGGCGAGAATCGGCCGGCCGGCCCGGTCGACGGCCACGGCTTCTATCTGGTGGCTGCTTTCGATGAAGCCGCCGCGCTTGAAATGTACTTTGGGCATAAGTTCAGTCCTTTCGCCAAGTGTGGTTACAGGGATATTGTACCATTACTGCCGGCCGCGTTTCCATATGCAATCGGCTGTGCGGGGCTGAGGAGGCGGAATTTGTGCGGGTCGCACTGCCGCCGGTATTTATTGCGCAAATATTGAGGGCTTTTTCCGGGAAGAACTAGGTGCGGGAGGTGAGTTATACGGACGACGACAATTTGTTCAACTACGAGGCGCTGGAGCAGTTGCGCCAGCAAGTGTCCGGCGGCGAAAGGCGTCCTGATGCGGTGGAAGGTGTAGCGGCTCCCGGACAGGCTAGCGAGGCGCAAAGCCTCCCGGAAGCGGAAGGATAAAAGGGTCGCCGTGAAAACGGAAAAACCCTCTGAAGCGGAATGGCTTCAGAGGGTTTTATATTGCGGAGGGAACGGCTGTGGCCAGTTATTTGGCGGTTTCCCGGGCTTCGGTGAGGGGCGGTTCGCGTCGGGCGGGCCGCTTGGCGGGGGGGAGGGAGAAGACGGCGAGCGCCGCCCAGATGAAGGCGAAGGAGAGGAAGCGGCCGGCGGAGAAGGGCTCGTGGTAGATGAAGACGCCGACGAAGAGGGCGATGGTGGGCGAGAGGTATTGGATGAAGCCGAGGATGGTGAGGGGGATGCGGTTGGCGGCGTTGGCGAACAGCAGCAGGGGGATGGCGGTGACCGCTCCGGTGAGGATGAGGAGGACGGCGGTGGCGGGCTGGCCGGGGGTGAGGGCGCCGACGCCCTGGTTTTGCAGCCAGGCGAGGTAGAGGAAGGAGATGGGGGAGAGGAGGAGGGTTTCGAGGGTGATGCCGGTGACGGCGCCGATGTGGAGCATTTTTTTGCAGAGGCCGTAGAGGCCGAAGCTGAAGGCTAAGGCGAGGGATACCCAGGGGAGGCCGCCGACGTTGACGGCCTGGTTGAGCACGCCGAGGCCGGCGAGGGCGACGGCGACGGTCTGGCGGAGGGAGAGGCGCTCTTTGAGGACGACGATGCCGAGGAGGACGCTGACGAGGGGGTTAATGTAGTAGCCGAGGCTGGTTTCGAGGATGCGGCTGTCGTTGACCGCCCAGATGTAGACCAGCCAGTTTATGCTTATGAGGACGGTGGCGGCCAGGACGCCGGCAAGTTTTTTCCGGTCGGCGAGGATGGCGGCGATTTCCCGGCGGGCGGGGCTGATTTTGCCGGTGACGGCGAGCAGGCCGATGAGGAAGACGAAGGACCAGACGATGCGGTGGGCGAGGATTTCCAGGGCGGGGACGTGGCTGAGGAATTTCCAGTAGATGGGCAGGAAGCCCCACAGGATATAGCAGCCGACGGCTGAGGCGAGGCCTGCGTCGATTTTCGGACGGTTTGTCATGGGTGGTACCTCGTTAGTGTGTTATGGGTTTGGGTGATGTATTATATTTTACTACTTATTGGCCGGTTTTGCAGCAGTTTTTGCGGGTACGGCGCTTTGCTCCGGCCGCGGGCCGGCATGTCGGCGGCGGGAGATATGCGGCGTCGTCAATCCCAGTATTTAACTTGTTGACATTGCCGGCTCGTCCAGCTATAATATACGAGTGGACGGCAGTGAGTTGTCCGGGTAATGACTCCGTAGCTCAGCTGGATAGAGCGTTTGACTACGAATCAAAAGGTCGCAGGTTCGAATCCTGCCGGGGTCGCCATTTGACATTTAACCGCAAGGGCTTGGTGCTTGCGGTTTTTGTTTATGCTGGCGCGATTGGCGGAAGGTTCGGGGAGGATTAATCCGCTTCGTGAGGGAATAGTAAAAAAAACGACAAAGTTGGCGGAGGCGAGTATGAGGTCGGAAACGCCTATTTACCGGTCGATCGCGGTAGATGTAGCGCGCAGGATTGTTAATGACCATTTCGGGGAAGGGGCGAAGATCTCCGGCCGAACCCTTCTGGCAAGCCATTATAATACTTCTCCCGAGACGATAAGGAAGGCGATCTCGCTTCTGAAGGATGAAGAGGTGGTCGATGTCTCGCAGGGGAAAGAGGTTGTCGTTCTTTCCAAGGATAAGGCGTATAATTTTATCGAGCATTATCAGAGCGTGGAGTCGGTGTATTCGCTGCGCCAGGATCTGGAGATACTTCTTCAGCAGAAGCAGGAGCTTGATGAACGGCTGGAGGGGATTTTGCACGATATCATAGCGTATTCCGACCGGTTGCGCAATCTTACGCCGTATAATCCGGTGGAGATCGAGGTGGCCGTGAACAGCCACGTGGTGGGCAAGACGGTGGGCAAGGTGAAGTTTTGGCAGCATACCGGCGCGACGATCGTGGCGATACGGCGCGGGACGGAAATCATCGTTTCCCCCGGGCCGAGCGCCGTAATCGAGCCGCGGGACCGGATGGTCGTGGTCGGCAGCCCGGATTCCCTGCGGTATACGGCTGCGTATCTCCAGAGACCGAAACAATAGGCTGACGCGGCTGGCGGATTTTGTTCCGCCGGCCGTTCTTTTTTGGGGATTTTTGGGGGATGCTGTCGGGAAAAAACGACTAACAACTTAATCGAAAATGAAGGATTTTAAGTTGCGGCGGCTAATATACTAATAATGGATACGCCACTTTGCGTCGAAAGGGGGCGGGGATGATTTTTACCGCTATGATGGTCAGTGTAGCCGGAAATATCCTGGGCCTTCTCTTTCCGTGGCTTGTGAAGCTGTTGTCCGCCAAGTCGCTGGACGGTTCGTCCTGACGGGGTTTTGTCAGCGTACGGGCGCTGCCGCAGGTATTTTCGCATAGGTATTTTTGAGCCGTATCGCGTTTGGCGATACGGCTCTTTGCATGCGGCGGAAGTGTTTTGGATATCCGTGCGGTTTATGGAAGTGTGCGCCTGAGGGAATTTTTGGAATATCGGGCGCGAACAAGCATAAAATCTACAGGGGAATGCTGGAAAGGGGCTTGATTATAAAGCTTTGCACAAGGTAAAATTATACTGCATACAATCGCTGAATAACAACGGGGTTTTTAGTCGCTATGACGCGCAAATGTTACGGACAAGGGATCAGAGACGGCAGTACGTTTAGCAGGCGGCGGTTTTTGAAGGCGTGCGCCTTGACAGCCGCTTTGGCGTTTTGCGATCCGCTTTCTTTCGGGATGCGGCCTGCGGAAGCCGCGGCAGGGTCGTTTCCGGTGCTCGTTTACCACCGGGTGGGCGCGGGGGACGGCGCTCTTTCGGTTCCGGCGAGCCGCTTCGCGAGTGATCTGCGGTACCTTAATGAAAATGGGTACCAGACGCTCGGCATGGATAGGCTGAAGGAGCATGCGACGGGGGGCAGGCCGCTGCCGGACAAGGCGGTGTTCCTGACTTTCGACGACGGGTATCTCGATAATTACAGCAACGCTTTTCCGCTTCTCCAGGCCAGCGGCATGACGGGCAATTTTTTCGTTATCAGCGGCTTTCTGGGCCGGACCGACCGGATGACCGGCTGCCACGCGATTGAGATGGCGCGGGCGGGGATGTATGTCGGCTCCCATACCGTGAGCCACCGGCCGCTCGCCAGGCTGGAGAAGTGGGAGAATTGCGCCGAGTTGATGCGGTCGAAGGCCGAGCTGGAGGATATCCTCGGCAAGGCTGTCGATTTCGTGGCTTACCCGTACGGAAGTTATAACGGGGATACGCTTGATGCCGCCATGGAGGCGGGTTATTGGGGCGGACTGACGGTGAACGACGGCTATACGCGCCTGGCCGACAGGCTGGTTATGAACCGTATCGCTGTGTTTCGCCAGAGTCCGCGGCTTGAGGAACTGCTTTCGTGACCGCAGACAGACGCAGCTATTCAGATTATGTGATTCGATCTTTCGGCGACAAATAAGCAAGCATTTTTAAGAGGTGCGGCACTCAAGGCGGAGTCTGTCTATGGCTGCGCTTTTTGTTTTCGGGCGCCGGGGCCCAAGGGTGCTTTCGCGAAGGAGGGCGCCGGTAGGCGATAAGTGGAGGTGATGATTCTGAGCTGTGAAAAATGGCCGCTTGCAGGTCAGGACAAGGAAGATTATCCTGTCTTCGCGATAAAGACGTTCGAGGAATGGAAAGAGGAAGATGCCGGGCTGGAGGGGTTTGTCGCGATTACGGACGGTTGGCGCGGCGGCCCGGTGGCGGCCGTGCTGCGGGGCGGGATAAACGCCAGGGCTGTCCTGGAGCTGCTGGCTCAGTCCGGGGTGCGCGATCTGACCATCATCCACCTGGAGGAGCGGATTCCGCAGTTGGGGGAGCTTTTTTTATCGACGGTTGTCATGCCGGCGAACGCGATGTTCGAGAGCGTCACGGTCGTGTGGCGGCGGGACCCGACGCTGGAGGATCTGATAAGCAGTATCGGCGCGGATTACGAGATGCTGTTGTTCGGCGCGCCCCTCACGCCTTCGGAGGTGATGCCGTTTTACGGACGGATAAGGAAGCGGTACGGCGGCAGCGTGACGGTGGTTAGGGGGCCGCTTATCGATATCGAGGCGGACGAGGGGGGCGAGATATTCGCCTGGGTGCGGGAGCGGACGTTCGACGCGGCCGATTTCGCCCTGGCGGCCGTGCTGAGGAATTACAAGCGCAAGCGCGGCAAGAAGGTCGCCGTTTTGCTGCCGAGCCTGAACGAGGAGCGGACGGTGGGGAATGTGATCAAAACCGCGCTGGAGGTAAAGGAAGTCGGCATAATCGACGAGGTTGTCCTGATCGATTCCGATTCGAGCGACGGGACGGTCGAGGTCGCCAGGTCGTACGGAATCCCCGTTTATCTCCATCGCGAGATCAGGCCGGAGCTGGGGAGCCACCGCGGCAAGGGCGAGGCGATGTTTAAGAGCGCGTTTGTGACCGACGCGGATATTATCGCCTGGGTGGATACCGATATCGAGAGTATCGCCCCCCGGTTCTTCTACGGCTTGCTGGGGCCGATGCTGACCAATCCGGCGGTCAGGTTTTCCAAGGGGTATTTCGCACGGCCGGTCATGGTGGAGGCGTCCGGGGTCGAGCTGGGCGGCGGCAGGGTGACGGAGATTCTCGCCCGGCCGTGGATAAACGCCTTTTTGCCCCAGTTGTCCGGTTATATTCAGCCGCTGGCGGGGACGGCGGCGATTTACCGCGATACGTTTATGAAGATGCGGCTCCCGGTCAATTACGGCGTGGAGATGGCGATGCTGATACAGGCGGTCGAGATGGAGGGGCTTTGGGCTACGTGCCAGGTGAATCTGGGCGAGGTGATCCACAAGTCGAAGAATGTGATCGGGCTTAGCGATATGGCGTTTCAGATCGTCCAGGTCCTGGCGGAGATGGAGCCCGATAAGTACGGCCGGCCTTTTAATGAATTGCGCAGGGTTTACTCGGCCCACGGCAGGTTCGAGATCGCGACCAAGAAGTTTCCCCTGGCGTGGCGGCGCTTTTAGTCGCCGGGGCCGGCACCGGAAGGTACGGAGGATTGTATGACCAAGGTGTTGGTTTTTTCGCCCCACCCCGACGACGATGTGATCGGCTGCGGCGGCAGTATCGCGAAGCATGTGGCCAAGGGCAACAAGGTTGGCGTGGTTTATATGACTTCGGGCGATATTGGCAGTCTGGCGCATTCTCCGGCGGAGATCGCGTCGATCAGGGAGAGGGAGGCGCGGCAGGCCGCCGGGTGCCTGGGCGTCTCCGAGGTCCACTTTTTCAAGAATCACGACGGGTATCTCGACTGCACGTGGAAAAATCTTGTGCGGGTCACGTCGCTGCTGCGGGAGTTTCGGCCTCATATCGTCTATATTCCTCACGAGGACGACCGGCACCGGGATCACCGCAAGACTCACGAGCTGGTGGTCGAGGCCTGCGGGTGGTCGGGCAGCCCGCGGGCGCCGGTTTGCGGCCAGAATCTGTGGAGGGTCGGCACGATACTTTGTTACGAGGTCGGCACGCCGGTGCGGGACTGCAGTTATGTCGAGGATATCACCGATTACATCGACGCCAAGAGCAGGGCGTTGGCGTTTCATTCGTCGCAGTTGAGCAACCTGGATTATAACGAGGCGGTACGGAGCCTGAACCGGTTTCGCGGCATAACGACGGGCGGCGGCACGTACTGCGAATGCTTCCAGGTCGTCAGGGCGACGAATCTTTTCAGTGCCAGGGATTCCTTCAGGCGGGGGGATTAATTGCCATAACGCCGGCAATGGATTATAATTGTTATTGGACAACACTCGGACAAGTAGATGGGATCTTATCGCGGGTTCCATTTTTTTGTTTTGCCGCCGCTTATTCCGCGATCCGAAGCATTACAGGAGGGGCAGCATGCTTGAGAAGATAGCCGAACTGCATTTCGCCATTATTCCCGCCGGCGTGTTTCTGGCGGCGATGATAATCGGTTTCGCCGTGAGCAAGCTGGTTTTCGCCAGGTTCGACCGGGTGGTCGCCAGGTTGTCGGGCGCTTACGGCGAGATCGTGACCAGGGCTTTGAAGGACATACCCGTTTTTGTGGGCGCGATCAGCGGCGTTTACGCGGTTATTCATTTTGTCCGTCTCGATGAGTATTGGCTGCGGGTCATGGAAGGCATCCTGCTGACGGCGGTTTTGTTCTGCGGCACGGTTATAATCGCCCGCGTGCTTTCCAGCGCGGTCGTTCTTTACACCAGAACGGCGGAGGAGGTCCTGCCGTCGACGTCTATTCTGGTGAATGTTGTCCAGATTGTCGTTTATATGCTCGGCGGTTTGATCATATTGCAGTCCCACGGGGTTTCGATCACACCGATACTGACCGCCCTGGGCGTCGGCGGCCTGGCGATAGCGCTCGCCCTTCAGGAGACGCTGGCGAATTTGTTTTCCGGGATATATATTTTGCTGTCGAGGCAATTCCGGGTGGGCGATTATATCAAGCTGAGCACCGGCGAGGAAGGCGTTGTCATGGACATCACCTGGCGGAGCACGGTGATCAAGGCGCTGGCCAACAATGTCATCGTTCTGCCGAACCAGAAAATCGCCTCCGCGACGATCACCAACTATTTTCTGCCGGACAAGGAGATGAGCATCCTGGTGCCTGTCGGGGTCGGCTACGACAGCGACCTGGAGCATGTGGAGACAGTGACCGTCGAAGTGGCCAAAGAGGTGCTGCGCGATATCGCCGGCGGGGTGGATAATTACGAGCCGGTGGTGAGGTATTATAATTTCGGCGATTTCAGCGTGGATTTTAATGTCGTGCTCAGGGTGAAGGAGTATACCGACCAGTATCTGATCAAGCACGATTTCATCAAGCGGCTGCATAGCCGGTACCGGCAGGAGGGGATCGAGATACCTTTCCCGGTGCGCACCGTGCATCTGAGGCAAGACGCCGATAATGCGAAGCCCGATGGGAGCAAGGCGGGCTGAGGAGACGGCGGACAGTATAATATGCTGCAGGGGCATGACCGTTGTTACGACGGTCATGCCCCTTTTGCATAGCAGTCTTTGCCGGTGTAAACAATACAATATCGATAGCGGAGGTGTCCCCGATGGTTTTCTATATTTCGGTCGCCATGGCGGCAGTCTTTGTCATAGGAGGGGTGCTGTTTCCGTCCGCCCTGGCGGCTTACGCCGGGTATCTGTTTGCGGCGATAATAGACGGTTTTGGCTGGTTTTATCTTTGGGCGACCCTGGGATTTCTGGTTTTCTGCGTATATCTCGCCTTCAGCCGGTTCGGAAAAGTACGGCTTGGCCGCGACAACGACAAGCCGGTGTTCTCAAATCTGACCTGGTTTTCGATGCTGTTCAGCGCCGGGATGGGGATCGGGCTTGTCTTCTGGGGCGTGGCGGAACCGATGTTCCATTACATGAACCCGCCGCTGGGGCTTGAGGCAAAGACGCCGGAGGCGGCGCGGGCCGCGCTGCGGTACGCTTTTTTCCACTGGGGGCTGCATCCTTGGGGCATATACACCGTTATGGCGCTCGCGATCGCGTACTTTTCCTTCCGAAAGGAAGGCAAAAACCTGATAAGCGAGACTTTCACGCCTCTGGGGAGCAGCCCGGACGGTTTGATAGGGAAAGCCATCGACGTTCTGGCGATAATCGCGACGGTTTTCGGCGTGGCGACCTCGCTGGGGCTCGGCGCTCTGCAGATCAACAGCGGCCTGACCAAGCTGTTCGGGGTGCCGGGCAACGTGACCGCGCAGCTTAGCATCATCGGGATTGTGACTGTGGTGTATATTCTGTCCGCGTCGACCGGGCTCAACAAAGGTATCGCCTGGCTGAGCAACGCGAATATCGCGGCGGCGGCCCTGCTGCTGATCTTCGTCGTGGCCGCCGGGCCCACGGCATTTTTGTTCGAGGTTTTCACGGTGACTTTCGGCGGTTATATCCAGGAGGTCGCTTTCATGAGCCTGCGTCTGACGCCTTTTTCGCAGGCGAGCTGGGTCGGGGAGTGGACGCTGTTTTATTGGGCGTGGTGGATTGCGTGGGCGCCGTTCGTCGGTTCTTTCATCGCCCGCGTTTCGCGGGGCAGGACCATTAAGGAGTTTGTTCTCGGGGTGCTGCTTGTCCCGAGTATTTTCAGTTTCCTGTGGTTTTCGGTATTCGGGGGAACGGCGCTGAATCTCGAGATGTTCCAGGGGTACCCCATCGGGGCGGGCGTGCAGCAGGACATAGCGGCCGCGTTGTTTACGACGCTGGAGTATCTGCCGTTCGGCAGGATCGCCTCGCTGTTGGCGCTGGTACTGATAATCACTTTTTTCATCACTTCGGCGGATTCCGCGACCTTCGTGCTGGGCATGTTTTCCACGGACGGAAATCCGGACCCCTCCAACAGGGTGAAGTTTATCTGGGGGATCCTGCAGTCCTCGATCGCGACCGTTCTGCTGCTGAGCGGAGGTCTGAAGGGGCTTCAGCAGGCTTCGATCGTAGCTTCGCTTCCTTTCGCGGTGATTATGGTGTTTATGTGCGTTTCGTTACTGAAGGCGTTAAAAAAGGAGAAGGTTTAGACAGCGGCCGCGGCCCGGGGCGGCGGGACAAAGAATTATTGCAGGCTTTCCTGGACGATGCCGAGCCGGTGATTGAGCTGCATGAGGTGTTTTACCATGTCTTTTTCCATGGACTGGAAAGCCTGCTTCATCGCCGGGTCTGTAGTGGCCTCGGCGAACTGGGCATAGGTTCCCTGGGCGGCCTTGGCGGCCGCGATCGCTTTTTGCAGGTCTTGTTTGACGGTCATGTCCGTATCCCACCTTTCAAGCTTATTGTTCGACGGGAACGGGGGTTTTATCCCGGTCGAATAGGGGCGGACGGCCGCGGGAAGGATAGTACAAAAACGTCCGGGCGGAGGTAGTATGAACGAACTGTTGGACATTGTCATCAGGGCCACGGTGGCCTATATGCTGTTACTGCTTCTTACGCGGGTAATGGGGAGGAAGCAGATATCCCAGCTCACCTTCTTCGATTTCGTCAGCGGGATCGCCATCGGTTCGATCGCGGCGTCCACGTTCTTCAATCCCGCCATGCCGACGTATCTGGGCGTTGCCGCGCTCGTGGTCTGGACAGGGTGGGTGCTGGCGACCGCCAAGCTGACGCTGGTCAGTCTGCCGGCCCGCAAGCTTGTCGAGGCCGAACCGCTCATGGTCATCCATAAGGGCAGGATTCTCGAGGAGAAACTGACTGACCGGCACTATAACGTGAACGATCTTCTCAAGCAGCTCCGGGAGAAGAGTATCTTCGACCCCGGGCAGGTCGAGGTGGGGATAATCGAGACCGACGGCAAGCTGAGCGTTCTTAAGAAAAGCCAGTTCCAGACGGTAACCGCCGGCGATTTGGGCGCGGCGGGTCCGCCTGCTGCCAGCGGGGGCCTGGTCGGCAAAGAGATAATCATCAACGGCGAGATCCTAGATGACAATCTGGCCGCGGCCGGGCTCACCCGCGCCATGCTGGCCGATTATCTGCGGGCTAACGGCATTGAGGACGCCGCCGCCGTGGAGCTGCTGCTAGTCAACCCCCAGGGGCAGTATTATCTCGATCTGAAGAAGGACGGCGCCGCCGGGAAGGGGCGATGAAGGACCGGTAAGGCGGATGGACGGGCGGGGCGCTTGTCTGGAGGCAAAGGGGTCCGCCGCAGCGGGGGAATAGCGGGTGACGAACGGGGCATGCTATCGCCAGTATATATTAGGAGGTGCCTTTCGTGACTGTCAAACAAGATTTGCAGAAAGCTTTGTCCACCGCCGAGTCGGCCCAGGGAACTTACGCCCAGTTCGCCAGTTCGACCCAGGATCAGAATGCCAAGCAGATGTTCCAGCAGATGGAGCAGGATATGACGCGGCATATACAGGTCCTCAACAGCCGGCTCAACCTGGTGCAGGAGGAGAACCAGCTCAACCAGCAGCAGAGCGGACAGTAGCGGCTGAGGGGCGGCGATTCCGCTTGTTAGGGCGTGATGCGGGGTGCGTGCAATGCTGATTGCACGCACCCCGCATCACTTGTCGGCTGGAGGAGGCTTTCCAGTAATTACCCCTCTTTACACACCGGCCTGTCCGCCGTTATACTGAAAACACGAACACATGTTTGGTTAAGGCGGTGGAGGGGTTGGCGCGGACGATTCTGCATGTCGATCTTAATAATTTTTATGCGTCGGTGGAGTGCCTTTACCGGCCGGAGCTGCGGGAGCTGCCGGTGGCGGTGACCGGGGACGCGGCGGCGCGCCACGGCATCATTCTGGCGAAGAACAATCTGGCCAAGGGGTGCGGGGTGAAGACGGGCGAGGCTATCTGGCAGGCTCGCCAGAAGTGCCCCGGGCTGGTGTGCCTGCCGGCCGATTTCCGCAGGTACCTGCGTTTTTCGCGGCTGGCGAGGGCGGTTTACGAGGATTATACCGACCAGGTGGAAGCTTTCGGGATCGACGAGGCGTGGCTGGATGTGACCGGCTCGGCGCGGCTGTTCGGCGACGGGACGGCGATCGCCGACGCCATCCGCCGCCGGCTGCGCGAGGAGGTGGGGATCACCGCGTCGGTGGGGGTGTCGTTCAACAAGGTTTTCGCCAAGTTGGGCAGCGATATGAGGAAGCCGGACGCGACGACGGTGATTACGGCTGATAATTTTCGCGAGCTGGTGTGGCCGCTGCCGGCGGGGGAGCTTTTGTATGTGGGGCGTTCGACGCGGAGCAAGCTGGCGAACAGGGCGGTTTATACGATCGGCGATCTGGCGGGGCGCGAGGTGAAGGCGCTCCGTCTGCTGCTGGGGGTGTGGGGGGAGACGCTATGGCATTTCGCCAATGGGCTGGACGATTCGCCGGTGCGCCGCAGCGGGGAGGAGGGCTTCATAAGGTCGGTGGGCAACAGCACGACGACGCCGCGCGATCTCCTCTCGGAGGAGGATGTGAAGTTGATCGTGTTTGTGCTGGCGGAGAGCGTGGCCGCGCGGCTCAGGCGGCACGGGTTGAAGTGCCGGACGGTGGCGGTGAGCGTGCGGGATGCGGAGTTGTTTTCGTTCGAGCGGCAGGGGAAGCTGGCGGCGCCGTCGTGCGTTTCGGCGGATATCGCGGCGCGGGCGATGGAGCTTTTTCGCGAGCATTACGGCTGGGATAAGCCGATCCGCAGTGTCGGCGTTCGCGGCGCAGAGCTGGTGACGGCAGGCAGCCTGACGCAGCTCGATATGTTCGCGGCGGACGCGGCGGGCAGGGAGGCGCTGGAACGGACGGTGGACGATCTGAGGCGGCGGTTCGGGCCTTACAGCGTCCGGCGCTGCGCCCTGCTGCAGGACCGCGCGCTGACGGGGTTCAATCCCAAGGATGATCATGTCATTCATCCGATATCATTTTTTCGGTAGGTGAGGACGATGGGGAAGACGTTCGTGAAGGTGACGGCGGAGCACGACGAGGGCGGCCGGGTAAGGCCGCTGGCGGTGACCTGGACCGACGGCCGGCGGTATGAGGTGGACAGGGTGACGGATGTGCGGCAGGCGCCTTCCCTGAAGGGCGGCGGCCTGGGGGTGAGGTATACCTGCCGGATACGGGGGAAGGAGGTTTACCTGTTCTGCGACGAGGGGAAGTGGTTCGTGGAAAGGTAAGGGGAAAATGGGTTGAGTGGGAGACGGCTGACGATGATCGCAAGGGTTCCGAGCCTTTGCGGTTTTCGCTTTGGGGACGGTATTGAAACGGTATCGCGGACTTTTACCCGGCTGCTGCCGGCGGCGCGGAGCATGTCCAGGTACATGCCGAGGGATATTAGCATTACGACGACGAATATCGCGACCGATAGGGAATAGAACAAAAGGTTGTTGTGTTCGATCAGGTGAAAAGCCTTTTGCATGGTTCCTCCTCCTCTTTATTTATTTGTTATTCTAGCAGCGAATTATTACAAATTTGTTACAAGGGGCGCTTTTTCCGCAGACAGGCGGGGTGTATCCGCAAAACGGGCCGCTATGGGCCGATGGCAGGATTTTTGTCGATCATGCTTGAAGAGTTGCAGAATAAGGAGCGAAGTGGAGGCAGACAATGAAAAAGTGGGTTTGCAATGTTTGCGGCTATGTACATGAGGGGGATAATCCCCCTGACGTGTGTCCGGTATGCGGCGTCGGCCCGGAGGAGTTCAGCCTGCAGGGCGAGGCGGTGAAGGAGGCGGCTCCGCCTAAACGCTGGAAATGCACGGTGTGCGATTATATTCATGTCGGGGATGAACCGCCCGATGTCTGCCCCGTCTGCGGCGTGGGCAAGGACAAGTTCATCCTGCTGGTCGATGAAGTCGTCGAGCTTACGCCAGAAGCGGTTTTAACGGCCGACGAAGGGACTATCAATGCCGCTTTGGACGCGGTATCATACGGGTTGTACGTTGTTTCGTCGACGAAGGACGGAAAAATAAACGGACAGACGGCAAATGCCGTTTTTCAGGTCACCGCCAGGCCGCCGCAAATTGCCCTGTGCCTTAATAAGCTTAACCTGACGACCGAGTTTATTGAGGCCAGCGGTAAGGTGGCGGTATCGATTCTCGCCCAGGAGCAACGCGATATGGTAAGAGTGTTCGGCTACCAATCAGGCCGCACGGCCGATAAGTTTGCCGCGGTCGAGTACGTTACCGGCAAAAACGGGTGCCCGATCTTGAAAAATTGCCTGGGCTATCTGGAGGCGGAGGTTCTTCCGGACAAAACCACCGATGTCGGCACCCATATCTTGTTTGTGGCCAAGGTGACTTCCGGGAAACTGGCGGGCAAAAGCGACGCGCTTACTTATGCTCTTTATCGCAAGGTGAAATAGTATGCCCGCCGCGGGGCGTTTGCGCGGACGGGGCGGTACGGCTTGGGAGGCAGGCCCGCAGGGCCTGCTTTTGTGTGCGCCTGTGCGGAACGGGAAAAATTGTTCCTATCGGATAGTAATACTGGTATAATATAATATGATGCTATTGAGCGGGCGAACCGCCGGAGGATGCGATGATGCCAGCGAAGCCGCTGTGCCTTATGTGCCGGCATTATTACGTGACTTGGGACAGGGATTTCCCCCATGGCTGCAGGGCGATGGGGTTTAAGAGCAGGTCGGCTCCGTGCCTGGTGACGAAGGATGCGTCGGGGCTGGAGTGTTTGTCCTTCGTCGCGAAGGCGGGGCGGCGGGAAAACGACGGGGCGAGGTAGGGAAGATGTTCAGAGTGAGGCATGAGTGCGGGGGAATGGCGCACCTGGTTGGCAAGCAGCCGGTGCGGGGCTGGAATCTTTACTGCTGCAACCGCTGCGGCGAGGCGTATTACCGCTGGATAACCCAGGCGATGCTCGACTGGGCCGCCAAACAGGGCGTCTAGGGCGCGAAAAAACGATCGGGTAAATTGGGAATAAGTGGTAGTTATTGGAAATATATGGTATAATAACCCCGCGTAGGTGAATTTTGCTAAGCGGGGTGTGGATGTTGACCGATAATTTTGTCGAGGGCGAGTTGGCGTGTTTTTTTGCGGCCAATCCCGGGGCCCGTCAGGCGGAGGAGGCTGAGCTGCTGGAGCTCTGGCGCCGCTGGATCGCGGAGCGGGTGCCTAATCTGGCGCTGGCCCGCATGACGATCGGCCAGGTGATAAGGTACCGCGGCGACGCTCCGGCGGATTAGACCGGTACGGCGAAAAAAGCTTCGCGTGTGTGCGAAGCTTTTTTGTTGGGGCGCTGGCAATGACTGAGGTTATTTGATGAGGCGGAATACGGCGAGGAGGACGAGTATCGCGCCAGGCAGGTAGAATAGGCGTTTTTCCGGCCCCGGGGCGAAGACGGCGGCGAACAGGACGCCGAGGCGCAGAAGGGCCATCTGGATGAGGGCCATGACGAGCGGGGTGTAGAGGGGAAGGAGGCCGATGAGGCAGGCGCCGAAGATGGCCGCCATGTTGTCGAGTCCGAGGGCGACGCCCAGGTAGACGGCTTCGGGGGGGCTGATGGTTTTCGACCGGTCGAAGTCGGCGTATTCGGGGTCGGACATGATGGAGACGATTATTCTCCCGAGGCGGATGGTGAGCCGGTCGGCTGCGCCGGCCGGCGGAAAGGCGAGTTTTTTGAGGAGGTAGTCCTGGAAGATGTTCCAGGCGCCGAGGGTGAAGAGGAGAGCCGAGCCGGCCCAGACGGCGACGGCGGGGTCGACGGCGGCGCTTGCGAAGTCGCCGGCCAGCATGGGGATCGCCGAGAATACGGCGGTGACGAGGCCCACGACTGCGAGTGAGGCGGGCGGGATGCGGATGGCGCCGGCTTCGTAGGTGACTCCGGTGAAGAAGGAGTCGAGGCTTACGGCCAAGGCGAGTAGGATGATATAGGCAAGGTCCAATGTTATCCCTCCCGGAAGCACTTCGGGGTATTTTATGCCGCGGGCCGGCGGGAGGTGAAACGGCGGCAAAAAAAGCCCCGCTTTCGCGGGGCGGAGTGGTGGGCGAAGCCGTTAGTAGTATTCGATTTCCTGGGTGAACGTCTGGGATGACGCCTGACCGTTGGCGTCGCGACGGGTCATTACGAGCCTGGTCCAGTTGCCGTGTTTGTCGTATTCGCCCTTGACGGAGAGGGTGACGGTGGCGGCGGGCTTGTCGGACTGGTAGAAGGCGTCGGTGAGCCGGCCGCTCAGGTCGTAGCGATATTCGAGCTTGTTCGTGCTTTCCGCGGTGGCGGGGCCGTCGGGCTGGGGAGAGCTTACGAACAGCCGGCTGAGGATGCGGCCGCTTTTGTCGTAGACCCGTTCGATGTTTACCGTGCCGCGTTTGGTGAGCCGCGAGGTCTCGCGGGTGACGAGGCCGGCGGGGTTGTATTCGTAGGCGGCGTCGTAGAGGACGCCTTCGGCGTAGCGGATGGTTTTGGCGGTGACGAGGCCGCGACCGTCGGTCGTACCGGAGCCCAGTTCGGCCATTTTGCCGCCGAGGGCCGGGGCGAGGAGTTTGAAGCCGCGGCCGGCCGGGTCGTAGTGGACGAAGTAGACGGTTTGCTTGTCGGTGCCGGCGTTTTCGACCCGTTTGGCGGGGCGGCCGGCTTCGTAGGCGATCTGTTCGTTGGTGAAGCCGGGGATGAATTGTTCGCGGCTCAGGGGTTTGCCTCCTCGGTCGAAGGAGGCCGCCCAGTAGGATTCGCCGCTTTTGACGGTGACTTTTTTGACCGGGCCGTAAAGGGGGCCTTGGAGTTCGTCGCTGAGAAAGAGGTTGAAGAGGCCGGCGGGGATGCGCTGGGGGAGACGTTCGGCGGCAAGGGCGGCGCAGGGCAGGGCGGCGACGAAGAAGACCGCCAGCAGGAGCGCCAGGATGCGGGTGCGGAACAAGGTTTTCATCGGTGATAATCCTCCCATGGTCTTATTGGTATATATTTACATTCTAGTAAAAAATTACAAATCCTGCCGGTCGTGAAAATATTTCGTCGGAAAACGGGTAGTTTTATTACAAAAAAACCCATTAATTACATTTATTTTTAGCTTTCAGCCTTATTGACATAAGGGTACCCCCATGGTAGAATATATTTTGTCGCAGGCGCTGCCTGCTTTTATGGTGGCTGTGGTGAAGTGGTTAACACGCCGGATTGTGGCTCCGGTATTCGAGGGTTCGATCCCCTCCAGTCACCCCACTAAATCAATACACAGGGGCGTAGCCAAGTCGGTAAGGCAACGGACTTTGACTCCGTCATGCGTTGGTTCGAGTCCAGCCGCCCCTGCCAAAATGTGACCCACTAGCTCAGTCGGTAGAGCACCTGACTTTTAATCAGGGTGTCGATGGTTCGAGTCCATCGTGGGTCACCATTTTCTATGTTTGGACATGCGGGCGTGGCGGAACTGGCAGACGCGACGGACTTAGGATCCGTTGGGTAAAACCGTGGGGGTTCAAGTCCCTTCGCCCGCACCAGTTACTAATTCAAGGGTTCGCCGACTTGCTTCAAGTTGGGCAAACCCTTGTTTTTATTTTAATAGACGGTACTGGTGACACCAGTACGCAACCAAGGAAAAGCGCAGGTTATTCTAGCCTGCGTTTTTTTGCTTTATTGCCAAGGGTCAGCAGCTAGATCTTATTCGTATTTTCCAGGAAGCTGGCATTAGGCCGTAAGCGGTGAGTTGTTTTTCCCCGGGGGGGGGGTATCGGTAGTTGCTATAGCCTGAAAAAAATATAATTGATAGAAATTAGAGGGGCTAAATGGTAAAATACCCCTATAATAGCCGGCAAAATTAACTGATGTTGTACTTGGCGAAAGTTTGTCCTGAAAGACGATTTTGCCGGTACAAGTTCGAGCAAGGCTTTTTATTGAAGCCTGCGACAAAGCGGAGGTACTATGACGATTTTGCAGCAAGCGCAGGAGCAAGCGGCGTATCTGACGAAGATCCGTCGCCATCTGCATCAGAACCCGGAAATAGGCTTCGAGGAGACGGAAACGACCGCGCTCATCCGCCGGGAGTTGGCGGCTATGGGGGTCGAGCTTCAGCCGCTGGCTATGGATACCGGGGCTGTCGCGCTTATCCGGGGGGAAAAGCCCGGTCAGGGGAAAGTCATCGCTCTGCGGGCCGATATCGACGCCCTGCCTATTCAGGAGCAGACCGGCCTGCCTTACGCGTCGGCCCGGCCCGGTCTGATGCACGCCTGCGGCCACGACGGCCATACGGCCGTGCTGCTGGGGGTCGCTAAGCTGCTGAACGGTATGCGGGACAAGTTTTCCGGCACGGTCAAGCTGATTTTTCAGCCGGCGGAGGAACAGTTGTACGGCGCGCGCCGCATGATCGAAGCCGGCGTTCTGGAGGACCCGGCGCCGGAAATGATCCTGGGTCTGCACGGCGGTACGGAGACGCCGCTGGGCAAGGTGGGAGTCTGGTCCGGTCCGTTTATGGCGTCGGCGGATCAGTTCACCGCGACGGTCATCGGGGTCGGCGCCCACGGCGGCTACCCTCACCGGGGCAAAGATCCGCTGCTGACGGCGGCGCAGGCGGTTGTGGCGCTGCAGGCGGTGGTGAGCCGGGAAACGGACGCGGTCGATAAGGTTGTTCTTTCGATTTGTCAGTTCCATGCCGGGTCGGCTTTCAATGTGATTCCCGGCGAGGCGGTGATCAACGGCTCGGTCCGCTGCCACGACGCCAAGATCCGCGAGGAAATCCCCCGCAGGATGGAACGGATTATCGCCGGGGTTGCGGCCGCTTACGATTGCAGCTATAAGTTCGATTATGTGTTCGGCATCCCGGCGGTGGCCAATACACCGGCGGTGATGGAGGCTTTCGCCGCCGCCACCGGCGAGGCGCTAGGCGGCGGGAATGTGGTCGGCCTGGACCGCCCGCTGATGGGCTCGGAGGATTTTGCGTATTTCCTTGAAAAGGTACCTGGCGGTATTTTCCGCCTGGGCATAGGAAGCGGCCAGGGTTCGCTGCATCATCCCAAGTTCGATTTTCCTGACGCGGCGATCCCGGTCGGCGTGGCGGCGATGACGCAGTTCGCCTTGATGCAATGTAAATAATGTAGATAGAAGGGGAGGTTTTTTTGTGGCGGAGAAAAAGCTTGGGTTTAAGTTTCCGCATGTGTTTGCTCTCATGTTCATGATTACCGTTTTTATGGCTATCCTGACCTGGATTGTGCCCGCGGGCCAGTTCACCCGCGTGAAGGAGGGCACTATCACTAAGGTCGTGGCCGGGTCGTACCATGTTGTGCCGGCTCATCCGCAGGGATTCTGGGAAGTTTTCCTGGCTGTGGTCAAGGGCTGGGAACAGGCCGCCGTCATGATCTTCATGGTCTTTTTCGTCGGCGGCGCTATCCATATTCTGGAGCAGACCGGCACGATCCGCATCGGCCTGGGACGCATCGTCCGCGGGCTGAAAGGGCGCGAGATGTTCGCCGTCGGGTTGGTGATGACGATCATGTCGATCGGCGGGGCTACGGGCGTTTTCGCCAATCCGGTCGTCGCGCTGATGCCGATCGGCCTGATGCTGTCCAAGGCGCTCGGCTATGACGAGGTGGTCGGCTTCGGCATGATTTATCTCGGGGCGTACGCCGGTTTCAACGTGGGTTGGGGCAATGTGTTCACGGTGGGCATCGCCCATTCGGTTGCTCAGTTGCCGATGTTTTCCGGCATGGGTGTGCGCGTGCTGTTCCATGTGGTGAACCTGGCGCTGACTTTCGGGTTCGTGTATATGTACTGCCGGAAAATCAAGGCCGATCCCACGCAGAGCCTGACGTACGAGCCCGGGAAAATGGCGGCGGCCGACGCTCAGGCGGCGGGGAACGAGAAAGAGGAGCAACTGACCTGGCGGCACATGCTCTGCGCGGCGATCGCTTTCATCGGCTTTGCGGCGATCATTTACGGCTCGCTGAAGCTGAAGTGGGGTATCCGCGATTATTCGGTCATCTTCTTCATGATGGCGGTTTTGAGCGGCATCGTCGGCGGCCTGGGAGTGACCGGGACGGCAACCGCCTTCGTAAGAGGCTGCGGCACGATGGTTTACGCGGCGTTTGTCATCGGCATGGCGCGGGCGATCTCTGTGGTCATGTCGGACGGCAGGATCATCGATTCGATCATCCATTATCTGTCGATGCCGATCGCGCAGATGGGGCCGGTGCTGGGAGCGAACATGATGCTGGCGGCGAATATTATCATCAACTTTTTCATCCCGTCCGGGTCGGGGCAGGCGGTCACCGTTATGCCGATCATGGTCCCGCTGGCCGATCTGACCGGGATTACACGCCAGGTGGCCACCCAGGCTTTCCAGTTCGGCGACGGCTTCACCAATTGCATTATGCCGACGGCCGGCGTGGTTATGGGCTGCCTGGGGATAGCCGGTATTTCGTATGAACGGTATGTGAAATGGTTCTGGCCGTTCCTGGTGGTGCAGCTCGTGCTGGCGTTCGTGGCGATTACCGTCCTGCAGTTGATGAAGTGGGGACCGGCATAGAGACATGCGCTATTCCCCGAGGGTGTCAATTATTGATTTCGGAAGAGGTCATCCGCAAGGGTGACTTTTTTCCGTGTTGGCCCTGCCGAAAGAAGCGCCGGTTTGCGGGGCGCGGGGAAATCTGCGGGCAGTGTGGCGCGCGCCGGGAGGGAAAGGCGAAGGGGCCGTGGAATAGCACCGGAGAGAGTACAGACAGGCGTCCGGCGCGGTGAGCGCGACCGTGGACGGCTGACCCGAAGAGAGGGAGATTGTATGGATTTTGACGCGTTGTATTATCCTTATCCGTCGCGGCGGAGCGTGGTCTACGCGCGGAACGGCATGGTGGCCACGTCGCAGCCGCTGGCGGCCGCGGCCGGGCTGGCGGTCTTGCGCCGGGGCGGCAACGCGATCGATGCGGCGGTTGCCGCGGCGGCCTGCCTGACCGTTGTCGAGCCGACTTCGAACGGCATCGGCGGCGACGCGTTCGCGCTGGTATGGAGCCAGGGCAGGCTCTACGGCCTGAACGCAAGCGGCCCGGCGCCCGCGGCCCTTACCATCGACGCGGTGACGAAGCGGGGCTGCCGGGAGATACCTCCCGACGGCTGGCTGGGCGTCACCGTTCCGGGTGCGCCGGCGGCCTGGGCGGCACTGGCGGAACGGTTCGGCAGCCTTACGTTGTCCGAGGCGCTGCAGCCGGCGGTGGAGTATGCCGAGGCGGGGTATCCCGTGTCGCCGGTGTGCAGCCGGCTGTGGGAACAGGGGCGCCGGCGGTTCGCCGCGGCCGGTGGGGAGGAGTTCCGGCCGTGGTTCGATACCTTCGCGCCGGGCGGCCGGGCGCCGCGCGCCGGGGAGGTATGGCGGTCGCCTGACCACGGGCGGACGCTGCGCCGCATCGCCGAGTCCGGGGCGAAGGATTTTTACCGGGGGGAGCTGGCGGAGCGGACGGTCGCGTTCGCGAAAAGCTCGGGCGGGTACCTGGGGGCGGACGATCTGGCCGGCTACAGCCCCGAGTGGGTGGAGCCCATCGGCGTGAATTACCGCGGCTACGGGGTCTGGGAGATCCCCCCCAACGGACACGGCCTGGTGACGCTGCTGGCGCTGAATATCCTCAAGGGGTTCGATTTCGATCCGGGCGCGAAGGACGCGGTCGAGACTTATCACAAACAGTTCGAGGCCGTCAAGCTGGCGTTCGCCGACGGTTTGGCCTTCATCGCCGACCCGCGAAAGATGAGGGTTACGGTGGCGGAGCTGCTGTCGGACGCCTACGCCGACGAGCGGCGCCGGCTCATCGGCCGCGAGGCTCTCGCCGCGGCGCCGGGATCGCCGCCCCGGGGAGGCACGGTATATCTGGCGACCGCCGACGCCGCCGGCAACATGGTGTCGTATATCCAGAGCAATTACATGGGGTTCGGGTCCGGGCTCGTTGTGCCCGGCACCGGCATCGCCCTGCACAACCGGGGGTGCAATTTCTCGCTCGACCCGGACCACGCCAATTGCCTTGAGCCGGGGAAAAAGCCGTATCACACCATCATCCCCGGTTTTCTCACCAAGGACGGCCGGGCGGTCGGCCCCTTCGGGGTGATGGGGGCGTTCGTGCAGCCCCAGGGGCACCTCCAGATGGTCATGAACACCGTGGATTTCGGGCTCAACCCCCAGGCGGCCCTCGACGCGCCCCGCTGGCAGTGGACGCGGGGCAAAACCTTCGAGGTCGAGCATCAGTTCCCGGAGGCGGTCGCGGAGGCGCTGGCCAGGCGCGGCCACGATATCCGCCGCTCGGTGGGCAATCTGGCGATGGGCCGGGGGCAGATTATCTGGCGCGACGCCGCCGGCGTGCTGGCCGGCGGCTCGGAGCCGCGGACGGACGGAACGGTGGCGGCCTGGTAGGACCGGAATTGTCCGGATAACAGGAAAAGCCCTTCGACGAAGGCCGAAGGGCTTTTTGACGTTAGTGTCTGTGGCGGGGCTATTCGTCGTCGCCGGCGCGGCCGGTGAGCGCGGTGAAGGCGTCCGCGACGGCTTCGGCGAAGCCGAGCGGGTCGCCGACGTTTTCGAAGTGGACGGATATCAGGCGCGGCCGGTCGAACAGCCAGTGGGTCTGGACGGTGGCGACGAGGATGTCATTCTCCCGTAGGGCATCGATGAAGGGGTTGACCTCGCGCTGGAGGACCATTACTTCGCCGGTGTTCAGGGTGTTGCCGTTGACATCGGGCGACTGGTATGAGAACATGGCGGCCGCTTGGTAAGGCCGGCCGAGGATGACGGGGGAAAGCTCGGGGCGCGGACGCGCGACGACGCAGGCGGTCGCCGAGGAGTCGACGATGGTGCCGCCGAGGATGCGGGCGAATTGACGGCAGACGCTGGCGTTGTTGGCGATTTCGCCAGCGACGTAGGCGGCGACGGCGTTGTTTTTATTGTTTTTGGGCAAGCTGATCATCTCCCGTATAGGTTTTCAGTATATATTATGGGCGATGAAGAGGTTATGTGAACGCGGGTGAGCGGGGAAGAACGCAGGCGATACTTCGTGCTACCGGTACCGAGAGGTTGCATGATGAGGAATGTTTATGCTACTCTTTAGGAAAAGGCCCGGCCGAGCGGCGGAGGCTAAACCTGGGAGGGATGACATGGCCGGCGACAACGAACTTATCAATTCCATCGACCGGGCGCTGGATATCCTGCTGCTGCTCCAGCAGGAGGGCAAGGAGATGGGTGTGACGCAGATCGGCTCTGTGCTCGGCATTTATAAGAGCACCGTCCACCGGACGCTGGCGACGCTGGAGGCCAAGGGCTTCGTGCAGCAGAACCCCGATAACGGCAAGTACTGGCTGGGCATCCGCCTGTATTCGCTGGGGATGCTGATCCGCGAGCGTCTGCCGTTGAAGAATATCGCCTATCCTTTCGCGAAGGAGCTGTCGGAGCGGTTCGACGAGGTGGTGCATATTTCCATCCTGGACAAGAGCGCGCTGACATATCCGAAGCATATCATCATCGACAAGATTCAGGGCCGGCAGCAGGTGCTCAGCCTGACGCCGCCGGTGGGGTCGAGCGCCGCCTGCCACAGCGCGGCGGTGGGCAAGTGCCTGATCGCTTTCAGCCCGCGCAGTTATCTGGAGAGGTTTGTCGGCAATCCGCTGCCGGCGTTCACCGATAAGACGATCTGCTCGTGGGACGCACTGCTGGCGGAGTTGGAGACGATCAGGCGCCAGGGCTACGCTGTGGACGACGAGGAGTTGGAACTCGGCCTGACGTGCGTCGCCGGACCGATTTTGGACCGCCACGCCGGCATCATCGCCGCCCTCAGCCTGTCGGGCCCGACGACGAGGGTGCGGGCGAGGTTCGAGGAGATCGCAGCCGAGGTGATGAGGACGACGCGGGCGATTTCGTCCAGTCTCGGGTAACCTCGGTCGTTTTTCGGTACGCTTACTTACCAGCCTTTCGCATGGAGGGCTGGTTTTTGTTATGGGGGCAGAAAAAAATTGCTTTGTCCTTGCGGGAAGGAAAATTACATTATGTATTGAACTAGGAAGGAAATATGCTCGCCGGGAGTGGACAAATTCGGCACGGCGTTCTGACTGGCGGAACGGAAAAACGGAGGTAGCAAAGGATGGAGCAGACGGTTGTTGCGGCGGTTAAGGGCATCGTCGGGGCTGAGCACGTGTTTGACAGGTTCGAGGACCGGTATTGTTATACGTACGACGCGTCGGCGGTGACGGCGGGCAAGGAGGGGATGCCGGCTCTGGTGGCTTATCCGGGCAGCGCGGCCGAGGTTTCCGCCCTGCTGAAGCTGGCGAACGAGTATAAGTTCCCCGTCATCCCGCGCGGGGCGGGGTCGAATGTGAGCGGCGGCAGCATCCCCTGCGCCGGGGCGCTGGTGATGGTGCTGACGCGGCTGAATAAGATCGTGGGGATCGATCGCAAGAATATGGTCGCCGAGGTGGAGGCGGGGGTGATTACCGCCGAATTCCAGACCGAGGTGGAGAAGCTCGGCCTTTTTTATCCCCCCGATCCGGCGAGCAAGGCGTTTTCGACGATGGGCGGCAACGTGGCGGAGTGCGCCGGCGGGCCGCGCGGCGCAAAGTACGGCGTGACGCGGGATTATGTCCTCGGTCTCGAGGTGGTGTTGCCGACGGGTGAGATCATCAAGACGGGGGCGCGGACGATGAAGTGCGTGGCCGGTTACGACCTTACCCGGCTGATGACGGGCTCGGAGGGGACGCTGGGGGTGGTGACGAAGGTGATCGTGAAGCTGCTGCCGCTGCCCGAGGCGAAGAAGACGATGCTGGCGATTTTTGACGATATGGAGAAGGCGGCGGAGACGGTGGCCCGGGTGTTCATGGCCGGGGTCATACCGACGACGCTGGAGCTGCTCGATAATATCTATATCCGCAACATCGAGGCGGCGGTGAATGTCGGCCTGCCGGTGGAGGCGGAGGCGGTGCTGCTGATCGAGGTGGACGGCGACAAAGAAGTGCTGGACAAGCAGGTCGGCATCATCGAGGGCATCTGCCGCGAGCAGGGGGCGACGGTGAAGGTGGCCAGGGACGCTAAGGAGGCGGACGAGCTGTGGGTAGCCCGCCGGGCGGCGTTCGCGGCCGTTTCCCGGGTGCGGCCGACGATCATCGGCGAGGATTGCACGGTGCCGCGCGACAAGATCCCGGAAATGGTGCGGATTATCCGCGCGATCGCGGATAAGTTCGATATCATTATCGCGGTGCTCGGCCACGCGGGCGACGGCAACCTGCACGCCACCATCCTGACGGACGAGCGGGACAGGGACGAGATGGCGCGGGTGGAGAAGGCGGCCGAGGAGATTTTCCGGGCGACGCTGGCGATGGACGGGACGCTGACCGGCGAGCACGGTATCGGCCTGGTGAAGAAGAAGTATCTGCCGCTGGAGGTTGGCGAGGGCGGCATGATGGCGATGCGGGCCATCAAACGGGCGCTCGACCCGAACAATATCCTCAACCCCGAGTTGGTTTAGGGGGTGGGGGCTGTGCAGTGGAGCGACCTGGAGAGGGAAGTTATACGGTGCATCAAGTGCGGGGCGTGCCAGTCGGTATGCCCGGTTTTTCGGGAGCTGGGGGCCGAGTCGACGGTGGCCCGCGGCAAGGTGAACCTTATCCGGGCGGTTATCCGCGGCGACGTGGACGCGGCCGGCGCGGGTTTCGAGGAACGGATGTCGTGGTGCCTGATGTGCAAGGCGTGCCAGGAGAACTGCCCGAGCGGTGTTAAGCTCGATCAGCTGATTTTGGCGGCCCGGCGGAAGCTGGCCGAGGATAAAGGGCTGCCGCTTCTGAAGAAGCTGATTTTCCGCCTGGGGCTGAGGAACCGCCGCCTGTTCGATTTTGGGATGCGCATGGGGCCGATGTTCCAGGGGCTGCTGCTGCGGCCGGCTCCGGGGGGCAAGGGGATGCTGCCCAGGCTGCCGATGGGGCTGGATATGCGGCGGCTGGTGTCGCCGGTGGACGCGCGGCCGTTCCGCAGCCGGGTGCCGGCGCGGGTGGATGTGGCTGAACCCCGCAAGACGGTGGCGTTTTTCACCGGCTGCATGATCAATTATATTTATCCGCAGATCGGCGAGGCGGTGGTGGAGGTGCTGAAGCGCAACGGCATCGCGGTGATCATTCCCGCCGGCCAGCACTGCTGCGGCACGCCGGTGTACGTGAACGGCGACGTGCCGACGGCGGTGGAGCTGGCACGGGCGACGGTGGATACGTTCGCCGGCCTGGAGGCGGATGCGGTGATTACGGCCTGCGGGTCGTGCGGGGCGGCGCTCCGCAAGGAGTACGCGGCGCTGCTGGCCGGCGAGCCGGGGTACGCGGCGAAGGCCGCCGCTCTGGCGGCGAAGACGAAGGATTTCGCCGAGTTCCTGGCCGAGGAGGGTCTGACGGCCGAGATGCAAGGGCTGGCGGCGACGGCGACTTATCACGATTCCTGCCACCTGGCCCGCTCGCAGGGGGTGAGGCGGCAGCCGCGCGAGCTGATCGCCGGCGTGCCGGGGCTGACCTTCAAGGAGCTGAAGGCGCCCGCGCGCTGCTGCGGGGCGGCCGGCAGCTTCAGCCTCGCCCATTACGAGCTGTCGCGCAGGATCAACGACCACAAGGTGGACGATATCGCGGCGAGTGGCGCAGAGTTGGTGGTGACGGGCTGCCCGATGTGCATGATGCATATCCGCGACGGGATGAATCAGCGGGGCGTGGCGGGCGAGGTGCTGCACACGGCTGAGCTGCTGGCCCGCGCGTACGGGGTAGAAAAGTAGAGACGGCTGCGGTTGGCTGTCGCGAAACCGAGCCGATACTATAAACTTTCGGAGTGTGGTAACAGAATGACCATGTATAGCGTTCACTACGGCAAACGCGAGGAAGTTTTCGAGATACCGGCTGATTACCGGGTGAATATCATCGGGTCAAACCCCACCCGGCCGGTGGCCGATATGAAGGCGGGAGTGCTGGCCGCGCTGGCGGCGCCGGTCGGTTCGCCGCCTTTCCGGCAGGTGTTCGGGCCCGGCGACAAGGTGGTGATCGTCGTGAGCGACGTTACCCGCCTGTGGGTGCGGAGCGACGTGCTGGTGCCCATCCTGCTCGACGAGCTGAACGCGGCGGGCGTGCCTGACGCCGATGTGGCGGTGGTGTTCGCTACCGGCGACCACCGCAGCCAGACGGTGGAGGAGCACCGCCTGATCGTCGGCGACGAGGTGCTGCGGCGGGTGAGGGTTTACGATCACGACTGCCAGGCGGCCGATCTGGTCGACCTGGGCAGGAGCCGCCGGGGGACGGCGATCCTCCTGAACCGGATGGTGTACGAGGCGCCGAAGCTCATCCTGACGGGCGGCATATCCTATCATCTGCTGGCCGGCTTCGGCGGCGGCCGCAAGAGCGTCGCCCCGGGGGTGGCGGGGTACGCGACCATTCAGGAGAACCACGGTCTGGCGCTCAAGGCGGGGCCGGGCGAGATCGGCGCCGGCGTGACGGCCGGCAACCCGGTGGCCGAGGATATGGACGAGATCTGCGCCCTGGCGGCGCCGGACTTTCTTTTGAATGTGGTGGTGAACGAGAACAAGGATTTCATCGGCATCGTCGCCGGCCATTGGCGCGAGGCCCACGCCGCCGGTACGAAGGTAGTGGAGGAGGCGTTCGCCGTTCCCATCCGGGAAAGGGCGGATGTCGTCGTCGCCAGCTGCGGCGGCTATCCGAAGGATATCCAGCTTTATCAGTCGATCAAGGCGCTCGACAACGCCGACTATGCGGCGAAGGACGGCGGCGCTATCATTCTGGTGAGCGAGTGCTTCGACGGGCCCGGCCCGGAGGCTTTCCTGAGCTGGTTCCGGCACGGGACGTACGCCGCGATGAGCGCGGCCTTGCACGAGAATTTCACCATGCCCGGCTTCGTGGCGCTAAGGACGAGGCAGATTCTGGAGAGCAAGACTGTTTATCTGGTGAGCGGCCTTGCCGCCGAAACGGCGGCGCGGGTGGGGATGAAGCCGGCGGCGTCGGTGGCCGCGGCGCTGGCGGAGGCTCTGCCCGCAGGCGGCGGCTTGGTCCATGTCATGCCGCACGGGACGCTCACCTTTCCGCAACTGGAATAGAAGACTAAAGAGGAGGAGACGGAGTTTTTTGCAGCGGGGTAATCGGAAGAGGCCGCCGGGATGCGGATGTCCGCGGCAGCGGCGGCCGGAATGAAAAGGGAGGTTTGTGCAGGTGAACATCGCTCTCGTTATTGTTATTGCTTATATAGTGGTCCTGTACGCGGTGTCCTGGTATTCGACCAAGTTGAGCAAGGGCGGCGGTTATCTCGGGTACCTGCTCGCCGGCCGCGGCTTCGGCCCCGGCATCGTGGCGACGATGATCGCCGGTTTGGCTGTGGGCGGCGCGTCGACGATCGGCGTGGCCGAGGGGGCCTATAAACAGGGTCTGGCCGCCGGCTGGTACAACGCCGCCTGGGCGGCGGGAGCCGTCGCCGCCGGTTTTCTGGTGGCGGAAAAATTCCGCCAGTTCGAGACGACGTCGGTGCCTGAGATCCTTGAGCGCCATTTCGATACCTCGGGCCGGGTAATCGGCGTCTTCGGGCAGATCGTCATCCAGATGGTCATCACCTCGCTGCAGTACGTGGCCGGCGGAGCCATCCTGGCGGCGCTCATGCCCGGGATATTCACCTTTAAAGCCGGCATGCTGGTCAGCGCCGTCGTGTTCATCGGCATCACGCTGGTGGGCGGCTACTGGGCCGCCGGCCTCAGCAACCTTATCAATGTGATGGTCATTTACGTCGGGATTGTCGCCGGCGCATTAATTGTTGTGAGTAACGCCGGCGGGGTCGCCAAGGTGGTCGCATCGCTGCCCGCCGGCCATCCGGGCTTCGATTTGCTCGCCGGCCTGCCGCTGGCGATGATCGTTGCCTGGTTCGTGGTCATGCTGACCCAGACCCAGTCCATCCAGGCGGTGGCCCAGATCGCTTTCGCCGCCAAGGACGGCAAGCGCGCCAAGCTGGGCTTCATCCTCGGCGGCCTGATCATCTTCCCGGCCGGCTTTATCTGCGCGGTGTTCGGCATCGTGGCCGCCGCCAAGTTCCCCGGCATCACCCCGGCCATGGCCCTGCCCAAGACGCTGCTGGAGCTCAACCCGTGGGTGGCCGGCCTGGCTCTGTCCGGCCTGTGGGCGGCCGACGTGTCGACCGCCGTCGGCCTGCTGCTCGGCAGCTCCACGCTGGTGGTCAACGACATCTATAAGCGGTTCGTCAACCCCGACCTGCCCGAGCAACGGCAGATACTGATATCCCGGTTGACCGTGCTCATCATCAGCGCGCTGACTTTCTGGATGGCGACGTACGCGGTGGGGATCATCAAGACGCTGCTTATCGGCCTGACGCTGACGACCTCGTACACCGTCGTGCTGCTCGGACTGCTGTTCTTCCCGGGCCTGTGCAGGAAGGGCTCGGCCTTCTGGACGCTGCTGACCGGCATCCTTTTCCTGGCCCTGTGGCAGTTCGTGCCGGCCATCCGCGTCGTTTCCCACCCCATCTATCTCGCCTGGCCGGTGGCGGTCGTCACCTTCCTGCTCGTCTCCTTCCTCGACCCGCGTCCGGCCAAGGTGCCCGGCGGGGCGACAAGGGCGTCCGCCGGCTGAGCTTTGCCGCCGCAACCGGGATATTATTGTTGCAGGCGAGGAAAATATAAGGTAGAATCATAATAGAAAAAAGTAGATAAGTGGGGCTGGGCCCCATTTATCTACTTGCGTATTTGTGGAACATTGTTCCGACAGCCGGAACGATTTAGGGGAGGTTTGCTGTGGAAAGGATTCTTGCCATCAACCCCGGGAACACTTCGACCAAGGTGGCCGTGTTCGACGGTGAAAAGCCGCTGTTCAAGAAGACGATCGAGCATCACGGCGAGGAATTGAAGGGGTTCGGCCGCGTTTTCGACCAGAAGGAGTATCGCCTGAATCTGATCCTCAAGACGCTGGCGGAGGCGGGCATCGCGCCGGAGAGCCTGAGCGCGGCTGTCGGCCGCGGCGGGCTGATGAAGCCTTTGACCAGCGGTACGTACGGGGTCAACGCCCAGATGGTCGACGATCTGGAGCACCGCCCGGCCGGCGAGCACGCCTCCAACCTCGGCGCGGCGCTGGCTCTGGACATAGCGAAGAAAACGGGCGTACCGGCGTTTATCGTCGATCCGGTTTCGGTGGACGAGATGGAGGAGGTGGCCCGCATTTCCGGGTTGCCGGAACTGCCGCGCTTAAGCCTCGTCCACGCCCTCAACCACAAGGCGGTGGCCCGCAAGGTGGCCGCCGAGAAGGGCCGGCGCTACGAGGAGCTGAACATGGTGGTGGCTCATCTCGGCTCGGGGATTTCCGTCGCCGCCCACCGCAAGGGCCGGATGATCGATGTCAGCAACGGCAAGGACGAGGGGGCGTTTTCCCCCGACCGCAGCGGCGGGCTGCCGGCGTCGCCGCTGATGAAGCTGTGCTTCTCGGGCAAGGTTACCGCCCGGGAACTGGCGGCCAGGATGATGGGCTCTGGCGGCATGTACGCGTATCTGGGTACGCGGGATGTCCGCGAGGCGGAGAAGATGGCCGCCGAGGGCAATGCCCAGGCCGGCCTGGTGCTGGACGCGATGGCCTATCAGGTGGCGAAGGAGATCGGCGCGCTGGCGACGGTGATGGCCGGCGAGGTGGATTATGTCGTGCTGACCGGCGGCATCGCGCATTCGCGGCGGATCACGGACGATGTGGCCGCCCGCGTCAGGCATATCGCCCCGGTGGTCGTCTTCCCCGGCGAGGAGGAGATGGAGTCGCTGATGCTGGGGGCGTTGCGCGTTTTACGCGGCGAGGAAAAGGCCAAGATTTATAATTAGATAACAGATACTAAGCGGCCGTCTAAAAAGTTCATCTGCTGCGTTGCTCCTCAGATGCTTGCTAGCGTACGTTCCGAGTACGCGTCGCGGCGCATCTTGCGGTGCGCCTTGCATCTGGAGCTTTTTAGACTGGCCGGCACATTCCAGGAGTGCTTTAGCTGGGAGGTAAGTTTTAGTGCTGCGTAATTTTCAGGAGGTCCTGGCCTGGGCCAAACGCCCGGGGCAGATGACGATCAGCGTGGCCGCGGCCCAGGACAAGGATGTGCTGCAGGCTGTCAAGCTGGCTCAGGACAACGGTCTGGCCAGTCCCCTGCTGGTGGGCGACGCGGCGGTTATCCGGCCGCTGATGGCGGAGGTCGGCCTGCCGGCCGATACGCCGGTGGTGGACGAGAAGGATATGACCAAGGCGGCGCTGACGGCGGTGTCGCTGGTGAGCAAGGGTGAGGCCCAGGTGGTGATGAAGGGCCTGATAAACACCAGCGATTTTCTCAAGGCGGTGCTCCACCCGGAGGTGGGCCTGCGCACAGGGAGGCTGCTTAGCCATCTGGCGGCGTTCGAGGTGCCGGGGGAGCCGAAGCTGGTTTTTCAGACCGACGGGGGGATGAATATCGCCCCGACCCTGGCGGAGAAGAAGGATATTCTGGTGAACGCCATGCTGGTGCTGCGCGCCTTGGGGATCGAGCGGCCGAATGTGGCCGTGCTGACGGCCAACGAGCAGGTCAATCCGAAGATGCCGGCGACGATGGACGCCAAGGCGCTCGCCGATATGGCGGCGGCCGGCGAGCTGCCGCCGGGGATCGTGGAGGGGCCGATCGCCCTGGATGTGGCGCTCAGCCCGGAGGCGGCCAGGCATAAGGGGCTGACCAGCCGGATTTCCGGGCAGGTGGATCTTTTCCTGATGCCGAATATCGAGACAGGGAACGCGATGGGCAAGTCGCTTCTCTATTACGCCAAGGCCAAGATGGCCGGGATCGTGCTCGGCGCCAGGAATCCGGTGGTGCTGACTTCCCGTTCCGAGACGCCGGAAGGCAAATTATATTCGATCGCTCTGGCCTGCCTGGCGGCGGGCGGGGCGGAAAGGCGGTGAGCAAATGGCGAAAGTCGTTGTGCTGGGCGAGTACTGCAAGAGCTGCGGCCTGTGTATCGGGGTGTGCCCCCGCAAGGTGCTGGCCATCGGCGACAAGCCCAATTCGAAGGGCTATTACGTGGTGGTGCCGGTCGACCCGGACAAATGTATCGGCTGCGGGCTGTGCGGCACGGTGTGCCCCGATCTGGCCCTGGAGATTTACAAGGATTAGCGAGCAGCGGGAAAGGAGATGAAGCGCGTGTCCAAGGAGCTTATGAAGGGGAACGAGGCTATTGGCGAAGCGGCTATCCGCGCCGGCTGCAAGCTGTTTTTCGGCTACCCGATAACCCCTTCGACCGAGATTGTCGAATATTTGTCTAAGCATCTTCCCAAGGCGGGCGGTACCCTCCTGCAGGGGGAGGATGAGGTGGCTTCGATCAATATGTGTTACGGCGCCGCGTCGACCGGCGCCAGGGTTATGACAGCCTCGTCCAGTCCGGGGTTCAGCCTCAAGCAGGAGGGGATGTCGTACCTGGCGGCGACCGAGCTGCCGGTGGTGGTGGTGAATGTGACCCGCACCGGCCCCGGCCTCGGCGGGCTGGGACCGACCCAGGCGGATTATTTCCAGTGCACCAAGGGCGGCGGCCATGGCGGCTATCGCCAGATCGTGCTGGCGCCGTCGAAGGGCCAGGAGCTTTATGATTTCACGATGGAGGCTTTCGATCTCGCCGATAAGTACCGCACGCCGGTGGTCATCCTGAGCGACGGATTTCTCGGCCAGATGATGGAACCCGTGGAGCTCAAGAAGCGGCCCAAGGCCGAGCTGCCGGCCAAGGACTGGGCGGTGGGCGGCTGCAAGGGCCGGGCCAAGCGCAAGGTGGCCAACTACGCGCTCACGAATGAGATCGGCGAGGCCAACAATCTCCATTTGGAGGCCAAGTACGCCGAGATGAAGGATAGCCTGCAACGCTGGGAGGCGTTCCAGGCCGAGGACGCCGAGTATCTGATCGTCGGCTACGGCACCTGCGGGCGCATCGCCAAGAGCGCGGTGCTGAAGGCCCGCAAGCAGGGTCTCAAGGTGGGACTGATCCGGCCGATAACCCTCTGGCCGTTCCCGGAGGAGGCGTTCGCCAATCTGGACGGCGTGAAGGGCATCCTGACCGTCGAGCTCAATTTCGGCCAGATGGTGGAAGACGTGAAGCTGGCGGTGGAGTGCCGCGCGCCGGTGTATCTCCATAACCGTCTGGGCGGCATGCTGCCCAGCGAGAATGAAATTCTGCGCAAGCTTGGCCAGGTGTTCGACCTGGCGGTGGAGGTGTAACAGCGTGCAAAGAGTATTCGGCCGACCCAAGGGCCTTACCGAGCTGCCTTTCCATTACTGCCCCGGCTGTACCCACGGCGTTATCCACCGCCTGATTGGCGAGGTGCTGGAGGAGCTCGATATCATCGGCGATACCATCGGCGTGGCGCCGGTGGGCTGCGCCGGTTTTTCCCTCGATTTCTTCGCCTGCGATTTCGTGGGCGCCGCCCACGGTCGCGCCCAGGCGGTGGCCACGGGCATCAAGCGGGCCCTGCCCGACAAGCTGGTTTTCACTTACCAGGGCGACGGCGACATCGCCGCGATCGGCACCGCCCACGCCATTCATGTGGCGGCCCGCGGCGAGAAGATAACTTCGATCATGGTTAACAATGCGGTGTTCGGCATGACCGGCGGCCAGATGGCGCCGACGACGATCGGCGGCCAGATCACGACGACCAGCCCCTATGGCCGCGACTGCTCCCTGGTGGGAGCGCCGATCGATATGCCGAAGACGGTGGCGACTTTGAACGGCGCGGTGTATGTCGCCGCCTGCTCGGTCGATACGCCGAAGAATATCATGGAGACCAAGAAGTGCCTGAAGAAGGCTTTTCAGGTGCAGCAGGCGGGGCTTGGATACGCGCTGGTCAGCATCCTGTCGACCTGTCCGACCAACTGGGGCCTGTCGCCGGCCGACAGCCTGAAGTGGCTGCGGGAGAATATGATGCCTGTCTACGAGATGGGCGAGCTTAAGGTGGCCGAGGAGGTGAAGGCGCTGTGATGGATAAGATTCTGCTGGCCGGCTTCGGCGGCCAGGGCGTGATGTTCGTCGGCAAGATCCTCACCTACGCCGGCATGCTCGACGGGCGCGAGGTGTGCTGGATCCCTTCCTACGGCCCGGAGATGCGGGGCGGCACAGCCAACTGCTCGGTGCTGGTCGCCGACGAGGAAATCCATTCCCCGGTCATTGAATACGCCGATTTCGCGATCGTGCTGAATCAGCCGTCGTACGACAAGTTTCTGCCGCGGGTCAAGCCGGGCGGGGTGCTGGTGGCGAACAGCTCGATCATTTCCACGGCCGAGAAGCGCGACGATATCGAGGTTATCGCCGTGCCGGCCGGGGATATGGCCAACGAGCTGGGAAACGTCAGCCTGGCCAATATGGTGTGCCTGGGGGCGCTGCTGCCCAAGCTGACGATGGTGGATATGGCCAGCGTCGAGAAGGCTGTGAGCGCCGTGGTCGGCAAGAAGAAGCCCGAGCTGTACGAGCTTAATCTGGCGGCGGTGAGGAAGGGCCTCGGTCAATGAGGTCTGGTGATCTCCTGTGGCTGGCGGGCCTGGGCGCGATTGTCCTGTTTCTGGCGCTGCCCGGCACCCGTCAGTCGTTCGTCGCCCTTAGCATCGCCTACCCTTACGCGATGGGATTCGCGAAGTTCGCCGTGCTCGCCACGATGGGCGAGCTGCTGGCGGCGAGGATCGCGGGCGGACAGTGGCGGCGGCCGGTCGGGCTGGCGCTCAAGGCGTTCGTGTGGGGCGTGCTGGGGATGGCGATCACGCTGATGTTCCAGGTGTTCAGCGCCGGGGTTATCGCTACGATCGCCAAGGGAATGCTGCCGGGCGGCTACGCTTCGACGGCGGCGGTCGTGACCGCTTTCCTGATCAGCGCGGTGATGAATCTGACGTTCGCGCCGACTTTCATGGCCTTCCACCGCGTCACCGACACGTATATCGATCTGGCGGACGGCAAGCTGGCCAATCTGGCGCGGATCGACCTCAAGACGGTGGTCGGGCGCATTGACTGGCACGGGTTCGTGAGTTTCGTGGTCCTCAGGACGCTGCCGCTGTTCTGGATCCCCGCGCATACCGTCACTTTCCTGCTGCCGCCCGAGTACCGGGTGCTGATGGCGGCGTTTCTGTCGATCGCGCTGGGGGGGATACTGGCGTTCGCGAAGCGCAAGCCCCAGAATTTACGTCGTGTAAAATAGTAAGAGCAACCCCGTCCGGAGATCGGTCGGGGTTGCTTTTTTTACCATGGGTGAAGGTTACGGCAAAGCGGCCGAGGGTTAGGCTTTGCGCGCGAAGATCGCGTACGTTTCCGCGCGTTCGTCCAGGGGGTCGCCTTTGAGGTTTTTAAAAATTTTCTCGACCGTAAAGTTGTGGTCGGCGAGCAGGCGGATTATTTCTTCCAGCCCGAACAGCCGGATGTAGATGCGGATGACTTCGGTGTCGCCGCGTTCGCCGATGATGGCGTACTGCCGCGCCTCGGTCCGCGGGTCGTCGTAGGAAAAGGCGGTGAGGATTTCGATGTACGGGTCGGGGCGCCAGAAGCCGCTTTGGTGGATTGCGACGCCGCTACCCAGGGGGTTTTTCCAGTTGCGGGACATCACGTCGAAGACGAACACGCCGTTATCTTTGAGGGCGGCGTGGACGCGGGCGAGCAGTCTGCGCTGCTCGCCGGGGTCGAGGGCGCCGAAGTCATAGAAGATGAGGGTGGCGATGTCGAAGGTTTCCCGGTATGCAAGGTCGAGATAATTCATGTTTACGAAGGTCGTATCGGGATATTCCGGTCCGACGGTTTCGGCGGCGTGGCGGACCGACCGCGCGGAAAGGTCGATGCCCGTAACCTTCGCGCCTGTCCTGGCGAATTCTTTGACATAAAGGCCGGGACCGCAGCCGAGGTCGAGCACCGTTTTGCCGCCGTTCATCGCGGTGGTGTCGATTATGAAGGCGGTTTCGGCGGTGATCGTGGCGGCGGTTTTGCTGGCGGCTTCGATGTCGGGGTTAAGGTGAAGCCGCAGCATTTGCCCGGATATGTGGTCGTCGTCCCAGAACTTGGCCGTTCCTTTGGTGAAGATTTCCGGCCTGGCGAGGCATTTCTCCAGGGTTTTGAGGGCGATTTTATTGTTTTCGATGATTTTCATTTTTGGACTCTCCTTTGATTATTTTGGCAAAGCCGGCGATTTTCCCGCATGAAAAAAGCGCCTCAGAATTCTGAGGCGCCGGCGGGCAGGACCCAGAATACTTAAAACAACTCGCCACAAATAAACCGTCGGGGTGTAACGGCCGCAACAGGTTTATCGGGCTGTGAAAGTTGTTTTAAATATCTGTTCCGAGTTCATGGGTTGTCGCTATGAATCGGAGAAGATCAGCTCCTTCCGGCTTTGCCTGTTTTTAAGATAGCATATTTTGTAAATGGGGTAAAGCTTTTGCCGCCGCCGGGAAGAGGAAAGGCGCACATACAGGTGAATGTGCGCCTTTCTTTTATAAGGGGGGTTATGGGTTTAGCCGGGGGGGAAGCACATCGGCCCGCAGGGGGGCGAACAGATCGGGGAGCAGCTCCCTTGGTTGCCGCCGGTGTAGCCGCCGCTGCCGGGGTAGCAGAAGCGCGGGTTGCAGGACGGATAGCATTGGCGAGGATAGCACTGGCGGGGGTAGCACTGGCGGGGGTAGCAGGAACGGGGATAGCAGGAACGGGGATAGCAGAAGCGCGGATTGCAGGGCCGTGGATAGCAAGGACGCGGGTTGCAGGGGCGCGGGTTGCAGGTCGGCGGGCCGGGGGGCGCGCAGACTGGGTTGCAGCGCGGCCGGCAGTTGGGATAGCAGGGGGTGCCGGTGGGCGGACAGCCGATAATTTGCTGCCGGTCGTCTTCTTCGTTCCAGTCGTCATCCCACTCGGTCATCTCCGGACTTTCCCATTTGGGACGATTGAGTTTTTCTTCGGTCATGTAGGTTCATTCCTCCCATTTTCCAGTATAGGGGTTGTACGGACAGTCCACCGAGCAGGCCAGCCAGCGCTTGGCGGAGTCCGAACCCTGGGCCAGCGGCCGGCAGTCGGTGCAGGCGTAACGGTATTCGCAGTCTTTGCATTTTTCGACCTGGTCCTTGGTGGTGCGCCAGCACTGCTGAAGGCGCTGCCCGTTAAGTACGTCGGCGAGGGACGAGGCGAGTATGTTGCCGCATATCTCGCTGCGGGCGAAGATGCAGGGGATGACGTCGCCGCCGGCGGTGACGGCGATTTTTCCGTCGAGGCAGGTGTGGCAGCGCTGCGCTTTGTCGAAGGTTTCGGGATCGGTGTAGAAGGGCGGCCGGATGGGCGGTTTGACATAGGCTGCCGGGAGAAGGTCCTTGTCGTCGCCGCGGCCGGTGGGACGGACGACGTCGGGAGGGGTGACCTCGACACCGAGTCTGGCGCACAGGTCCATGATGTTTTTGACTTCGTGCTCGTTGGCTTTCATGATTATGGAGGCGATGCGCAGGGGTATTTTGGCGGCGAGGATTTTGTCGACGGCGGCCATGGTTTTCGCGAAGCTGCCGGGGTTGAGGGTGACGCGGTCGTGGACGGCGGCGTTGTCGGCGTAGATGGTTGTGGCGATGTTGACGCCGTGCCGCTTGCAGAAAGCTACGCAGTCGTCGTCGATGAGGGTGGCGTTGGTGAAGATTTCGATGAATTCGAAGTTTTCGGCGCGGGCTTTTTCGACCAGTTCCCGCCAGCGGGGGTAGAGGAGGGGCTCGCCGCCGATGAGCTGGATGGCGCCGGCGCCGGCGGCGCGAGCTTCGGAGATGAGGGAAAGCCACCTGTCGTGGGGCACGGCGTCGCTGTCGGCGCAGGGTCCGCTGGTGGCGTAGCAGTGGAGGCATTTGTTGTTGCACGATGAGGTGAGCTCAAGCCACAGGAAGTTGAGTTTGGAGGGTTCCGCGGCCGGGGCTGGGGCGCGGCCGGCGGCCGGCTTGTCGAGGTAGAAGGAGCCCAGACCCATTTCGGTCAGGCGGTGGAGGAAGTCGACGAAGGTTTTGTCTTCGGGGGCGCGTATGTCCAGGACATCCTCCAGGGGGCTTTGCTGGCAGGCGAGGAGGAGCTGGAGGGCGCCCTGGTTGATGGACAGGACTTTGCCTGTTTGCAGGTTGTAGATTGCGCCGCGGCGGGCGCCAGCGACCAGCCGGCAGTATTCCTGTAGCCGGTAGTACAACAGAATTCCCCCTTTGCGCGTTTGGTACATAATATGCTACCGGTTTTCTCGGTGTGCATTTGCGGCCAGGTTGCCGGTGCGGAGTGTTTTCCGGTGCGCCGGGCTTCCTGGGCAACCTGGGGTATTGCTGTTTTAGGGAGAATTTTCTCGCGGCGGTTATGTTGACAGGCGGGGAAAAATCCGCTATAATAACCCTTGTTCCCAAGACATGCGGAAGTAGCTCAGTGGTAGAGCATCGCCTTGCCAAGGCGAGGGTCGCGAGTTCGAATCTCGTTTTCCGCTCCACGAGGAAAACCCCCGGATTTTACATCCGGGGGTTTTCGGCTATATGATTTACAGGCGCATGAAAGTTGGGTATCAGGTTTAGGCCGTTCAGAAGTGCCCATTGCAAGGTGGGCCGGACCGCGGCCTGGCCATTACGGGTGCAACGTAGCCGGGGCTTATCAATGGCCGAATTACTTGATTTTTAGGTAATTATTATGTTATCATATAATTCATGGCATATTTGGCGGGAATTTTCGCCCCGCTGGTAATACTAAGCCTGAATCATAATTAAATAAGGAGGCAATACGAATCTATGAAGTTTACGGCAGAAAAGATCGACGCCCATAAAATGCTCCTGGAGATTGAGGTGCCGCAGCCCGAGGTGGCGAAGGCGGTTGATAAGGCTTATCATAAATTGGCCGCTAAGGTGAATATCCCCGGGTTCCGCAAGGGAAAGGTGCCCCGCAAGATCATGGAGATGCGCCTGGGCAAGCAGGCTCTGTTGGACGAGGCGTTCGAGCTGCTGGCATCGCCCGCCTATATGCAGGCTCTTGAGGAGCAGGATGTCGAGCCGGTGACCCGCCCGGAGATCGAGGTGGTCACGTTCGAGGAAGATAAGCCGCTGGTGTTCAAGGTGAGGTTTGTCGTTAAGCCGGTTATCGAGCTAGGCGAGTACAAGGGTCTCAAGGTCGCCAAGCCTGCGGCTACGGTGAGCGAGGAAGAAGTAGACAAACAGATCGAGAGTCTCCGTAACCGCCATGCGAAGATGGTGGTTGCCGAGGGAGCCGCCCTGGATAAGGGCGATTTCGCGATTATCGATTTCGAGGGGTTCATCGACGGAGTGCCGTTTAAAGGGGGCGAAGGCAAGGGCTACCCGCTGGAGATCGGCTCCGGCAGCTTCATCCCCGGATTCGAGGATCAGCTCATGGGCGCCAAGGCGGGCGATGAGCGCGAGGTGAAGGTGCAGTTCCCGGAGGAGTATATGGCTCCCGAATTGGCCGGTAAGGCGGCCGAGTTCAAGGTTAAGGTAATTGATGTCAAGCGCCGTGAGGTTCCCGAGGTGGACGCCGAGTTCGTCAAAGAGGTCAGCGACTTTGACAGCGTGGAGGAATTAAAGGCCGATATAGAGAATAATTTAAAAAAGACGGCTGAGAACAAGGCCGACCGCGAGTTCCGCACCAACGCCATCAAGGCGGCGGTCGACAATTGCACCGTTGATCTGCCTGAGGAGGTAGTCCAGAACGAGATCGACAGCATGTTGCGGGAGATGGATGTCAATCTGCAGAACCGCGGCATGAGCCTGGCGAAGTATATGGAGGCTACGAAGACGGATTTCGCCATGCTGCGCGCCAATTACCGCGAGTCGGCGGTGGAAAGCGTCAAGACCGACCTGATGCTGGAGGCGATCGCCAAGGCCGAGAATATCGAGGCCAACTCCGAGGACCTGGAGAAGGAGATCGCAGGGATGGCGGCCAGTTACCGGGCGCCGGTGGAGGAAGTGCGGAGGATTATTCTCAGTGAGGGCCGTCTTGAGGCTCTGACCAGAACGGTGATCCGGAAGAAGGCCGCCCAGGTGATCATCGACGCCGCGGAGGCGACCGAAGCCGCGGAGGCGGTATAGCAAACGTTCCGCCAAGATAATATTATAGATACTGAAGGTATCTGACGATAAATTTTGCAGGTTGAAAATATCAGTACCGAGGTGTATAATTAATGAACTTCGTTCCGATAGTAGTCGAGCAGAACAACCGCGGCGAGCGCGCCTACGATATTTACTCCCGTCTTCTCAAGGACCGGATCGTTTTTCTCGGCGGGCCGATCGACGACGCGGTTGCGAATGTGATTATCGCTCAATTGCTGTTCCTGGAGTCGGAAGATCCTGACAAGGATATCCATCTTTACATTAACAGCCCCGGCGGCGTGGTGACTTCCGGCCTGGCGATTTATGACACGATGCAGCATGTCAAGCCGGATGTGTCGACGATCTGCATCGGGATGGCGGCGAGCGCGGCGGCCCTGCTGCTGTCGGCCGGCGCCAAGGGCAAGCGCTATGCGCTCCCTTATTCCCGGGTGATGATTCACCAGCCCCACGGCGGCGCCCAGGGGCAGGCCACCGATATCGAGATTCACGCCAAGGAGATCCTCCGGCTGCGGGAAATCGGCAACGAGATTCTCGTTCGCCATACCGGGCAGCCGATGGAGAAGATCCAGCGCGATATGGAAAGGGATTTCTTCATGTCGAGCGAGGAGGCCAAGGAGTACGGCATCGTCGATGCCGTCATGATCCAGCGCCGCAAGGAAACTCCCAAGTAATGAGGTGAAGAGATGCTTAAGTTCGGAGATGACAGGGGTCAATTAAAGTGCTCGTTCTGCGGCAAGCTGCAGGAGCAGGTCAAGAAGCTCGTCGCCGGGCCAGGGGTGTATATTTGCGACGAGTGTATCGAGCTGTGCAACGAGATCATTGAGGAAGAACTGAGCGAGGATGTCGAACTTGAGCTTCGCGATATCCCTAAACCCAAGGATATCAAGGAAATTCTCGACCAGTACGTCATCGGCCAGGATGAGGCCAAGAAGACGCTGGCGGTGGCTGTTTACAACCACTACAAGCGGATCAATCTAGGCACGAAGCTGGAAGATGTCGAGCTGCAGAAGTCGAACATCGTGATGCTCGGCCCGACGGGCAGCGGCAAGACGCTGCTTGCTCAGACGCTGGCCAAGATTTTGAATGTGCCGTTCGCGATCGCCGATGCCACTTCGCTGACCGAGGCCGGCTACGTGGGCGAGGATGTGGAAAATATCCTCTTAAAGCTCATTCAGGCCGCCGATTACGATGTGGAGAAGGCGGAGAAGGGGATCGTCTATATCGACGAGATCGACAAGATCGCCCGCAAGTCGGAGAATCCGTCGATCACCCGCGATGTGTCGGGCGAGGGCGTGCAGCAGGCGCTGCTGAAGATTCTCGAGGGCACGGTGGCGAGCGTGCCGCCGCAGGGCGGGCGCAAGCATCCCCACCAGGAGTTCATCCAGATCGACACGACGAATATCCTGTTTATTTGCGGCGGGGCGTTCGACGGGGTTGATAAGATTATCAGCTCGCGTACCGGCAAGAAGCAGCTGGGCTTCGGGGCCGATATCAAGACGCGCGAGGAGAAGAAGGTGGGCGAGATTCTGCGGCAGATTCTGCCCGAGGATCTGCTGAAGTTCGGGCTTATTCCCGAGTTCGTCGGCCGCCTGCCGGTGATCGTGACCCTGGACGCGCTGGACGAGGAGGCGCTGGTGCGCATCCTGGTCGAGCCGAAGAACGCGCTGGTGAAGCAGTACCAGAAGTTCCTAGACCTCGACAACGTGCAGCTTGAGTTCAAGGAGGAGGCGCTGCGCTCGATCGCCCAGGAGGCGCTCAAACGCAAGACGGGGGCGCGCGGCCTGCGGTCGATCATCGAGGGCATCATGCGCAACGTGATGTACGAGGTGCCGTCGCGCGGCGATGTGGCCAAGTGCATCGTGACCCGCGAGGTGGTGCTCAGCAAGGAGGAGCCCATCCTGGTGACGATAGACCGCAAGGCGAAGAAGAAAGAGGAATCGGCTTAACCGCAAAGGCTGCCGGGGGAGAAATCCCCCGGTTTTTTGTTTTTTTACCCGCCGGCCATAGTCGCTTTTGCCGGGATAAAAACACGGCCGCTGCCTATACTAAGAGTACGAAAACATACAAAGCAAAAGGCCGTTCAGAAGCCTCCAGATGCAAGGCGCACAGAGGACGCGCCGCGACGCGTACTCGGCCGTACGCTAGCAAGCGCCCGCAGGTGCAACGCCGCAGATGGGGGCTTATCAACGGCCGGGAAACAGACGGGAAGGAGGTTCGGAGTGTGGACTACGCCGTCAATATTATCACCGTGATCCAGTTTTTCTTCGCCGTCGTGATTGGCATGTACTTCTGGAATCTCCTCCGCTCCCAGCAGGGTAACAGGGTAGCCGTGGAGCGGGAATCTAAGAAGGAGATGGAGAAGCTGCAGCGTCTCAGGGAGATTTCGCTGACCGAGCCGCTGGCGGAGAAGACCAGGCCGGCCAGCTTCGGCGAGATCGTCGGCCAGGCGGAGGGGCTGAAGGCGCTCCGCGCGGCTTTATGCGGGCCAAATCCCCAGCATGTGATCATGTACGGTCCGCCTGGCGTGGGCAAGACGGCGGCGGCCAGGCTGGTGCTGGAGGAGGCCAAACGAAATTCGCTGTCGCCGTTCGGCGCAGCCGCCAAGTTCATCGAGATGGACGCGACGACAGCCCGCTTCGACGAGCGTGGTATCGCCGATCCGCTGATCGGCACGGTGCACGATCCCATTTATCAGGGGGCGGGGCCGCTCGGCATCGCCGGCATTCCCCAGCCCAAGCCCGGGGCGGTTACCAAGGCTCACGGCGGTCTGCTGTTCATCGATGAGATCGGCGAGTTGCACCACATTCAGATGAACAAGCTGCTGAAGGTGCTGGAAGATCGCAAGGTTTTTCTGGAGAGTTCTTATTACAGCACCGAGGATACCAATATTCCGTCCCATATCCACGATATCTTCCAGAACGGCCTGCCGGCCGACTTCCGCCTCATCGGCGCGACTACCCGCATGCCTCAGGATATTCCGCCCGCCATCCGGTCGCGGTGTGTGGAGATTTTCTTCCGACCGCTGCTGGCGGACGAGGTCTCCCTGATCGCCCGCAACGCCGTCCGGAAGGTGGATCTGACGATCGAGGACGAAGCGGTGGAGGTCATCAAACGGTATGCCAACAACGGCCGCGAGGCGGTCAACATCGTGCAGATCGTGGCCGGCGTGGCCTTGAACGACGGCAAGCGGAACATTGCCGCCGCCGATGTGGAGTGGGTGGTGAATTTCGGCCAGTACAGCCCCCAGCCGGATCGGAAGATCGGCCCCAAGCCCCAGGTGGGGTTCGCCAACGGCCTGGCGGTATACGGCGCGAACGTCGGCACGCTGATGGAGATCGAGGTGTCGGTGGTGCCGAACCCGCTCGGGAACGGCAAGTTGACGGTGACGGGGGTGGTGGACGAGGAGGAGATCGGCGTGCCCGGCCGGACGATGCGCCGCAAGAGTATGGCCAAGGGGTCGCTGGATAATGTACTTACCGTGTTGTGGAGCCGGTTCGGGATCGACTACCACAAGTACGACATCCACGTCAATTTCCCCGGCGGCGGTCCGGTGGACGGCCCTTCGGCCGGGGTGACGGCGGCTACGGCCATCTATTCGGCGGTGAACAATATCCCTATCGACAACACGGTGGCGATGACGGGCGAGATTTCGATCCGTGGCCTGGTCAAGCCGGTGGGCGGGGTGAGCGCGAAGATCGCCGCCGCCAAGCAGGCGGGGGCGCGGCGGGTCATTATCCCGAAGGAGAACTGGCAGGAGCTGTATAAGACGATCGGGGTCGAGGTGGTGGCGGCGGAGACGATCGACGAGGTGCTCAAGAACGCGCTGGTGAAGGTGGGCGATCTCTGCCGGCTGGAGGTGCTGACGCCGAAGCACGATTATCTCACCGCTGCGGGGCTGAAGATGTAAGTTTGGCAGGGAGCCGATGGCAACATCGGCTCTTTTTTGGTACGATTGGATAGGGGGGTCTCCGATGCATGTTTTCGCGTTGGAGGATTTTTCCCCAGGGCCTGAGAATATTTATAAATAGCGGCGTTGAAACTAACACTGCCATGCGAATCCGAAGGGGGCGAAACAATTTGTCCAAACAGCTCAGAAAGATGCCGTTACTGCCGCTCAGGGGCATTCTCGTTTTTCCATATATGATCATTCATCTCGATGTCGGCCGCGAGAAGTCAATCGGCGCGCTGGAGGAGGCGATGGTGCACGACCGGCAGATTATTCTGGCCAGCCAGCGCGACGCGCAGACCGATAAGCCGCTGCCGGAGGATATTTTCAGCATCGGCACGGTGGCGGAGATCAAGCAGCTCCTAAAGCTGCCGGGCGGCACAATCCGCGTGCTGGTGGAAGGGCTCCACCGGGCGGAGATCGTGCGTTACGCAGAGCTTGATCCGTTTTATATGGCCGAGATTCGCGAGTACGACGGGGCGGAGCCCAAGACGCCGGAGGTGGAGGCGCTCACGCGCACGGCGGTCAGCCAGTTCGAGCAGTGGGTGAAGCTGAGCAAGAAGATTCCGCCGGAGACGCTGGTGTCGGTGGTGATGGTCGAGGAGCCGGGGCGGCTGACCGATCTGATCGCCAGCCACCTGGCGCTGAAGATTGAGGATAAGCAGGTGCTGCTGGACGCGGTGGATGTGAAGGAGCGCCTGGAGAGGCTGTGCGATATCCTCGGCCGCGAGATGGAGATCCTCGAACTGGAGAAGAAGATCAATGTCCGCGTCCGTAAGCAGATGGAGAAGACCCAGAAGGAGTATTATCTGCGCGAGCAGCTTAAGGCCATCCAGAAGGAACTGGGCGATAAGGACGACCGGATGGCGGAGGCGGACGAGTACCGCCAGCGGATGAAGGAGCAGGAGCTGCCCAAGGAGGTGGCCGAGAAGGTTACCAAGGAGATCGAGCGGCTGGAGAAGATGCCGCCGATGGTGGCCGAGAGCGCCGTTATCCGCACTTATCTCGACTGGCTGCTGGCGCTGCCGTGGACAAAGGAGACGACCGACCGCCTGGATATCTCTATCGCCGAGAAGATTCTCGATGAGGATCACTACGGTCTGGAGAAGGTGAAGGAGCGGATTCTGGAGTATTTGTCGATCCGCAAGCTGACCGAGAAGATGAAGGGCCCGATCCTTTGCCTGGTAGGGCCGCCCGGCGTGGGCAAGACGTCGCTGGCCCGTTCGATCGCCCGGGCGATGGAGCGCAAGTTTGTGCGCGTGTCGCTGGGCGGGGTGCGCGACGAGGCCGAGGTCCGCGGCCACCGGCGCACGTATGTGGGGGCGCTGCCGGGGCGGGTCATCCAGGGGATGCGCACCGCGGGCTCGAAGAATCCTGTTTTCCTGCTTGACGAGATCGACAAGATGAGTTCTGATTTCCGGGGCGACCCGTCGGCCGCGCTGCTGGAGGTTCTCGACCCGGAGCAGAACAACACTTTCAGCGACCATTACGTGGAGGTGCCGTTCGACCTTTCGCGGGTGCTGTGGGTGGTGACGGCCAACGTGATGCATAATATTCCCAAGCCGCTCCTCGACCGGATGGAGACGATCACCATCGCCGGCTATACGGAGGAGGAGAAGGTCCAGATCGCCCTGCGCTATCTCATTCCCAAGCAGGTGCGCGACCACGGCCTGACCGAGAAGCAGATCGTTTTTTCCGAGGGAACCATCCAGAAGGTCATCCGCGATTATACCCGCGAGGCCGGGGTGCGCAATCTCGAACGCAATATCGCCAATCTCTGCCGCAAGGCGGCCCGCCAGATCGTGCAGGAGAAGCGGACGACAGTGAAGATCACCGCCCAGAATCTGCACACTTTCCTGGGGGCGCCCAAGCACCGCCACAACAAGGCGGAACGCAACCTCCAGGTGGGGGTGGCCACCGGCCTGGCGTGGACCGAGGTGGGCGGCGATGTGCTGGCGGTGGAGGTTTCGACGATGAAGGGCAAGGGCAAGCTGACTTTGACCGGTCAGCTTGGCGGGGTGATGCAGGAGTCGGCTCAGGCGGGCTTCAGCTATATCCGCAGCCGCGCCGAGGAGTTGGGTATCGAACCCGGTTTCTACGAGAAGACGGATATCCATATCCACCTGCCGGAGGGGGCTATCCCCAAGGACGGCCCGTCGGCCGGTATCACGATGGCGACAGCGATCGCCTCGGCCCTGACTGGCCGGCCGGTGAGGAACGATATCGCCATGACGGGCGAGATCACGCTGCGCGGCCGCGTTTTGCCGGTCGGCGGCATCAAGGAGAAGGTGCTGGCGGCCCACCGGGTGGGTATCAAGAAGATCGTCATGCCTAAGGAAAACAAGCGCGATATGGATGAGATACCGGTGAATGTGAAACGCAGCCTGGAGTTCGTTCTGGTGGAGCATATGGACGAGGTGCTCGGGGCCGCACTGGCCGACCAATGAGCGCCGCGACGCCGGCGCCGAACGTGGTGGGCGCCCGTTATCTGGCGTCCGCCGTCCGGGCCGACCAGTACCCGGAGGGCGATTTCGCGGAGGTGGCTTTCATCGGCCGCTCGAACGTGGGCAAGTCGTCGCTGATCAATTCGCTTTGTCGCCACGGCGGCCTGGCCCGCACCAGCGCCACTCCCGGCAAGACGCAGACGATCAATTTCTATTCGGTGGCGCTGAAATACAGCGAGGAGGAACGGCGTCAGTTCCTGCTGGTCGATCTGCCGGGCTACGGTTATGCCCGCACCGGCCGGGCGGTGCGCCGCCAGTGGACGAAGTTCATCGATGAGTATCTGGCCGCGTCGCCGCGCCTGAAGCTGATATGCCAGCTGATCGACAGCCGCCACCCGCCGATGGACAGCGACAAGGAGGCGTTTAGGCGGCTGGCCGAGCTCGGCCGGCCGGTGCAGGTGGTGGCCACGAAGACGGATAAGCTCTCCCGCCAGGCGGCGAGGAAGAGTGTGGCGGTCATCCGCGACGAGCTGGCGCTGCCGGGGGACGCGGCCGTGATCGGTTATTCGGCGGCGGACGGGACGGGGCGGAGCGAGCTGCTTGACGTAATTAGCCATATTTTGCTAGAATGAATACATGCGGGGCAGTCTGACCAGTCTGCCCCTTGTTAATTTCGGGGGTCGTCATGCTTAACGATTTTGACAAGCGGTTGCTGAATATCATCCAGAGCGACATTCCGCTGGTTTCCCGGCCATTCGCGGCGCTGGCCGAGCGCCTCGGCGCCGACGAGGGGACGGTCATCGACCGGCTGCGGTTTTTGCGCGACAACGGATTTATCCGCCGCATCGGCCCGTTTTTCGATTCGGGGCGCCTGGGGTATGTGAGTACGCTGGTGGCGCTGGCGGTCGAGCCGGACGCGCTGCCGGCGGTGGCCGCGGCGGTGAACGCTTATCCAGGCGTGACTCATAATTATGAGCGCGAGGGGAAGTACAATCTGTGGTTCGCGCTCCTCAGCCCGCACATGGCTGCCCAGGAGCGGGTGCTGGCCGAGGTGGCCGGGCTGCCGGGCATAAAGCGGTTGCTTAATTTGCCGGCGACGAAGAAGTTCAAGGTTAACGTGCGTTTTACGCTGGAGTAGGTGAGGATGCTGGACGATCTTGACAGGAAGATAATCGCCGCGTTGCAGGACGATCTGCCGCTGGTGCCTGAGCCGTACAAGGCGGTGGCCGAGCGCCTGGGTATCGGCGAGGCGGAGCTGCTGGCGAGGCTGGCGGGCTACCGGGAAAGGGGCGAGATGCGGCGGATGGGGGCGGTGCTGCGGCACCGCGAGATCGGGTACGCCGCCAACGCGCTGTGCGCCTGGCAGGTGCCCGCGGACAGGCTCGACGAGGTGGCGGCGAAGATGACCGCCAGCGCGGCGGTGACGCATTGCTACGCCCGCGTGCCGCGGGACGGCTGGCCCTATAATTTCTATATCATGCTTCACGGCCACACCCGCGCGGAATGTTCCCGGCTGGCGGCCGAGCTGGCGGCCGAGCTCGGTTTGGGGGAGTTCGTCATGCTGTTTTCGACCAAGGAATGGAAGAAGACGAGCATGCGTTATTTCGGGGAGGGTGAGAGATGATCAGGAAGTTCGACGAGTTGTTGGCTGCGGCCCGCAGCCTGCCGCCCCGCCGGGTGGCGGTGGCGGCGGCGCATGACGACGCGGTGCTGGCGGCGGTGCGGGACGCACGGGAGCAGGGCATCGCCGAGTTCGTGCTGGTCGGCGACCAGGCCAGGCTGAGTTCGCTGGCAGGCACGGTCGGGGTTAACCTCGCCGATGTGGAGGTGATCCACGAGCCCGACGTCCGCCAGGCGGCGCGGCGGGCGGCGGCGATGGTGGGCAGCGGCCAGGCGGATATGCTGATGAAGGGGCTGATCGGCACAGGCGACTTTCTGCGCGCGCTGCTGGACAAGGAGGCGGGTTTGCGCACCGGTTCGCTTCTCAGCCATGTGTTCGTCCTTGAGCTGGCCGGCTGGGACCGGCTGCTGTTCTTGACCGACGCGGCGATGAATGTCAGCCCTTCGTTGGCCGACAAGGCGGTCATCATCGGCAACGCCGTCGCTTTGGCGGGTTCTCTGGGGGTTGACCCGGTGAGGGTGGCCGTGCTGGCGGCGGTGGAGACGGTGGAGGACGGCATGCCGGCGACGCTGGAGGCGGCTGCGCTGGCGAAGATGGCCGAACGGGGCCAGATCAAGGGAGCGATCGTCGACGGCCCGCTGGCGCTCGACAACGCGATCAGCGAGGAGGCGGCCCGCCACAAGGGGATCGTGAGCCCGGTGGCCGGCAGAGCCGATGTCCTGGTGGTGCCCGATATCGAAGCCGGCAACATGCTCGGCAAGTCGATGGTTTATTTTGCCCGCGCCCGTATCGCCGGGCTGCTTATGGGGGCGGCCAAACCGGTGGTCGTAACTTCACGGGCCGACAGCGCCGAATCGAAGATGCTGTCGATCGCTCTGGGGGTTGTGTCGGCGAAGTGAAAAATTGAACTTTGCTGATTTTATCCATAACAGGAGGAATTTTCTTGCGGTGCTAGAATACGTGTATGTAAAAATACTGGTCAGACCACCTGTCCGCGAGAAATTTCCCGCGCGGCGGGTGTGACGCCGCAAGCGGTGTATTTAAGAAGCGTTGTTGGTAAAAACTAACGTATGGTTATGAAGGTTAGGGATTCCCGCCTTTGTATACGGAGCGGCTGAAACAACCGAGCTTTTACCCCGAGACAGGTCGCAGTTCTGAGCGCAGCCGCGCGACGGACTGCGCTCTTACGCCTGCAAGACCGCAGGGTCGGCGGGCCGGGGGCGAGGCTGCCCGCGGCGCGGCGCCTGCCCGAGAGAGGCGCAAGGCAGGCTTGGCCGGTACGCGGCGGGACAGGCAGGTTTGCGGCTCCGGAGGTCATATTATTTTCAGGAGGTGGCTGTTTTATGGCCGAAGTTTCACTGCAAGGTGAACAGAGAGTGTTTATGACGGGCAACGAGGTTGTTGCCTGGGCTGCCGTGGCAGCGAAGGTCGACATCATGTACGGGTATCCTATTACGCCCCAGAACGAGATCATGCATTACTGGACAAGGCTGGCGCCCAAATACGGCAAGCGTTTTCTCCAGACTGAGGACGAGATTTCCGCCGGCTTTACGATGCTTGGCGGCGTCATGACCGGCCGCAAGTCGTTTACCGCGACCGCCGGCCCGGGCAACGTGCTGATGCAGGAGTCCGCGGTGATGGCCGAGATGATGCGCCTGCCGGCGGTGTACGTGATCCAGCAGCGGGGCGGCCCGTCGACGGCTACCGTTATCTATGCGCAGCAGGAGCTGACGCTGACCTGTTTCGGCGGCAATGGCGAAGGCCACCGCATCGTTTATTCGACGGCGACTCACCAGGAGTTGTTCGATTATACGCTCAAGGCTTTCAATGCCGCCTGGACTTACCGTTTCCCCACTTTCGTGCTCGGCGACGGTTATCAGGCCAAGATGCGCGAGCCGCTGACGATTTACGACGCCGAGTCCAAGGGCGTCAAGCTTGTCCCGACCGAGCCGATGGTCGGCGAGTTCAAGCCCGGCAAACAGTTCAGGCATCTGCGCAACACCTACAACACCGAGGAGGAACTTTACGAGGTCGTAATGGCCAACCAGCGCGACTGGGACGCCATGGCTCCCAAGGTTGTCGAGTGGTTTGAGAAGGATTGCCAGGACGCCGACGTGGTGTTCGTCTGCCACGGCGTTGTTTCCCGCGCCGCCATGGGCGCCATCGACGAGCTCAGGGCCCAGGGCAAAAAGGTCGGTCTCTTCCGCCCCATTACCGTTCGCCCCTTCCCGGAGAAGCAGCTCGCCGACGCGGTCAAGAACGCCAAGAAGGTGGTTGTGGCCGAGTCCGCCTACGGCCAGCTTTTGAAAATGGTGCAGGTCGCCGTTTGCGGCGGCAAGGCCGAGATCGTCCCGATGCTCCGTCCGGGGATCGGCATCACCACCGAAGAACTCGTGGAAGAATACAACAAACTGTAATGGCAGGGGGAAGATAGCATGCAAGAGTTGAAAGAGAACAATGTTCTTCAGCCGGCTATGCCCGAGTGCTGGAATGAAGAGACCAAGCCGCATAAATTCTGTCCCGGCTGCGGCCACGGGATCATTCTCAAGGCGCTGGGCGAGGTTATCGACGAGCTGGATATCAAGGATAAGATCGTGTTTGGCTGCGATATCGGCTGTTCGCTCTTGTCGTGGGATTTCTTCGCCTGCGACAGCGTACAGACCCACCACGGCCGCACGACGCCGGTTATCACCGGCATGAAGCGCGCCAACACCGATATTGTCGGGATCGCTTACATGGGCGACGGCGGCGGCTACGCCATCGGCTCCCAGCATCTTTTCAACGCCGCGGTGCGGGGCGAGAAGATCACCATCATCCTGTGCAACAACTGTAACTACGGCATGACGGGCGGCCAGATGGCGCCGACCACCCTGCCCGGTATGAAGACCGAGACTTCGCCCTACGGCCGCGACGTGGAGCAGACCGGCTACCCGACCAAGGGCCCGGAAATGGTGGCCGCCGTGGCTCCCGAGGGCGCGTACGTGGCCCGCGGCACGATCGCCAACGTCCGTCAGCTGAAAGGCTTCATCAAGAAGGCGCTGGAGAACCAGATCGCCGGCAACGGCATTTCGTTCGTGGAGTGCCTGTCTTCCTGCCCGACGAACTGGCGCACTAACGCCAAGCAGACGTGGGAGTTCGTGGAAAAAGACATGGCTCAGTATTTCAAGGTCGGAGAACTCAGGACCCCGCAGGCGAAGGAGGGCAAATAAGATGGCAAAAGTCGTGAAAATAGCCCTGGCCGGTGAAGGCGGGCAAGGCGTTCAGTCGATTGCCGAGATTTTGGCCGAGGCGGCCAACGAGGAAGGCAAAAACGCCCTGTATATCCCCAACTTCGGCGTGGAGCAGCGGGGCGGCGTTTCGATCGCTTTCGTGCAGATTTCCGACGGCGCGATCGGCGCCCCCAAGTTCGTCGAGGCTGATATCCTCATCCCGCTGAGCCCGCGCGCCGTGAAGCGGACCAAGATGCACGCCGGCAAGGATACGGTGTATATTTACGATAATTCCCTCGTCCAGGAGGCCGAGGTGAATGACAATATCGTGGGTATGCAGTATTTTGACGTGACCCCGCCCTGCCCGACGGCGGACGCGGCCAACGCCGACATGCAGCAGGACCTGATCGCCGGCGAGCCCAAGACCTGTTCGTTTACCAAGCCCGGGCCCGGCGTCGATCCGGCCGATCTCCCGACCAACGTCAAGAAGGTCATCGCCTGCCCCGCCAACGACCTGGCCAAAAACGAACTGCATCCGCGGGTTTTCAACGTTATTATCCTTGGCGCGATCATCGCCGCCACGGATGTGTTGCCGATGGACAGCATCAAAAAGGCGCTGGAAACCAAGCTCGGCGATAAGTTTAAGGCCGATCCCAAGCTGCGCGACATGAACTTCAAGGCGCTCGACCGCGGCTACGAACTCATCAAGAGCGCGATGTAAGGAGGGGTACAAAGTGGCTAAAGTTAACTGGGAATCGGCTGTTTACGAAAGCAACAAAGGCATGTGGGCGGTGTTCCCCGGGATGTGCAAGGGCTGCGGCCTGTGCATCGAGAAGTGCCCGGTGAAGTGCATCAGTTGGTCTGAGGGACTCGGCGTGTACGGCACGCCCCGCGTGGAAGCGGATATGGAAAAGTGCATCGTCTGCGGCATTTGCCAGATGGTTTGCCCCGACTGCGCGATCCGGGTCGAAAAGAAGAAATAATTGCCGCCTATGGACTGACCAGGAAGGATAGTGTATTATAGAAGCAGATTTTGAGGTTGGTCAGGAGATTTGACGGTGAAACAACACGCCATTTTTGAACTGGCAAAGACCGAACTAGCATCTGTTGAACAGGAACTGGCTTCTATAATCCGTTCCCGGGTAGATCTTGTATCCGATATCGGCGGTCATTTGCTCAGGGCGGGCGGCAAACGTCTGCGGCCCGCCCTGTATATACTTTGCGCCAAGTGCGGTTCGCAGGTCCCTGCGGGACTGGTGCCGGTGGCGGCCGCCATCGAGCTCATCCATATGGCGACGCTGGTGCATGACGACGTTATCGATAGCGCGGCGACGAGAAGGGGGCTGGCTACCGCCAACGCCCGTTGGGGAAACCACGTGACCGTGCTGGCGGGGGATTATCTGTTTGCCAAGGCTTTCTCCCTCATTGCCGTACATGGCGGCGCTCGCGCCCTGCAGATTCTGACTGAGACGATCTGCTCCATCTGCGAAGGGGAGATCAGCCAGGCCAGGGATTTGTTCAACCCCCGGCAATCCATGGAGGATTACCTAACCCGGATCGATAATAAGACGGCCTGTTTTATCGCCGCCAGCTGCGAGCTGGGCGCGATGACCGCCGGCCTGACTACAGCCGATGCCGAAGCCCTGCGGCTGTATGGCTACGCTATCGGGATGGCTTTTCAGATTACCGACGACCTTCTCGATGTGACCGCTTCGTCGGAACAGATCGGTAAACCGGCGGGGAACGATCTCCGCCAGGGAGTCTTGACCCTGCCTGTCCTATACGCCCTGCAGCATAGCCCCCAGGCTGGGGAATTGCGCCGGATAATCGAGGCTCGCGATATGACGGACGCGAATGTGCAAAAGGGCATCGCCGTTGTGCATACGACCGATGCCGTGGAATACTGCTATGGCCGGGTGAGCGATTACCTGACGACTGCGCGCCGAGCGCTGCCTGCTTCACTGCCGGCCGAGGTGTACAAGTCGTTGTGGGACATAGCGGATTTCGTCGGACTTCGCAAATACTAGGGCACGGAGGAAGCATGTTTAGGCCGGTAAAGACGAAGAAGGTCTACGAGGAAATCATCGGTCAGATCAAAAAGCTTATTATCGACGGCAAGCTTCAGCCGGGCGACAAGCTGCTGTCGGAGCGCGAACTTTCCGAAAAGCTAAACGTCAGCCGGGCGTCGGTGCGCGAGGCGTTCAGCGCCCTTGAGATGATGGGGATCATATCCATCCGCCCGGGTGAAGGCAGTTTTGTCCGCCAGGTGTCGTTCGAGGGGATGCTGGAGCCGCTTTCCTTTATCCTGCAGATGGAGATCGACGATATCATGCAGCTTTTGGAGGTGCGCAAGATCCTTGAGGTGGAGACGGCCGCCCTCGCGGCCCTAAGGGGCACGAACGAGGATCTGGACGATATCCACCGGTCGATTATCAGCATGAAGGAAGAACTCCGGCGGGGAGAGGTCGGCGATACGGCCGATGCGAGTTTCCACTTCGCGGTTGCCAAGGCCGCCAACAACCCCATCCTGATCAAGGTTATGCACACTATTTCCGATCTTATGAATTCTTCCTTCCGCTCATCGCGGCAGAAGCTTTTCTTGGTGGAGAACATGCCGGCGGTTCTGTACAACGCCCACTTCGAGATCTACGAGGCGATTTCCGACCACAATCCAAGCCTGGCCCGCCTGCGGATGAGAGAACACCTGACAATGGTGGAGGACGCGATGCGCGAACTCCGCGACGGCGGCATAACTTCGCTGAAAAATTTCCGCGATATTCCACCCGAACACAAGATCCGAAAGGACTTCGGCTTCCCTTCGTAACCTGCAATTTGGTGAAGAAAGAAGCCTTTTTCTTGGGGCTGACTTTTCAGAATAATGGGAATGTTACAGGATTCACATGTCTATAGCCTGTCTCCAAGAGTCATAATGCCGGATTATAACAATATATAAATGAGTTATAAGGTGAATGACGTAAGGCTGTCGAATACTCTATCTACATTTCGTAGTTAGCTGTCTGAATTGTCAATAATGTCGGTTGTCCTGACAGGTGGTACCGGTCGATTACCCATAATTGGCCTGACCAATAGACCGTTAGAGGGGGGGGTGATGCCGAGCATAAGTGGGAGGGGACTTTGTCGGGTTAAGAAGATTAAAAAAAGTAAGGGGTGTATGCGATGAAATGGACCCAAATCTATGATCCGTTGCAATCTATCGGTCTTTCGGCGCTTATTGCCGCCATTCCGCTCTTTATCCTTCTGTACATGCTGGGGGTAAGGCGCTCGAAGGGCCACCATGCCGCCCTGCTGGGCGTGGGGTCGGCAGTGATTCTGGCCATCGCCGTGTGGGGAATGCCCGCCGGATTGGCGATCAGCGCGACTCTCAACGGCATGCTCGTAGGTATCTTCCCGATAGTCTGGATCGTCGTCACCGCCATCTGGGTATACAACATGACGGTCGAGTCGGGCGAGTTCGAGATCATCAAGAATTCGCTCGCGTCCCTCACCGATGATCGCCGTCTGCAGGCGCTGTTCATCGCCTTCGCGTTCGGTTCGTTCATCGAGGGCACGGCCGGCTTCGGCACCCCGGTGGCGATTACCGCCGCCATGCTGGTGGGCCTGGGCTTCAACCCTGTTTACGCCGCCGGCATCTGCCTGATCGCCAACACCGCCCCGGTGGCCTTCGGCGCGATCGGTATCCCGATCGTGGTCGCCGGCCAGGTAACGGGTATCGACGCGATGCATATCAGCAAGATTGTCGGCCGTCAGTTGCCGTTCCTGTCGATCATCGTGCCGCTGTGGCTGGTGGTGACGATGGCCGGCTGGAAGCGGGCCATGGAAGTGCTGCCCGCCGTGCTGGTCGCCGGCGTCTGCTTCGCCGTAACCCAGTTTTTCACCGCCAACTACGTCAACCCGTTCCTGCCCGATATCACCTCGGCGTTTGTTACGATCATCGGCCTCGGCGCTTTCCTCAAGGTTTGGAAGCCTGACAATGTCTGGCACTTCCCGGATGAGAAGCCTGCCGCCACCGGCAAGGTGCAGCTCAAGTACTCGGCCGGCGAAGTCATCCGCGCCTGGGGTCCTTACATCATCCTGGCGGTCGCCGTGTTCCTGTGGGCCGACAATAAGTTCCTCGGCTTCAAGAATGTTCTTGTCGGCTGGGAAAAAGCTCTCGGCCTGACGTCGGTGGCCTGGCCCGGCCTTGACGGCCTTGTCCAGCGGGCGGTGCCGGTTGTGCCGAAGGTAGCCCCCTACGCCGCCAAGTACGGCATCAACTTCCTGTCGGCGGCCGGCACGGCCATTCTGCTGTCCGGCATTCTGTCGATCTTCATCATCCCCAACTACGGGTTCGGTCGGGCTATAAACGCGTTCTTCCGCACGATCAAGCAGCTCATATACCCGATCATCACAATTGCGATGATTCTCGGCCTCGCTTATATCATGAACTACTCGGGCATGAGCTCGACCCTCGGCCTGGCCTTCACGGCCACCGGCAAGGCGTTCCCGTTCTTCGCCCCGATCCTCGGCTGGCTGGGCGTGTTCCTGACCGGTTCGGACACCTCCTCGAACGCTCTGTTCGGCTCGATGCAGAAGACGGCCGCCGAGCAGATCGGCGTCGATCCTTCGCTCACCGTCGCGGCCAACTCGTCCGGCGGCGTATGCGGCAAGATGATCTCCCCGCAGTCGATCTCGGTAGCGACCGCCGCCACCGGTCTGGTCGGCGAGGAGGGCACGATCTTCCGCTTCACGCTGATGCACAGTATCGCTATGGTTCTCTTCATGGGCGTTCTCACGTATCTCCAGGCTTACGCGCTGCGCTTCATGCTGCCGTAGCGCAAGGGGAGGATGAGTGGCGGGTGTCGCGCCCGCCACTTCTTTCCGCCCGATTAACTCCCGTCGGATAATGCGCGGAGGAGAGAATTTACAATGAACGCAAACAATATCCAGGAATTGAAGGCGATCGTCGGCTCCCAGTGGGTGGCGACGGAGAAGGAAGACCTGATATGCTACGGTTATGACGCGACTCCCGGCTTTTTCAACCTGCCGGAGGCGGTGGTGCAGCCGGGGAGCAAGGAGGAAGTGGCCGCAATCCTGAAGCTGGCCAACCGGGAGAAGTTCCCGGTGTATACCCGCGGTTCGGGGACAAACCTGAGCGCCGGGTCGGTGCCCGCCCAGGGGGGCGTGGTGCTGTCGACTGCCCGTATGAACAAGATCTTTGCCATCGACCCAGAAAACTGGACGGCGGTGGTGGAGCCCGGAGTGATCGTCTCCGAGCTGAACGCCGCCGTAGAAAAATACGGCCTTATCTATCCGCCCGATCCGGGAACGGTTACCACGGCCAGCATCGGCGGCACGGTGGCCGAGAATTCCGGCGGCCTGCGGGGCCTGAAGTACGGCGTTACCAAGCATTATGTGACCGGCGTCGAGGTGGCGTTGGCCGACGGCTCGGTCGTCGAGTACGGCGGCGGTAATGTGAAGGCGCCCGGCTACGATATGGTGATGCTGTTCACCGGGTCGGAGGGGACGCTGGGGGTGCTGACCAAGATAACGGTGCGGCTCGTGCCCGCGCCCGTCACCCGCCGCAGCATGATCGCGACTTTCGCCGACCTTGCCGGCGCCGGCAGGTCGATCGCCGAGATCATCAGCAATAAGATCATCCCGGCAACGCTGGAAATAATGGACAATTACACCATCCGCACGGTGGAGAGCTTCGCGAAGCTGGGGCTGCCGGTGGAGGCCGAGGCGATCATCCTGGCCGAGGTCGACGGCGACGCCGACACGGTGGAGGCGGATGCGGTCAAGATGGAGAAGATCCTGCGCGAAAACGGCGGCGAGGTTCGCGTGGCGAACAGCGCCCAGGAGCGCGACCAGATCTGGGCGGCCAGGCGGGCGGCGTTGCCGTCGCTGGCCAAGCTGCGGCCTTCGACTTTCTGCGAGGATGCGACGGTGCCCCGCGACAAGGTGCCCGATATGGTGCGGATCGTGACCGAGATCGCGGCCCGCAACAAGGTGGAGATCGGGACGTTCGGCCATGCCGGCGACGGCAATCTTCACCCCACCATTGTGACCGATCTGCGCGATGCGGCGGAGATGGAGCGGGTGTACGCCGCGATGGACGAGATTTTCAAGACCGCGCTGAGGCTCGGCGGCACTTTGTCGGGCGAACACGGCATCGGGCTGGGGAAATTGAAGTATATGCCCGACCAGTTCGGCGCCGAGGGTATGGCGGTGATGCGGAGCATCAAGCTGGCGCTCGACCCCAACAATATCCTCAATCCGGGGAAGCTGGTCGGCGAGGTGCATTAGGGAATTACGGGCGGTGCGCGCGGTTTTTGCCGGATGCGCGCCGCCCGTCGTTTGCAGGGGGTGCCTGGGGTGAAATGACGGCCTGTACTTTTGCCGCACTGTTAAGTATAATTATAGGTAAAGTAGCTTAAGGGGATGTGGTACTGTGTTCAACCTGGGCATGCCGGAACTGGCCCTGATTCTTGTTATCGCTCTTATCGTTTTCGGACCGGGAAAGCTACCTGAAGTGGGCAAGGCGCTTGGCAAGGGTCTGGGCGAGTTCCGCCGGGCGATGTCTGGCGAGGGGGCCGCGAAGGATGAGCCGATCACCGTCGAGGCCAAGCCGGTGGAGAGGAAGCCTGAGGAGAAACCCGCCGAGGTCAAGAAACAGGAAGAGACGAAGTGAGGTTAACCAATGTCTGATACTCCCCGGGAAGTTGACACCGAACAGGAGGAGCGGGGCTCCGGCGAGATGTCGCTGGTCGATCATCTGCAGGAACTGAGAAAGCGGCTGATCGTGTGCGTCGTCGTCGTGCTGGCGGCCAGTTTCGCCTGTTATTATTTCGCTACCGATTTGGTGCATATAATCACCGCCCCGGCCGGCAAGCTATATTATATGAATCCGGCGGAGGCCTTTTTTACCTACCTGAAAGTCTCCTTTTTCGCGGGTTTTCTGCTTTCCCTGCCGGTGGTGTTCTATCAGTTGTGGGCTTTCGTGGTGCCGGCTTTGACGAACCAGGAGCGCCAGGCCTCGCTGTTCCTCGTCCCGGCGTCGCTGGTGCTGTTTTTCGTCGGCCTGGCGTTTTCTTACTTCCTCGTGTTGCCGGCGGCCATCAGCTTTTTCATCGGTTTCGCCACCGAAGACCTGCAGCCGATGTTTTCCATCGGCCAGTACCTGTCATTCGTGATTTCCTTCATGCTGCCTTTCGGCTTCGTGTTCGAGTTGCCGCTGTTCATCATCGTGGCCGCCAAGCTGGGGGTCATCAGTTCGGGTTTCCTGGCGGCCAAGCGGAAGATTGTCATTGTGCTGGCGTTCGTCGTGGGCGCGGTGGTGTCGCCGACCCCGGACGTGTTTTCGCAGACGATGATCGCGGTGCCGTTGATGGTTTTGTATGAGATTAGCGTTTTTATCGTTCGCCATGTTCTGAGAAGGTAAAAACTTTGTCCGCGGTGGTTCAGAGGCCCCCGGATGCTAGGCGGCTCCGAGGACGCGCAGCGACGCCGGCTCCGGATGGCCTCCCCCCCTTGCGGGGGCAACGCAGATGGGGTTTATCAACGGCCGCCAAAGTGAAAGGAGTATTACCTTTGGCTTTTAATGATCTGCGCGAGTTCATCGCCGCTCTCGAGTCGCGCGGCTGGCTGAAGCGCATCCGTCAGCCGGTGGACTGCGAGCTGGAGATCACCGAGATAACCGACCGGGTGTCGAAGCTGCGCGGCGAAAAGAATGTCGCCCTGCTGTTCGAGAATGTGAAGGGCTACGACGTCCCGGTGCTGATGAATGCTTTCGGCAGCATGGAGCGGATGGCGCTGGCCCTCGGCGTGGATAAGGTGGACGATATCGCCGACGAGATCCGCGACCTCCTGAAGCTGCCGTACGTTTCCCTGCAGAGCAAACTTGATCTCGTGCGCCTCATCCCCGCCGCCCGGCGGGCGATTAATTTCCCGAAGTACGTCAAGTCGGGACCGTGCAAGGAGGTCATCATCAGGGACAAGCCGTCATTGGCCAAGTTTCCGGTGCTGAAGTGCTGGCCCGGGGACGCCGGCCGCTTTATCACGCTGCCGTTGGTGTTCACGAAGAACCCGCGCACCGGCAAGCGCAACGTGGGCATGTACCGCATGCAGGTTTACGACGGGACGACCACCGGGATGCACTGGCATGTGCACAAGGGCGGGGCCGACAACTACCGCGCCCACCGCGAGCTGGGAAAGGACCGCATCGAGGTCGCGGTGGCCATCGGCGGCGACCCGGCGGTGACTTACGCCGCGACCGCGCCGCTGCCGCCCAATATCGACGAGATGATTTTCGCCGGCTTCCTGCGCCGCAAGCCGGTGGAGCTGGTGAAGTGCGAGACGGTGGATATCGAGGTGCCGGCGACGTCCGAGATCGTGCTCGAGGGTTTTGTGAGCATGGACGAGCTGAGGCGGGAGGGGCCGTTCGGCGACCATACCGGCTATTATTCGCTTGCCGACGATTACCCCGTTTTCCACATTACCTGCATAACCCACCGCAAGAACCCGATTTATCCGGCCACCATCGTCGGCAAGCCGCCGATGGAGGATTGCTTCATGGCCAAGGCGACCGAGCGGATTTTCCTGCCGCTACTGCAGCAGGTGCTGCCGGAGGTGGTGGATATGAATCTGCCGCTGGAGGGCGTTTTCCACAACTGCGCCGTGCTGGCCATCAAGAAAAGTTATCCGCAGCACGCCAAGAAGGTGATGCACGCCGTGTGGGGGCTTGGCCAGATGATGTTTACGAAGATGATCATCGTGGTGGATGCCCATGTCGACGTGCAGGATATGAACGAGGTTTGGTGGCGGGTTTTCAACAATATCGACGCCCGCCGCGACATCGTGCTGGCCGACGGGCCGCTGGACGCCCTGGATCACTCCTCGCCCATGCCCCACTGGGGGACGAAGGTGGGGATCGACGCTACCAAGACGTGGCCGGAGGAGGGTTATACGCGGGAGTGGCCGGACGAGATCGTCATGTCGCCGGAAGTTAAGAGCCGGATTGACGGGATTTGGAAGGATCTTGGCCTTGGGTAAGCTGAAGTCGCATCTCGACAATATCGCTTTTTCCCACTCGGTGTTCGCGCTGCCGTTCGCGTATATGGGCGCTTTTCTCGCCGCCGGCGGCCTGCCCGGCGGCGGCGATCTTTTCTGGATAACGGTGGCGATGGTGGGAGCCCGCAGCGCCGCCCTGGCGCTGAATAATCTCATCGACCTGAAGTTCGATAAGCTGCATCCCCGCTTTACCGCCCGGCCGATGGTGACCGGCGCGGTGAAGCGCTGGGAGGCGGCGCTGCTGATCGCCGCCAGCCTGGCGGTGTTCATTTACGCCGCCCATCAGCTGCATCCTCTGGCCCGCAAGCTGTGGCCGGTGGCTGTCTTACCCTTCGTCGTCTACCCGTATATGAAACGGTTTTCGTGGGCCTGCCACATGGTGCTGGGGTTGGCGCTCGCCGGCGCGCCGGTGGGGGCGTGGATCGCCATTCGCGGCGACCTGGCGGCGCCGGTGGCGCTGCTGGCGGCGGCGGTGGGGGTGTGGATCGCGGCGTTCGACGTCATCTACGGCTGCCAGGATGTGGCTTTTGACAAGGCGCACGGGCTACATTCCATGCCGGTGCGGTTCGGTGTGCCCGGGGCTCTGCGGCTGGCCCGGCTGATGCATGTCGCCAGCGTGGCCGCGTTCGCCGCCGCCGGGTGGCTGGCCGGTCTCGGCCCGTGGTATTATGCCGGGGTGGCGCTGGCGGCCGGTGTGCTCGTCTATCAGCACAGCATCGTGTCCGCCGCCGACCTGAGCCGCGTCACCCAGGCGTATTTCCTGCGCAACGGGTTGGTGGGGGCGGCGATTTTCCTGTTCACGGTGATCAGTCTGTTGTATTAGCGCAGGCGTCGTGAGGGGTAATAAGGGGCGAGCAAAGGCCCGCACAGTCGTGCGGGCCTGAGTTGTTACAAAACTGTGCGTGCGCCCAGGTAGCGCGGCTTCCAGTAGGCGTCCCCCAGGGCTGTCACCACTACGCCGCGGCTGGAGGAGGCGTGAATGAATTTACCGCCGCCGACGAAGATGCCGACATGGGAGGGGCCTTTCTCGGTGGTGGTGAAGAAGACGAGGTCGCCAAGGGCGAGGTCTTTGGGTTTGCCGGGTTTGCCGGCTTTGTACTGCTGGTCGGCAGACCGGGGCAGTTTTTTGCCGTGCTGGTTGTAGACGAACATGACGAAGCCGGAGCAGTCGAACCCCTTGGGGGTGGCGCCGCCGTATCTGTAGGGCACGCCTTTGTATTTTTGGGCGGTGGCGACGATGTCCCTGCCTGTGGGCGTCTTGGACGGCGGGGGCGGTTTGGCGGCGGCGGGCGCGGAGCGGGAAACGGGCGCAAGCTCCGCCGCACCGGCGGCGGGCGGGCAGGCTGCCAGCATGAAAGCGGCGACGGTAATCGCGGCGAGCGCCTTTTTCACCTTATCCCTCCCGGCTCTTGGCGACAAGAATCGTTTCATATTGACATATTTCGTTTAATTGCCTGTTTTTTCCTGCCGGGTAAATGCAATACAACCCGCACCTTGTGGTGCGGGTTGTTCTATAGTGTCTTCTCCAGAAACTTTGTCCCCGGAACGGGGTTATAGCAGTAGGGTTCGATCGGCGCGAAGCCCAGAGACTCGTACATGGCGATGGCGGCGTCCATGCCGGGAACGGTGTCGAGGCGCATGGCGCGGTAGCCGAGGCGGCGGGCTGCGGCGATTATCGCCTCGGCGAGCAGTTGGCCGTAGCCTTGGCCGCGGCAGGCGGGGCGGACATAGAGGCGTTTCATCTCGCAAACGCCGTCCGCCAACGGCCTGAGCGCGACGCAGCCGGCCGGCTCCTCGCCGTCAAGCAAGAGGAGCAGGGCGCCGTCCGGCGGGGCGTATTTGCCTGGCAGGGCGGCGAGTTCGTCCGCGAAGCCCTGGAAGTCGAGGTCGAAGGGGAGGGAGGCGGCGTATTCGTCGAACAGGCGGCGGATTATTTCCAGGTATTCGTCTGTGTGGGCGGGTATTATGCGGGGCATGGATATGACTCCTTTAACTTTGGGCAGTTGATAATGGTTGACGCCCTGCTTTTGCGAACATCACTCAACCTCGACTTTTACCGCGCAGACCTTGTATTCGTAAGTTTTCGTCACCTTATCGTACGCGCCGCTGGTGACTTCGTTGGTGGGGGTGGCGGGGAAGTGGAAGGACATCCACACAACCCCCGGCGGCACGGCGTCGGTGACCCAGGTTTTAGCGGTCACGCCGCCCCGGCGGGAAGAGACCCTGGCGGCGTCGCCGTCGGCCAGGCCGAGGCGGGCGGCGTCGGCGGGGTGGACCATGACCCGCTCTTCGGGGCGGTGAGCGGTGAGGTGCTTCGAGTGACGGTGGGTGGAGACGTTGTAGTGGTAGAGGATGCGGCCGGTGGTGAGCAGGAAGGGGTATTCGTCGTCAGGCACCTCGGCGGGCGGCTCGTAGTCGATGGGCTGGAAGTAGCCGAGGCCGCAGGTGAACTGGCCGTCCTGGTGGAGGTACTTGGTGCCGGGGTGGTCGGCGGCGGGCACCGGCCACTGCAGGCCGCCGTCTTCGAGGCGGGGGTAGGTGACGCCGGCGTAGGAGGGGGTGAGGGCGGCGATTTCGGCCATGATTTCCTCCGGCGCGGCGTAGTTCATGGGGTAGCCGAAGCGGGCGGCAAGGTCGCAGATGATTTGCCAGTCGGGGCGGCTGCCGCCGATCGGCGCGATCGCCTGGCGGACGCGCTGGACGCGGCGCTCGGTATTGGTGAAGGTGCCTTCCTTTTCAGCGAAGCTGGCGGCCGGCAGGATGACGTCGGCCAGTTTGGCGGTCTCGGTGAGGAAGAGGTTCTGAACGACGAGGAAGTCGAGGCTTTCGAGGCCCTTGCGGACGTGGTTGGCGTTGGCGTCGGAGAGGACGGGGTCCTCGCCCATGATATACATCGCCTTGAGGTCGCCGCGGACGGCGGCGTCGAACATGTCGGGCAGGGTATGGCCGGGATTTTCCGGCACGGCGGCGCCCCAGGCGGCGGCGAATTTCTTGCGGACGTCGGGCCATTTAACCTGCTGGTAGCCGGGGAGGACGTTGGGCAGCGCGCCCATGTCGCAGGCGCCCTGGACGTTGTTCTGGCCGCGGAGGGGGTTGACGCCGGCGGCCGGTTTGCCGACGTTGCCGGTGAGCATGGCGAGGTTGGCGAGGCTCATGACGTTGTCGGTGCCGGTGGTGTGCTCGGTGATGCCGAGGGTGTAGAAGATGCCGGCCCGTTCGGCGGTGGCGTAAAGTTTGGCGGCTTCGTATAGGAGGTGGGCCGGGACGCCGGTGGTCTTTTCCACAAGGTTGGGGGTGTAGCGCTCGGCGACGGCGGCGACGGCGTCGAAGCCGGTGGTGCATTTGCCGATGAAGTCGCGGTCATGCCAGCCGTTTTTGATTATGATGTGGATGAGGCCGTTGATGAGGGCGACGTCGGTGCCAGGCCTGAGGCGCAACCAGACGCGGGCGGCGGCGGCCAGCTCGGTTTTGCGCGGGTCGGCGACGATGAGGCTGGCGCCTTTGGCCAGGGCCTGGCGCATTTTGGCGCCGATGACGGGATGGGCCTCGGGAGGATTGGCGCCGATGACGAACAGTACCTTGTTGTCGGCGATTTCGCCGATGGAGTTGGTCATGGCGCCGGAGCCGAAGGATGTGGCCAGACCGGCCACGGTGGGGCTGTGTCAGGTACGGGCGCAGTGGTCGACATTGTTGGTGCCGACCGCCGCGCGCATGAATTTTTGCAGCAGGTAGTTTTCTTCGTTGGTGCAGCGGGCCGAGCTGAGGGCGGCGATGGCGTCGGGGCCGTGGGCGGCCTTGATGCCGGCCAGCTTTTCGGCGACGAGGCCTAGGGCCTCATCCCAGGTGGCTGCGACGAATTCGCCGTCTTTTTTGATCAGCGGACTGGTGAGGCGGTCGGGGCTGTGGACGTAGTCGATGCCGAAGCGGCCCTTGACGCACAGCAGGCGGCCGTTGACGACGCTGGTTTCGTTGGAGGTGACGCCGATGATCCTGTCGTTCTTGACGTTGAGGTCGAAGTTGCAGCCAACGCCGCAGAAGGGGCAGGTGGTCTTGACCTTCCTGTCCGGCAGCCCGGTGCCGTACATCGGTTTTTCGGTGAGCGCGCCGGTGGGGCAGGCGGAAACGCACGTGCCGCAGAAGACGCAGTTGGATTTATCCATGTCGTTGTCGAAGGCGGGGGTTACTTTGCTGGTGAAGCCGCGCTCCGTCCATTCGAGGACGTTGCAGGCCTGGATTTCTTTGCAGACCCGCACGCAGCGGCCGCAGAGGACGCATTTTTCGTTGTCGCGGATGATGAAGGGGTTGCTGTCGTCAAGCTCGTAACGGCGCTTTTCCCCCGGAAAGCGGATGTCGCGCACGCCCAGGTCGAGGGCAAGGCGCTGCAGCTCGCAATTCAGGTTGCTCTGGCAGGTGAGGCAGTCGGCGGGGTGGTTGGCGAGCAGCAGTTCGACGACCATCTGGCGGGCCTCACGGATGTCGGGGGTGTCGGTGCTGACGACCATGCCTTCGGCCGCCGGATGGGTGCAGGCGGTGGTAAGGCTGCGCAGGCCGGCAACCTCGACAAGGCAGACTCGGCAGGCTCCTTCCGGGGTGAGGTCGGCGAGGTGGCAGAGGGTGGGGATATTGATGCCGAGCCGGCGAGCGGCCTCAAGCACGGTGGTGCCGGGGGGGACGCTGACCTGGCGGCCGTCGATGGTGAGGGTGATGTTGTTCATCGGCTAAGCTCCTTGCAGATATTTAGGGGCAACGTATCCTGCTAGTATTCGCCGTTTTCGGGAAAAAACCTGCGCGGGGATAGGGGGCGCTTTGCCCTGGAAATATGCGCCTGTTCCTCCTGAGTAGCGGATTGGGCTGCCGTTTCGCTGCGCGGCGGCGGTAGTCGCCATCGCGGCCGGCGGCCTTGACAACGGTATGCCGGCAAGGTATATTTTATCTATATAATCAACATGACAATCAACACGACAAAGGCATGGACGGGAAGGAGTACACCGGACCGGCCGGCGCAGAGAAGGGGCCCATCGGCTGCGAGGCCCCGCGGCGCGGGCGGTGGAAGTCGTCCCCGAGCCGCGGCGCCGAATAATAATAGGCGCTGCCGGGAGGCCCCGTTACCGGCCGCGCGAGCCGGCGCTGTTTTGCGCCGGGAAGAAAGGTGGTACCACGGAGGCTGAGGCTTTCGTCCTTACGGACGGAGGCTTTTTTATTTGCTCAAAAGGTTATTCTAAAAGAAGTGTGCGAATCGCTTTAAAAAGCTCCAGTTGCAAGGCATCCCGAAGACGCGCCGCGACGCGTACTTCACGCGTACGCTGGCAAGCGCCCGGAGGGGCAACACCGCAGACGGACTTTTTAAACGATTCCCCTGAAGGAGGAAACAAAAAGATGGAGAAGAATATCCCCACCGTTTACGACCCCAAAGAAGTGGAAGAGAAATGGTATAAGCATTGGGAGGACAATGGCCTGTTCCACGCCGAGCCGGACACCGGCCGGACGCCGTTCAGCATTGTCATCCCGCCCCCCAATGTCACCGGCCAGCTCCATATGGGCCACGCGCTCGACAACACTCTTCAGGACGTGTTGATCCGTTTCCGGCGGATGCAGGGGTACGAGGCGCTGTGGATGCCGGGCTCCGATCACGCCGGCATCGCCACCCAGATCAAGGTGGAGGAGGTGCTGGCCAAGGAGGGCGTCAGCCGCTACGACCTGGGGCGCGAGAAGTTCATCGACCGGGTGTGGGATTGGAAGCACGAGTACGGCGGCCGCATCATCAACCAGCTGAAGCGCCTGGGAGCCTCGTGCGACTGGCAGCGGGAGCGGTTTACGATGGACGAGGGTTGCTCGGCGGCGGTTCGGGAAGTGTTCGTGTCGCTGTACGAGAAGGGGCTGATATACCAGGGCAACCGCATCACCAACTGGTGTCCGCGCTGCAACACCGCCCTGAGCGATATCGAGGTGGAGCACGAGGAGAAGCCGGGCAATCTGTACCATGTCCGCTACCCGCTGGAGGGCAGGCCGGAAGAGTACGTGACCGTGGCGACCACCCGGCCGGAGACCATCCTCGGCGATACCGCGGTGGCCGTTCATCCCGAGGACGAGCGCTATAAAGGCCTCGTCGGCCGGTATCTCATTCTGCCGGTGGTCGGCCGCCGCCTGCCGATCGTGGCCGACGAGTATGTCGACCCGTCGTTCGGCACCGGGGCGGTGAAGGTTACGCCGGCCCACGACCCGAACGACTTCGACATGGGCCTCCGCCACCAGCTGCCGCAGGTGGTGGTGATCGCCCCCGACGGCACGATGACGGCCGAGGCGGGCAAGTACGCGGGCATGGACCGCTACGAGTGCCGCAAGGCGCTGGTCCGCGACCTCAAGGAACTGGGCAACCTCGTCAAGATCGACGAGCACTTGCACGCCGTGGGCCAGTGCCAGCGCTGCGCGACGGTGGTGGAGCCGCTGGTTTCGAAGCAGTGGTTCGTGCGCATGCAGCCGCTGGCCGAGCCGGCGATCGCGGCGGTGGCGGACGGGCGGATCAAGTTCGTGCCGGAAAGGTTCACCCGCGTTTACACCAACTGGCTGGAGAATATCCGCGACTGGTGCATCTCCCGCCAAATCTGGTGGGGCCACCGCATCCCGGCCTGGTATTGCGAAGGGTGCGGCGAGACGGTCGTCTCCCGCGAGGATATAACCGCCTGCCCAAAGTGCGGCGGCAAGGTGGAGCAGGACCCCGACGTTCTCGACACCTGGTTCAGTTCGGCGTTGTGGCCGTTCTCGACGATGGGCTGGCCGAAGAAGACGCCCGAGCTGGACTATTTCTACCCGACCAGCGTGCTGGTAACCGGCTATGACATCATCTTTTTCTGGGTGGCGCGGATGATCTTCATGGGCCTTGAGTTCATGGACGACATCCCGTTCGGGCATGTTTTCATCCACGGCTTGGTGCGCGACGGCGAGGGCCGCAAGATGTCGAAGTCGCTCGGCAACGGCATCGACCCGCTGGATGTGATCGAGAAGTACGGCGCCGACACGCTGCGGTTCACGCTGATGACCGGCAACACGCCCGGCAACGACATGCGCTTCTATTGGGAGCGGGTGGAGTCGAGCCGCAATTTCGCCAACAAGATCTGGAACGCTTCGCGGTTCGTGATGATGAACCTGGAGGGCTTCGACCCGGCCAAGGCACCCGGCGAATACACCCTGGCCGACCGCTGGATATTGAGCCGCTACGCCCGCACGGCCGCCGAGGTGACCGCCAACCTGGAGAGGTTCGAGCTGGGCGAGGCGGCCCGCAGCCTGTACGAGTTCATCTGGAACGAGTACTGCGACTGGTATATCGAGACCGCTAAGGCCCGCCTGTACGATAAGGAAAACGCCGCCGCCAGGGCCACCGCCCAGTATGTACTGTGGTACGTGCTGGGGAACACCCTCAAGCTGCTCCACCCCTTCATGCCGTTCATCAGCGAGGCGATCTGGCAGCACCTGCCCCACGAGGGCGAAAGCATCGTCCGGGCTGCCTGGCCGGCGCCGCCGGCCGAGCTTCAGGACGACGCGGCCGAGGCGGCGATGGGCACGGTGATGGAGACGATCAAGGCGATCCGCAACATGCGGGCCGAGGTCAACGTGCCGCCGGGCAGGAAGAGCGAGGTCATCCTGCTGGCCGCCGACGGACAGCGGGAGGTGCTGACCGCCAACGCCCAGTACGTGCGGACGCTGGCTGCCGCCGAGCCGGTGACGGTGCAGCCGCTGACGGCCGCCAAGCCGGAGAACGCGATGACGGCGGTGGTGAGCGGGGTGGAGGTGTATCTGCCGCTCCGGGGTCTGATCGATGTGGAGAAGGAAACGGCCCGCCTCGGCAAGGAGCGGGAGAGCCTGGAGAAGGAGATCGCCCGCGTGGCCGGGAAACTGGCCAACGAGAGCTTCGTAGCCAAGGCGCCGGCCGAGGTTATCGAGAAGGAACGGGCCAAGGAGCGCGAGTACCGCGAGAAGCTGGCGGCGATCAGCGAGCGGCTGGCGTATCTGGCGAAGATATAGGATCAAATACATTATTATTCCATAACCGGCTACACTATTGTTAGGATGTGACCCGCATGACCTACGAACAGGCGCTGGCTTATCTGGACACGCTCGGCAAGTTCGGCATAAATCTCGGCCTGGCGCGGATCGAGAAGCTGCTCGCGCTGATGGGCAATCCGGAGCGGCGCTACAGGACCGTCCACGTAACCGGCACCAACGGCAAGGGCTCGACGACGGCGATGCTGGCCGCCATCCTTTGCGCCGCCGGCATCCGCACCGGCATGTACACTTCCCCTCACCTGAGCGATTATACCGAGCGGTTCGTCGTGGACGGCGAGCAGATAAGCCGGGCGGAATTTGCGGCGGCGATCGCCCATACGCGCGGTTTTGTGGACGCGATGGTGGCCGACGGCTGGGAGCATCCGACCGAGTTCGAGGTGCTGACGGCGGCCGCTTTCCATTGGTTCGCCGCCGCCGGGGTGGAATACGCCGTGATCGAGGTCGGCCTGGGCGGCCTGCTCGATTCGACCAACGTGGTTATTCCGGCCGTGTCGGTCATAACCAACGTATCTCTGGAGCACACCGACCGCTGCGGCGGCACGGTCGCCGCAATCGCCGCCCACAAGGCGGGGATAATCAAGCCCGGGACGCCGGCGGTGACCGCCGCCCGCGGCGCGGCGCTCGACGTCATCAGGCGCGAGGCCGACGCCAAGGGGGCGCAGTTGGCGGTGCTGGGCCGCGACTTTTACGCCGAGCCTGCCGGCCTGGACGGCTGGCGGCAGCAGGTGGCGTTCGTCAGCCGCCGCCACGGCGATCTGGGGCGCTTCCCGGTCTCCCTCCTCGGCCGCCATCAGGCCGAGAACGCCGCCGTGGCGATCATGGCGGCGCTGGTTCTGGCGGACGGCGACAAGCGAGTCTCCCGCGCCGCGATACGGGACGGCCTGGCCGGGGCCCGCTGGCCGGGACGGTTCGAAGTCGTGCCCGGCCGGCCAACGGTGGTGATCGACGGGGCTCACAACCCGGCGGGCGCCGCCGTCCTGCGGGCGACGTTGGACGAGGTGTTCCCCGGCCGGCCGGTGGTGTTCGTGCTCGGCATTCTCGCTGACAAGGATGTCGCCGGCGTTACCGCGGCGCTTGTCCGCGCCGCCGACAGCGTCGTGGCCGTCAAGCCCCTGTCCGACCGGGCGGCCGAGCCGGCGGCGGTGCTGCGCGGCCTGGCGGCCGGCTCGGCCGTGGCGGCGGGGACGGTGGCGGAGGGAATCGACCGGGCAAGGGAAATGGCCGGCCCGGACGGCCTGGTGTGTATCGCCGGGTCGCTCTATCTCGTGGGGGCGGCGAGAGATTGCGTGATTGTCTAGACAAAACGCGTTACGTGGTCTATAATAATTGAGGTTACTTTGTGCCACCAGGTGAAACGATGCGAACCAGTTACTCCTGCGCCGCGACGCATTACCAACTTAATTACTTAACCGAGCACTGCATAATGGCGGTGGCCTTTTTTTTGCCGTTGTCCTTCAACGCCGCAAGCTTGTTTCTCGCGCTCGGCGCCTTGCTATGGGTGGCGCGGATGGCGACTGACGGGCATCTCGACCTGAAGCCGACGCCTTTCGACGGGGCGGTCGCCCTGTTCGTGACGCTGGCGGCGGCCTCGATCCTTGCTTCCCCCGACCGTTGGGTGAGTTTTTACAATTACTATCACCTTATGGGCAGATATATTCTCCTCTATTATCTGGTGGTGAACAATTTTCACACCATCGACCAGTTGAAGCGGCTGGTGCAGGCTGTTCTCGTCTCCGCGGGCATGGTCGTCGTCTACGGGCTGTATCAGTACGTTCAGGGGGTCGATATCTCCGCATTCGAATGGGTGGACGGCGAACAGTTTCCGCTCCTCAAGGTGAGGATTTTTTCCACCCTGGAGAACCCCAACCTGCTGGCTGGTTTCCTGGTGGTCATGGCGGCCCTGGCCGCGGGCCTGGGACTCAATGCCGAGGACCGGCGGTGCAAGGCGGCGTTTGCCGTGCTTGTGGTCGCCCTTGGCGTCTGTCTGGTGCTGACTTATTCGCGGGGGGCGTGGCTCAGTTTCATCGCGGTCGTGGCCGCCTACGGCGTGCTTTACAGCCGCAAGACTTTCTGGTTGCTGTTGCTGGTGCCTGTGGCGGTTCTGGCCGGGCAGGACGTGATAATGGAGCGGTTGATGTCGATTTTCAATCCCACCGATACTTCGGCGACGCTCAGGATCGCCTTGTGGGAGAGCACGCTCGCCATGATTGCCGACAGGCCGCTGTTCGGCATCGGCTGGGCCGCTTACCCGCTGGTTTATCCCGACTACGACTTCTTTATCAACAATCCCGGCATAACCATCTTTCACGCCCACAATATGTATCTCCATATCGCCGCCGAGATCGGCGTCCCCGGGGTGCTGGCCTTTCTGGCCCTGATGTTCGGGCACGCGCGCCTGGCGCTGGCGATGGCCGGCAGTGCGACCAACCGCTGGGTGGGCGGGCTGATGCTGGGGGTGCTGGCGGCCATAATCGGCATCGCCGTGAGCGGTTTCACCGATTATGTTCTGTACAGTCCCCAGATGGCGATGCTGTTCTGGCTCCTTAACGCCCTCACGGTGGTTGTCTATCTGAATAGCCATCCGACAAAAAACAGCATCAAATAACGGGCAATCGAAAAAAAAATATCCGCCCAGGCAGGAGTCGGCGGCGGATGCGCTGAATATATAGTACGGAGCATATTGTTTTCAAATATGGATATTGGTTTTGGTTATGAAGGCCTGCACGGCCTTAATTTTTTGTCGCGAAGAATGTGAAATTTGGAACAATTCAGCCCGAGAAGGGGGTTTGTCGTGAAACTGGCCGATGTCCAGAAACTGCTGCGAGCAGAGGTAATTTGCTGCCTGGAGGGCCTCGACGGCGAGGTGAGGTCGGCGTGCGGCGCCGATCTGATGAGCGACGTGCTTGTCCATAGCAAGGAAAAGACGCTGCTGCTTACGGGACTTACCAATGTACAGATTATCCGCACCGCCGAGATGGGCGATCTGGTGGGGATCGTGCTGGTGCGCGGGAAGCGGCCAGGTCCCGAGGTGATTCAGATGGCCGAGAGCAAGGGTATCCCGGTGATGGTTACCAGCCTTCCGATGTTTGAGTCGTGCGGCATCCTGTATAAAAATGGCATCAAAGGGTGCTCAGAGCTGGTGACCGCCTGTGAATCCTGAACAAGGAATCGTGCTCGATTACGCTCTCAAAGGCGGCGATTTTGACACCGCCGGCGAGGCTTCGAGCAAAATCAAACGGATTTTGCAGCAGATCGGCGTGCGCTCGGATGTTATCAGGCGCATCGCCATTAGCTCCTACGAAGCCGAGATGAACGTTATCATCCATGCTTACAGCGGCGTCCTCAAAGCGTCGATTTACCCGGACCGCACCGAGCTGGTGGTCGAGGACGAGGGGCCGGGCATCGCCGATATCGATCTGGCGATGCAGGAGGGGTATTCCACCGCCCCGGACCATATCCGCGAGATGGGGTTCGGCGCCGGTATGGGTCTGCCCAACATGGCGCGTTGTTCGGACGAGTTTTCCATCAATTCGGTGGCGGGAGAAGGAACGAAGATCAAAATTCTGATCCGCCATAGTTGATTGGGTGGTGTAACAGATGTCGGAGTATTTTCACTCGGTCAGGCTTACGCCTGAGCGATGTAAAGGTTGCGTCAACTGTATCAAGCGCTGCCCCACCGAGGCTATCCGCATCCGCGGCGGCAAGGCGAGGATAACCGAGGCGCGCTGCATAGACTGCGGCGAGTGCATCCGCCGCTGCGTCAACCGGGCCAAGACGGCCGTGACCGACAGTCTCGGCGATCTCAAGAATTACGAATATAATGTGGCGCTGCCGGCGCCCTCGCTTTATTCCCAGTTTTCCGCCGACGTGCCGGCGAACGTGGTGCTGTGCGGCCTGATGCAGCTCGGCTTCGACGAGGTGTTCGAGGTGGCCCTGGGCGCCGAGATCGTTTCCGACGCGACCGTGGAGTATCTGAAGCGTCCCGAGGCGAAAAAACCGGCGATTTCCTCCGCCTGCCCGGCGGTGGTGCGGCTGGTCCAGGTAAAGTTTCCCGAGCTGATCGACAATCTCATCCCCCTGGAAGCGCCGGTGGAGGTGGCGGCCCGGCTGGTCCGCGGCATCCGCTGCCGGGAGCTGGGCATCGCGCCGGAGGCTATCGGGGTGTGGTTCATCACTCCCTGCCCGGCGAAGATGACGGCGGTGAAGCAGCCGCTGGGGGCGGAGAAGTCGAGCGTTACCGGCGCCATCGGCATTTCGCAGATTTACGGCGATCTTTTGAAGGCGGTGGCGGCCGTGCCCCGCGACGCCAACTGCCAGCGGGCCACGGCCCGCGGCGTGGGTTGGGCTTTGAGCGGCGGCGAGACGGCGGCCGCGACGGCGGCGAACAGCCTGGTGGTCGACGAGATCCACAATGTCAGCGAGGTGCTGGAGCAGGTGGCTCTCGGCAAGATAAAGGTGGATTTCATCGAGGCGCTGGCCTGCTCGGGCGGCTGCATCGGCGGCCCGCTGATGGTGGAAAACCGCTTCGTGGCCGAGCACCGCATGCAGCAGCGGCTGGCCAGGATGCGCGCCGAGGACGAGGCGCACGGCGCGGCGCCGGCCAAGTATCATTCCGATTCGTCGCTTACCGAGTATGACCGCACGATCGAGCCGCGGCCGATCATGCGTCTGGACGAGGATATTTTCCGGGCGATGTACAAGGTCGAGCAGATGGAAAAGACGCTCAAAAAGCTTCCGGGGCTGGACTGCGGCTCGTGCGGTTCGCCGAACTGCAAGGCGCTGGCTGAGGATATCGTGCAGGGAGAGGCTGTCGAGACCGATTGCATTTTCAAGCTGCGCGAGCGGGTCCGCGATCTGGCCCAGGAGATGGTGGGGCTGGCGGCCAAACTGCCGCCGTCCTTGGAGGAACGGGAAGAGAGTTAGGAGGTATTGCCCAGTGACAGTCAACGATCTCGTCAGTTCCCTGCCGCTTACCGTCGTCGCCGGCCACGACCGGCTGACGGCCCCGGTGACGGGCGGGTATGTATCCGATCTGCTCAGCAATGTGATGGGCTTTGCCGCCCCCGGCAACGTGTGGGTCACCATGCAGGGGCACCAGAACATCGTGGCGGTTGCTTCCCTGGCCGGTCTGGCGGCGGTGGTCGTCGCTGGCGGGGCCGCTCCGGAGCCGGAGACGGTCGCCAAGGCCGAGGCGGAAGGGGTAGTGTTGCTGACTTCCCCGCTGACAAGCTTCGAGCTGGTCGGACAACTATACCGTAGTGGCGTAAAGGGCCAGTGATGCGCCGTTTTGTGGCCGATCTGCACGTGCACACGGTGCTGTCGCCCTGCGCCGCGGTGGAAATGACGCCGCGCAACATCGTGTGGCACGCGGCCCGGCACGGCATCGACATCGTGGCGATCACCGACCACAACGCTGGCGACAATGTGCCCGCCGCGCTCGCAGCCGCCAAGGGCACCGACGTTACCGTGCTGCCGGGTATGGAGGTGGAGACGAAGGAGGAAGTCCACCTGGTCGTGCTGTTCGAGAAGCTGCGGCAGCTTTTCGCCTGGGAGGAGATCGTCGCCGCGCACCGTTCGGGGCGGATGAACGATCCCGACAAGTTCGGCGCCCAGTTCGTCGTCGACGCGGAGGATAACCTGGTGGCCGTCAAGGAGGAGATGCTGCTGGCGTCTCTTACCCTGAGCCTGAAGGAGACCTGCGATAAGGTCAACGCCCTGGGCGGGCTGGTGATCGCCAGCCATGTGGATCGGCCGGCTTACAGCGTGTTGTCCCAGTTGGGTTTCATTCCTCCGGGGCTCGCGCTGACGGCGGTGGAGGTGTCGCGGCGGGTCGCCCGCGCGGATGCCGCCCGGAGGTTCCCTGCTATCGGCGGGTTGCCGGTGGTCACGGCGTCGGATGCCCATATGATCGAAGATTTCCTGGCCGGCCCGAAGGTGGCCTTTAACCTTGAAGAGCCTACTCTGGCGGAAATCCGCCAGGCATTATATAACGAGAATTCCCGAGGGGTGGTGCTTTGATAGCCGGTAAAAAGATTCGTGTCGCTATGTCAAAGCTTTCATAAAAGGAGGAGAAACATGAACAGCAATCATGAACAGAAGTGCTGCTGCGGCGGCAAGGGCGGCGCCAGCGACCTGGCGAAGCTTGACGACATCCTGGCCAAGTACCAGGGCGTAAAAGGGGCGCTTATCCCTGTCCTGCAGGAGGCCCAGGAGGCTTACGGCTATCTGTCGAAGGACGTCATCGTGAAGATAGGGGAGAAGATGAGCATCCCCACCAGCCAGATTTACGGTGTGGCCACTTTTTACTCGCAGTTCCACCTCAACCCGCGCGGCAGGAATATCGTCCGCGTCTGCCAGGGTACGGCCTGCCACGTTCGTGGCGCCAAGGCCATCCTTAAGGCGCTGGAGGACACCCTGAAGGTTACCGCCGGTAAGACTACCCCTGATCTGAAGTTCACCCTGGAGACGGTGGCCTGTATCGGCGCTTGCGGTCTGGCGCCGGTCATGATGGTCAACGACGATACCCACGGGCGGCTGACGCCGGAGATCGTGCCGGAAATTCTCGCCCGCTACTCTTAAGCTCCACATGCGCGAACTGGCGCTCCATATTCTGGACCTTGTCCAGAACTCCCTCGAAGCGGGGGCAAGCCGGGTTTTGCTGGAGATTATCGAGGACAGCGGCGCGGATACTCTGACCATCCGCGTAAGCGACGACGGGCGGGGCATGGACGCCGAAACCAGGCGGCGCGTTATCGATCCCTTCGTCACTACCCGCACGACTCGCCGGGTGGGGCTGGGTCTGCCGCTGATCGATATGTCCACCAAGCAGTGCGGCGGGTATCTGAAGATCGATTCGACGGTTGGCCGGGGGACTACGGTGGAGGCGGTTTATCGCCACAGCCACTTGGACCGACCGCCGCTCGGCAATATTGCCGCGACGGTGAAAACGCTGGTGATCGCCAATCCGGATACCGATCTGATCTACCGCCACTCGGTGGATGACGCCGTGTTTACCCTGACTACCCGCGAGTTGACGGAGATATTGGGCGATATGCCCCTGACGCACCCGGATGTCATTGTATGGCTCGATGAGTATATAGCGGCCAACGAGGCCAATTTGTACGGAGGTGTACAGCATGAAAACAGTTGAGGACCTGAAGCGCATGCGCGAGCAGTTCCAGTCGCAGACCAAGCTGCGTCACGCAGGCGGCATACAGATCATAGTGGGCATGGGTACGTGCGGTATCGCCGCCGGGGCGCGGGAAGTGATGTCCGCGATCCTTGACGAGATTGCCAAGCGTAAGCTGCAGGACGTGACCGTCCGCCAGACCGGCTGTATCGGCATGTGCGAGAAGGAAGTCCTGGTCGACGTCGTCCGTCCCGACGAACCGCGCATAACCTATGGCAAGGTTACGCCGGCCGCGGTGTCCAAGATAATCGGCGAACATGTGGTCAACGGCCGGATCGTGGAAGAGCTGGTCGTAGGCAAGATTTCTCAATAGCACGGTAAACGGGAGGGAAGAATATGCAACACGTGAGAGCTCACGTACTCATTTGCGCCGGCACCGGCTGCACCGCTTCGGGCGCGGCGAAGGTCGAAGCGGCGCTGCGCGAGGAATTGGCGAAGAAGGGCCTCGATAAGGAGATCATGGTCGTGGAGACCGGCTGCCACGGTTTCTGCGAGATGGGGCCGCTGGTGATCGTTTATCCTGAAGGCACTTTCTATGTCCGCGTCCAGCCCGAGGACGTCCCCGAGCTGGTGGAAAGCCACCTCTACAAGGGCCGGATAGTGCAGCGGCTGCTGTACAAGGAGCCGGTCACCCACGAGAGCATCCCCAACTACAACGAGCTGAGCTTTTACAAGAAGCAGATGCGCATGGTGCTGGCCAACTGCGGCCACATCAACCCCGAGATCATCGAAGAGTATATCGCCGTCGGCGGCTACGAGGCCCTGGGCAAAGCGCTGACCACGATGACCCCCGAGCAGGTCGTGGACGAGATGAAGAAGTCGGGTCTGCGCGGCCGCGGCGGCGGCGGTTTCCCGACGGGCATGAAGTGGGACTTCACCCGCAAGGCTGCCGGCGATAAGAAATATGTGGTGTGCAACGCCGACGAGGGCGACCCGGGCGCGTTCATGGACCGCAGCGTCCTGGAGGGCGACCCCCACCGCGTGATCGAGGGCATGGCTGTCTGCGGCTACGCCATCGGCGCCGACGAAGGCTATATCTATGTGCGGGCCGAATACCCCCTGGCGATAAAGCGCCTGAGAATCGCCATTAAGCAGGCCGAAGACCTCGGCTTGCTTGGCGAAAATATTTTCGGCTCGGGCTTCAACTTCCGCCTGAAGATCAAGGAAGGCGCCGGCGCTTTCGTGTGCGGCGAGGAAACCGCTCTGCTGGCTTCGATCGAAGGCAAGCGCGGCATGCCGCGGCCCCGTCCGCCTTTCCCGGCCATCTCCGGCCTGTGGGGCAAGCCGACCAACATCAACAACGTCGAAACGTTCGCCAACGTGCCGCAGATCATCACCAAGGGCGCCGACTGGTACGCCGGCATCGGCACCGAGAAGAGCAAGGGCACGAAGGTTTTCGCCCTCACCGGCCGCATCAACCACACCGGTCTCGCCGAGGTGCCGATGGGCATCACGATGCGCGAGATCATCTTCGATATCGGCGGCGGCATCCCCGGCGGCAAGAAGTTCAAGGCTGTCCAGATCGGCGGCCCTTCGGGCGGCTGTCTGCCGACCGAGCTTCTCGACCTGCCGATCGACTACGATTCCCTCATCCAGGCCGGCGCGATGATGGGCTCCGGCGGTCTGGTGGTCATGGACGAGACGACCTGTATGGTCGATCTGGCCAAGTTCTTCCTCACCTTCACCCAGGCCGAGTCGTGCGGCAAATGCACCCCCTGCCGCGAGGGCACCAAGCGGATGCTGGAGATTCTCACCCGCATCACCGAGGGCGAAGGCAAGGAAACGGATATCGCCCTGCTCGAGAGCATGGCCAAGAATATCAAGACTTCGGCGCTGTGCGGCCTGGGCCAGACGGCTCCCAACCCCGTGCTGAGCACGCTCAGGTATTTCCGCGACGAATACGAGGCCCATATCAAGGAGAAGCGCTGCCCGGCCGGGGCGTGCGCCAAGCTGGCCGGCTACCAGATCACGGACGCCTGCAAGGGCTGCGGCCTGTGCACCAAGACCTGCCCGGTGGCGGCGATCAGCGGCGAGATCAAGTCCCGCCACGCCATCGATCAGTCCGTCTGCATCAAGTGCGGCGCCTGCATGACCAAGTGCCCGTTCAAGGCCATCATCAAGGGCTAAAGGGAGAAGGAGTGTGATACCATGGATATGGTCAATATAACTATTGACGGTCAGAAGGTTCAGGTGCCGAAAACGGCCACCGTCCTCGAAGCCGCTAAGTCGGTGGGCATCAAGGTGCCGAGCCTGTGTTACCACCCCGAGCTCAGGCCGGAAGGGGCCTGCCGCGTATGTCTGGTGGAGGTTGAGGGGGCTCGCAGCCTGGTCGCCTCCTGCGTTTACCCGGTGAACGAGGGCATGGTCGTCCGCACCAACTCCGCCGCGGTCCGGGAAGCCCGCCAGACGGTTGTGGAGCTGCTGCTCGCCAATCATCCGCCCGACTGCTTCTCCTGCCAGCGCAATCTGAATTGCGAGCTGCAGTCGATCGCCGCCGACCTCGGCATCCGCGAGATCCGCTTCGAGGGCGAGCGCAAGAACCTGCCCCTCGACGCCAACAACCCGTCGCTCATCCGCGACCAGAACAAGTGCATCCTGTGCGGCCGGTGCATCCGCGCTTGCAGCGAGCGGCAGGGCGTGCACGTGTACAGCTTCGTCAACCGCGGCTTCGGTACCACCGTCGCCCCCGCCTTCATGTCGGGTCTCGACGAGGCGCCCTGCACGTATTGCGGCCAGTGCGCCACCGTCTGCCCGACGGCGGCGATCGTCGAAAAGGACGATACCGCTCCGGTCTGGCAGGCGCTGAGCGATCCCAAGAAGCATGTTGTCGTGCAGACCGCCCCGGCGGTGCGCGTGGCCCTGGGCGAAGCCCTCGGCATGGGTCCCGGCAGCGTCGTTACCGGAAAGATGGTCGCGGCTCTGCGCCGCCTCGGTTTCGACCGGGTGTTCGACACCGACTTCAGCGCTGACCTCACCATTCTGGAGGAAGGCAACGAGTTCATCCAGCGCTTGACCACGGGCGGCAAGCTGCCGATGATCACCTCGTGCTCTCCCGGCTGGATCAACTTCATCGAGCTTATGTACCCCGATCTCCTCGACCATCTCTCCACCGCCAAGTCGCCGCAGCAGATGTTCGGCGCGCTGGCCAAGACGTACTACCCGGAGAAGCAGGGGATCGATCCCAAGGATATCGTCAGCGTTTCGATCATGCCCTGCACGGCCAAGAAGGCTGAGGCCGTTAGGCCGGAGATGAGGTCCAGCGGCTACCAGGATGTCGACTATGTTCTGACGACCCGCGAGCTTGGCCGCATGATCCGCGAGGCCGGCCTCGACTTCGACAAGCTGCCGGAAGAAGAATTCGACGCTCCGCTTGGCATCTCGACCGGTGCGGCCGTCATCTTCGGCGCCACCGGCGGTGTTATGGAGGCAGCGCTTAGGACGGTGGCGGAAGTGGTTACCGGCAAGGAGCTCGGCTGCCTCGACTTTAAGGAAGTTCGCGGCCTGACGGGCATCAAGGAGGCGGTCGTGCCGGTGGGCGACCTGCAGGTGAAGGTGGCCGTGGCCCATACACTGGCCAACGCCCGCACCCTTCTTGACAAAATCCGCGCCGGCGAGGCCGATTACCACTTCATCGAGGTCATGGCCTGCCCCGGCGGCTGCATTGGCGGCGGCGGACAGCCTCTGCCGGTGTGCCAGGAGATCCGTCAGGCGCGTGTCGACGCCATCTACGACTGCGATTCCTGCATGTCGCTTCGCAAGTCGCACGAGAATCCGGCGGTGAAGGAGCTGTACGATACCTGGCTCGGCAAGCCGCTGGGCGAGAAGTCGCACAAGCTTCTCCACACCCACTACCATGCGCAGCATAGAGGCTAAACGTGAAAAAACCGGGAGCGAAAGCTCCCGGTTTTCTTGTCTATTTCGGCGGATTAGGGGATTGACCTTGCCACATAATTCTTGATACTATTAATAATAGTATAATTAATATATAGACGGAGGGATATGTTGGCTACGCGCAAAGACGACTATTTGAGTTACATGCGACTGGTTCTCGGGCTGTACATCCTGAAAATTCTCCGTCAGGGCCCCGCCCACGGCAACAGGATCGCCGAGGAAATAAAGCGGCGCACGCAAAATGCGTATACCCCGAATACCAACGCCCTCTATCCCTTGCTGAGGATTATGGAGGGGAAGAATTACATTGTCGGGGAATGGACCAGTCCTGTTACCCGCGGCCGGCGAATCTATAATGTAACCGCTGACGGCGTCGCCCGCATACCGGCCCTTGAGGCGATGCTGGAAGAACGGCTGAGGCTGGTGGAAAAGAAAATAGCCATCTTGCGTTCCGACCTGCTGGACAAGTAATCTCCGGCAGCGACCGCAAGGGTGGCCCGGTAAGCGCACGCTTTAGCACATGACGAACGAAACGAGGAAAATTTGTGGAAAACAACAGAGCTAAATTGAGTAACCGGACAATGGTCACTATCGCCGGTCTGCTGGTCGCCGTTTTCATCGTCGGCGGGCTGTGGTGGTGGTTGCGCGCCAGCCGGATCGTGTCAACCGACGATGCCAGGGTAAAGGGAACGATCATTGCCGTAAGCGCGAAAGTGAACGGCAGGGTGGAAAAGGTGCTGGCCGGCGAGGGCGACAGTGTAGCAGCCGGTCAGACGATTGCCGTGATCGAGCAGCAGGAATTCCAAGTTCAGGTGGAGCAGGCCAAAGCGAACCTGGCCGTGGCTGAAGCGAAGCTGGCGGCGATACTGGCGGGCAACAGGCCCCAGGAGGTCGCACAGGCCAACGCCGCCGTCCTCCAGGCGGAGGCGAACCTGGAGAACTCCCGCCGCAATAACGACCGGGACGAACAGCTTTACCGGCAGGGGGCCATCTCCAGCCAGCAGCGGGACACAGCCAGGACGGCATACGAGGTTGCCAAGGCCCAGTATATGGCTGCCCGCGAACAATACAGCCTGAGCGTCGAAGGGTCCCGCCGCGAAGACGTTCAGATGGCGCAGGCCCAGGTCCAACAGGCCCGGGCGGTGCTGAAGAATGCTGAAATCCAGTTGGCCGATACGGTTATCAAAGCGCCGGTCGCCGGGGTAGTCGGCCTGAAATCGGTGGAAAAGGGCCAGATTGTTGTGTTCGGTCAGCCGCTGTTCAGCATAACCAACCTTGCCGACGTCTGGATCGGCGCCAATATCGAAGAGACGTACATCGGCCGGGTGAAAGTCGGCCAGAGCGTCACGTTTACCATCGATGCCTATCCTGACAAAAAATTCACCGGCCGGGTATCGGCGGTCGGACCGGCCTCGGGATCGCAGTTCGCCCTGTTGCCGACCGAGAACTCCTCCGCGAACTTTACTAAAATCACTCAGCGCCTGCCGATCAGGATCAAGGCCGACCAGTCCGAATACGTCCTTAAACCGGGCATGTCGGCGGTGATAGACATTTTTACCAGGTGAGCGAAATGGGCGCGGGCAGTCAGATTTACTAGCGAAAGGCAGCGGAGAATGTTTAAAAAATACGCTATTTTATGCACCGTATGTCTCGGAACGGTACTGAGCGCTTATGTAAGCAGCTGCGTAAACATCGCCCTCCCTAATATCATGGCGGCGTTGAACTATAATATGGACTCGATCGTCTGGGTTTCGCTCGGGTATATGCTTCCCTACGGTTCTTCGCTGCCGGTCACCGGCAGGCTTGGCGATCAGTACGGCGCGAAAACTCTTTATGTCGCGGGCTTGGTCATCTTTACGGCAGCCTCCATGTTATGCGGCTTGGCCACAAGCTCGGCGGCGATGATCGTCTTCCGCATCGCCCAAGGGATCGGCGGCGGGATGTTGCTGCCCAACGCGATGACCATCGTCGCCCAGACGTTCGATGCCCACGAGCGGGGACAGGCCTTGGGGGTCTGGAGCGCGATGGCGGCGGGCGGCAGCGCGATGGGGCCGATCATAGGGGGATATCTGATCGAACGCTTTGACTGGCGGGCGATTTTCTTTTCGGTGGGGCCGGTCTGCGCCGTGAGCATCGCCTTGGCGGTCGCCGTAATACCGGCGTCGAGGCGCAACCCCGCGGCGAGTATCGATTACCTCGGGGCGGCGCTGCTGATCGCCAGCATCAGTTCGCTGCTCGTCGCCCTTAACCAGGGACAGCGGGAAGGCTGGGATTCGCTGTTTATTCTCTCGCTGCTTTATATAGCTTTCGCGGCGTTCGTGATGTTTATCGCCGTGGAACAGTGGGTGGAGCAGCCGATGGTCGAAATCCAGCTGTTCCGCGATCTCAATTTCGCGGTGGCCAACGTTGTCGGCTTCGTGTCGTTTGTCGCCTTTTACGGCGGAATGTTCCTGCTGCCCTTTTTCCTCAAGTCGGTGCTGGATTATAGCTCGACGACCGCGGGAATGGCGATGTTGCCGCTGACCGCCAGCATGGTTGTCTCTTCCCCGGTAGGCGGTCGGCTGGCCGACCGTTTCGGGTCGCGGCTGCCCGCGTTCACGGGACTCACGCTGATCGCCGGCGCGTTATACTGGCTCGATACCATCAACGCCAGCTATTCCCCCCACGATTTCTTCGTACGGCTGAGCGTGTTCGGGGTAGGGCTTGGCCTCACCATGTCGCCGCTCACCAACTGCGCTATTTCCTCGCTGCCGAGAGATAAGGTGGGCGTGGGTTCGGGGATTTTTAATTTCGGCAAGATTATCGGCGGCAGCATTGGCGTGGTTTTTGCGGAGACCTTGCTGGTCCGCCGCGAAATTTATCATGCCGCCGTCCTTAAAGAGTATCTGAATTCGGCTGCCAACGCTCCGCAGTACATATTCGCCTTGTTGCAGGCGTTGTGGGGGAAAGACGGTATGGACGGCGCGATGATAGCGGCGGCAACGCATGGCTGGGACACGGGACACGGCTTCCTGCCGCAGCAGTATGTGGCGTTCAAGGCGCTTCTCGGCGCGATGGTAGCAAGGCAGGCGGCGATTTTGTCGTTTCAGGACGTTTTCCATACGATCGCGTTTATGTGCTTTGGCGGCGGATTGTTGGCGCTGCTCATCAAGCAGCAGAGAAGAACAGCCGGCGGGTCGAAAGCCGTGGAATAGGCCGCTGAGCGGAGCGAAGCCGGGAGCTTATGCTCCCGGCTTCGCGGTAATTGACTTCTTTCCGCCGTTGGGTACGGCGTGCCCCCTCCGAATTATTTTGTTTCAACCAACCCGTCCGCGAGGTCGTTCAGATTGCCGGCCATGCCGCTGAGGTGCTGGGCGGCTTCGGCCACCTGGGTTACGGCGGCGGTGATCTGGGAGATCATGTCGTCGATCTGGCCCATCTGCCGGCGGGTGTCGGCGCTGTCTTCCTGGATTGACCTGATGATTTCTTCGATGTTTTTGACCGATTCGGCGGTCGAGGTGGCCAGTTTGCGGATCTCCTCGGCAACTACGCCAAAGCCGCGGCCCTGATCGCCGACCCGGGCCGCTTCGATGGCGGCGTTCAGGCCTAGCAGGTTGGTTTGCCCGGCAACCGCTTTGATGAGGCCGAGCACCTTGTCGGTGTCCTTGGCCCGGTTCTGGGAGTTGATGAGCGTTTGCGTCAATGTCCGGCTTGCGGCGGCTATTTCTTCGGTCTGGGCGGAGATCTCCTCGGCCGTGCCGGCGATGGCTTCGATGTTTTGGCCTAGATGGGTCGAGGCCTGTTTCAGGACGTCGTAGCGGTGGGTGGATTCGGAGATGGTTATGGCGCCGATCACTTCGTTCCTGTCGTCGAGGATGGGGCTGCCGACCCCGACGTAGGGCACGCCGTAAAGGGAGGCGTCGGACTGCACGACGACGACGCGGCCCTTTTCCTGGATGGCGCGGTAGAGGGCGCTACCGGGCTTGATGGCGTCCCCGGCAGACACCTTGAGGTCGAGAGTGCGGGCTGGTCGGTAGAATAGCACTTTGTCAAGGTCGCAGATGCACACGCCGACGTCGGTCACTTGCCTGTCGTTGAGCGTGGCCATGGCGTGAACGTAATGCTGCAGGATTTCCTGTCCGTTTTCCATCGGTCGGTCCCTGCCTTTCTGAGCAATTATTCTGACTATAATATATTCGACAATAAATGACACTCTCCTTTTCCTAGTTACCCGAAGGGGCGGCCGTGCGGGCGCCGTGGTAGACAAATGCTGTTATTTTCGTTATAATGTGTAAAACATAACGTATACGGTATAACAACATTGTGAAAAATTATAAAAAGTGTTGCCGTACGGCGGCTTTGCAAGCAGGAGTTCATCCGTCAGAGACGGAATTGATTAGTCGTGCGGGGAGAACTTGGTGGGGAGGGCTAAGGCTTGAAGGAGCATATCGTGATTTCTAAGGCGACTATCGATCGTTTGCCCCTATATTTCAGGACCCTGCGCCTTGTTCAGCAGGAGGGAACGGAGATCATCTCCTCGGAAGAGCTCGGCCGCCGGATCGGTGTGACGCCCGAGCAGATCCGCAAGGATCTGGCTTCTTTCGGCGAGTTCGGCAAAAAAGGCGTAGGCTACTTCGTCCGCGAGCTTATCAGGAATATCGGCGAGATTTTGGGGCTCCACCGCAACTGGAATATCGCTATCGTCGGCGTGGGTCACCTGGGGTGGGCGCTGGCCAATTATAAAAATTTCGCTTCGCTGGGATTCAACCTGGCGGCGGTGTTCGATGTTGACCCGGCAAAGGTCGGCCAACTGATCGGCGGGGTAGAGATTTACAGTATCGACCGGCTCGAAGAGGTGGCCCGCGAGCGGAACATCCACATCGGCGTTATCACTGTGCCGGCCGAGAGCGCCCAGGAGGTGGCCGACAAGCTGGTGGCCGCCGGGGTGCGGGGGATATGGAATTTCGCGCCCATCAAGCTTAACGTGGCCGACAATGTGCGGCTCGTAAGCGAGGATCTGTCGGTGGGTCTGTCGAGCATATCGTATTATCTGTCACGGCAGTGACGGTGGCGACGACCGGGCTCAGCCTGAGCCGGTTGTCTTTTCGTTTCACCGCACGGGCTCGCGGGGAGGCGGTTCCGGCCGCCGGCGGCGCGGTTTTTAAGCGATGCGGCGACGCCCGGAAATTTGTTTAAAGATTCTTCGCGAAAGAAAAAGGATTTTGAGCAAATAAAGAGAATATATACCAACATAAGCAAATGTATATGGCTCGACGCCATATTTCGAGCCGGTTCCCCGGCTTGCTAAGTGAATTTTTTAACTGCTCATGGACAGTCAGGCGGCGCGGCCTGACTAGAAGTGCGCGGTGTCAACCTGTCCAGGTTTACGGTCTATTATCTTTCAGATAATAGATGGGTAGTGGACTTGCACCAGGGTTTGTTTCGCATAAGCGTAACGGGCCGGGTGCTTTTTTCGTGCGATATACGCGGACGAAGAATTATCGGAGGGGTATTCAATCAATAATAATATAAAGGATTAGGGGAGGAGTTTGTGTAATGATTGACATTAGGGACAGGGTGCGCTGCAAGGAGCTGCACGCCAAGATTGTCTCCGCCGAGGAAGCGGCCGCCATCATCAAGCCGGGCATGAATATCGGCACCAGCGGTTTCACGCCGGCCGGGTATCCCAAGGCGGTTCCCCTGGCGCTTGCCGAGCGCATGAAGAATGAGCCGTTCAAGATCAATCTCTGGACGGGAGCCTCGGTGGGCGGCGAGCTCGACGGCGCGCTGGCGCAGGCGGACGGCATCCACAAGCGCATGCCTTACCAGACTAACGACGCCATCCGCAAGGCGCTCAACAGCGGGAAGATCGAGTATTTCGACCTGCACCTGTCGCATGTGGCCCAGATGACGCGTTACGGTTTCTTGGGCGGCAAGGTCGACGTAGCTATCATCGAGGCCTGCGCCATCACCGAGGAGGGCCATATCGTGCCGACGACCTCGCTGGGCAATTCGGCGTCGTTCGTGCAGAGCGCCGATATCGTGATCGTCGAGGTCAACACTTCCCAGCCGCTCGAGCTGGAAGGCATGCACGACGTATATGTTCCCCTGGATCCCCCTAATCGCGGCCCCATCCCGATCGTGAAGGCCGACGACCGCATCGGCACGCCTTATATTGAGGCCGGCCCCGGCAAGATAACCTATATCGTTGCTTGCGACCTGCCCGACGTCACCCGTCCGCTGGCGGCGATCGACGACGACGCCAAAGCGATGAGCGCCCACCTTACCGATTTCCTCAACAACGAGATCAAGAACGGCCGTATGCCGAAGAAGTTGTTGCCGCTGCAGTCGGGCGTGGGTTCGGTGGCCAACGCGGTAATGGCCGGCATGGTCGAGTCGCCTTACAGCGGTTTGCAGTGCTTTACCGAAGTCATTCAGGACGGCATGTTCGACCTGATCGACGCCGGCAAGCTCGATTTCGCTTCCGGCACGTCGCTGACCCCGTCGCCGGACGGTCTCAAGAGGATGTATGCCAACCTTAAGGAGTACCGCAAGAAGATCGTTCTCCGGCCGCAGGAAATATCCAACAGTCCGGAACTGGCCCGCCGCCTCGGCGTAATCGCCATGAATACCGCCATCGAGGTGGACATCTTCGCTCACGTCAACTCGACCCATATCATGGGCACCAAGATGATGAACGGGATCGGCGGCAGCGGCGATTTTGCCCGCAACGGCTACCTGACCATCTTCTTCACTAACTCGGTGGCCAAGAACGGCGATATTTCCTCGATCGTGCCGATGTGCTCGCATATCGATCACACCGAGCACGACATCGACGTCATCATCACCGAGCGCGGTGTGGCCGACGTCCGCGGCCTCAGCCCGCGGGAGAGGGCCCGGGTCATTATCGATAAATGCGCCCATCCCGACTACAAGCCGATGCTCCTCGATTACCTGGAAAGAGCCGAGAAAACGACCGGGTTCGCCCACACCCCGCATCTTCTCGACGAGGCGCTTTCCTGGCATACCCGGTTCATAAAGACCGGGACAATGAAAGTTAAATAGCGATCAAGTAAAGGAGGACAAAAGAATGGCAAATGAAACATTGAAAGCCAAGATGGCCGAGTATACCGCCAAGGTAGAAAAAGTAGCGGCCAAGAACCCCGAGCGCCAGAATCTCGCGCATAACCGTCTTTACACCCCGCTCGATCTCGAGGGGTTCGACTATGAGCGCGACCTCGGTTTCCCGGGCGATTATCCCTTCACCCGCGGCGTGCAGCCGACCATGTATCGCGGGCGTTTCTGGACGATGCGCATGTACGCCGGTTTTTCGACCGCCGAGGAGTCCAACAAGCGTTACCGTTATCTGCTAGAGTCGGGCGGCACGGGCCTGTCCTGCGCCTTCGACCTGCCGACCCAGATCGGTTACGACTCCGACGACCCCATCGCCGAAGGTGAAATCGGCAAAGTGGGCGTGGCCATCGACACCCTTAAGGATATGGAGATTCTCTTCGATCAGATCGATCTCGGCAAAGTATCGACTTCAATGACGATCAACGCTCCGGCCGCCGTCCTACTGGCGATGTATATCGCGGTCGCCGAGAAGCAGGGCGTGCCTGCCGACAAGCTCAACGGCACCATCCAGAACGATATCCTGAAAGAATACGCCGCCCGCGGCACCTACATTTTCCCGCCCAAGCCCTCGATGCGGCTGATCACCAACATTTTCGAGTATTGCTCCAAGAATGTGCCTTCGTGGAACACTATCTCGATCTCCGGCTACCACATCCGCGAGGCCGGTTCGACCGCTTCCCAGGAGATCGCTTTCACGATCGCCGATGGCATCGCTTACGTCGACGCCGCGATCAAGGCGGGCCTCAATGTCGACGATTTCGCCGGCCGCCTGTCCTTCTTCTGGAACGCCCACAACAACGTGCTCGAGGAAGTCGCCAAGTTCCGCGCCTCGCGCCGCGTATGGGCCAAGGTTATGAAGGAGCGTTTCGGCGCGAAGAACCCCAAGAGCTGGATGCTGCGCGTCCACACCCAGACCGCCGGCTCGATGCTCACCGCCCAGCAGCCTGACAACAACATCGTCCGCGTGGCGCTTCAGACCGCGGCGGCCGTCATGGGCGGCACCCAGTCGCTGCACACCAATTCCAAGGACGAGGCGCTGGCTCTGCCGACCGAAGATTCGGTCCGCATCGCCCTCCGCACGCAGCAGATCGTCGCTTATGAAAGCGGCCTGGCCGATGTGGTCGACCCGCTGGGCGGCTCTTACTACGTGGAAGCCCTCACCGACAAGATCGAGAAAGAATGCTGGGATTACATCAAGAAGATCGACGACCTCGGCGGCGCCGTGGCAGCCATCGAGAAGGGCTATATCCAGAAGGAGATCCAGGAGAGCGCCTACAAATGGCAGATGGATGTCGAGTCCAAACAGCGCATCATCGTGGGCGTCAACCAGTTCCAGATCAAGGAGAAAGCTCCCGAAGGCCTGCTGCGTGTTGACGCCGCCGTCGGCGAGTTCCAGAAGAACAAACTTGCCAAGGTTAAGGCCGAGCGCGACAACGCAGCCGTCAAGGCCAAGCTGGCCGCTCTCGAGGAAGCCTGCAAGGACGAGAACAAAAACCTCATGCCGTTAATCCTCGACGCGGTCAAGGTTTATGCCAGCCTCGGCGAAATCTGCGGCGTGATGCGCAAAGTGTTCGGCGAATACGAAGCGCATGTCAGCCTGTAACGAGAAGAGATAGGAGGGACGAACGATGGAAAAACGTATTCGCGTACTGGTAGCAAAGCCCGGTCTCGACGGTCATGACCGCGGCGCCAAAGTCGTAGCCCGCGCTCTTCGCGACGCAGGCTTCGAGGTAATCTACACCGGCCTTCGCCAAACTCCCGAGCAGATCACCGAAGCCGCTCTGCAGGAAGACGTAAACGTCGTGGCGATGAGCCTTCTGTCGGGCGCGCACAACACGCTCTTCCCCAAAGTCGTAAACATGGTCCGCGACAAGGGGATGAAGGATGTTCTCATTATCGGCGGCGGCGTCATCCCCGACGCCGACATCCCCGGTCTGAAAGAGGCCGGCGTGTCCGCCGTATTCACCCCCGGCACCCCGACCGCCAGCATCATCGAATTCATCAAGTCCAACGTTAAATAGAGCCTGCGACTAGCGTCGGTCAGGCGGGAGGAGCGCCCTCCCGCCCGGCCGGCTTGCTGCAGGCTTGAGGTGGTGCATCAGTCGTGGATATTGTGGCAGAGCTTTTGGCCGGCTCGCGGCTGGCCCTGTCGCGGGCCATCACCGCGGTCGAAAACGAATACGACGAAGCGACGGCGATTATGCAGAAGCTATACCCGCATACCGGCCGGGCCCACGTAATCGGCATCACCGGGCCGCCCGGCGCGGGCAAGAGCACCTTGACCGATAAGCTGGCCAAGGTTTATCGCCGCCAGGGCAAGACGATCGGCATTGTGGCCGTCGACCCCACCAGCCCTTTTTCGGGGGGCGCCATCCTCGGCGACCGCATCCGGATGAACGAGCTTACCCTCGACGAGGGCGTGTTCATCCGCAGCATGGGAACGCGGGGGAGTTTGGGAGGACTGTCGCGCAAGACGGCCGATGCGGTCAAGATCCTGGACGCCTTCGGCAAGGATATCATTTTTATCGAGACGGTCGGCGTCGGCCAGTCCGAGGTCGACATCATCAAAGCCGCCGATACTACCGTGGTCGTGCTCGTCCCCGGTCTGGGAGACGATATTCAGGCCATCAAGGCGGGCATTCTCGAGATCGGGGACGTGTTCGCCATTAATAAGGCCGACCGCGAGGGGGCCGAGCGCCTGAAGGCCGAGCTTGACATGATGCTTGACCTGGATCAGGTCAAGACCGACTGGCGGCCGCCCATCAAGCAGACGGTGGCCAGCCAGGGAACAGGGATCGAGGAACTTATCGCTACCATCGACAGCCATATCGACTATCTTGGCACATCGGGCGAACTCGCCCGGCGTCGGACGGCAAGAACGCGGAGCGAGCTTATCGCCTTGCTGGAGGAATACATTCACCGCCGGGTTCTCGGCAGAGTTACCGAGTCCGGCCAGCTTGACCAACTGGTCGCGAAGATAGAAAAACGGGACAGGGATCCCTACAGCGTCGTTTCCGAACTGTTAAACGCTTTTCTGAAGTAATTGCCTGTGTGGATCTATTTGCCAGGGAAGATAAGTTGGGTTAAAATTGTTATCAGGTAATATAATCAAATCATAACACAAGGAGGTAGCTTTATGTTCAAGGTACTAAAGGTCGACCATATCGGCATCGCGGTGAAAGACCTGGCGGAAGCCAAGAAATTCTACACCGAAACCCTTGGTATGACCGCTCTCGGCGAAGAGGTCGTCGAGCAGCAGAAGGTTAAAGTTTGCTTTATCCCCTGCGGCGACAGCGAGGTGGAACTCCTCGAGTCCACTTCCCCGGACGGCCCGATCGCCAAGTTCATCGAGAAGAACGGCGAGGGCATCCAGCACGTCGCTCTCAGGGTAGACAACATCGAGAACGCTCTTGCCGACCTCAAGGGCAAAGGCGTACGCCTTATCGACGAGCAGCCGCGTTACGGCGCCGGCGGCGCCAGCATCGCCTTCGTTCACCCGAAGGCCACCGGCGGCATCCTGCTCGAGCTTTCCGAGCGGAAATAGCGGGTCGTCTTCCCGAACTGTAACCATTTTGTCTGGAGGTGTATCATGGCCACTATCCAAGAAAAGATCCAGGATCTTAAGGCCCGCCAGGAGAAAGTCAAGCAGGGCGGCGGCGCCAAACGGATCGAAAAACAGCATGCCAGCGGCAAGCTGACCGCCCGCGAGCGGGTCGAAAAGCTCCTCGACCCCGGTACTTTCGTGGAGCTCGACCAGTTTGTCCATCACCGCTGCACCAACTTCGGCATGGAGAAGGAAGAGGCTCCCGGCGAAGGCGTCGTAACCGGCTACGGCACGGTGGATGGCCGTCTGGTGTACGTGTTCGCGCAGGATTTCACCGTCGTCGGCGGTTCCTTGGGCGAAATGCACGCCGCCAAAATCTGCAAGGTGCAGGATCTGGCTGTCAAGATGGGTGCGCCCCTCGTCGGCCTCAACGATTCCGGCGGCGCCCGCATCCAGGAAGCGGTTGACGCGCTGTCCGGCTACGGTAAAATCTTCTATCGCAACACTCTCGCCTCGGGCGTCATTCCCCAGATTTCGGTCATCATGGGACCGTGCGCCGGCGGCGCCGTGTATTCCCCGGCCCTGACCGACTTTATCTTCATGGTGAAAAACACCAGCCAGATGTTCATCACCGGCCCGCAGGTCATCAAATCGGTTACCGCCGAAGAAGTGACCGCCGAGGCCCTCGGCGGCGCTATGACCCACAACACCGTGTCCGGCGTGGCTCACTTCGCGGCCGAGAACGACGATAACTGCATGGAGCAGGTTCGCTATCTGCTAAGCTTCCTGCCGTCGAACAATCTCGAGGACGCCCCGGTGCAGGAGACGGGCGACGACCCCAACCGCATGGACGCCAGCCTCAACACCATGCTGCCCGATAACCCCAACATGCCGTACAACATGAAGGACGTCATCGCCAAGATCGTTGACAACGGCGAGTTCTATGAGGTGCATGAGCACTACGCCCAGAATATTATCACCTGCTTCGCCCGTTTCGACGGCCAGACGGTCGGCATCATCGCCAACCAGCCGTCGGTTATGGCCGGCTGCCTCGACGTCAACGCGTCCGACAAGTCCGCCCGTTTCATCCGTTTCTGCGACGCTTTCAACATCCCGCTCGTCAACCTCGTCGACGTTCCCGGCTTCCTGCCCGGCACCAGCCAGGAGTACGGCGGCATCATCCGCCACGGCGCCAAGATGCTGTACGCTTACTCGGAAGCCACCGTGCCCAAGGTCACCGTCATCACCCGCAAGGCGTACGGCGGCTCCTATCTGGCGATGTGCTCCCAGGACCTCGGCGCTGACCAGGTGCTCGCCTGGCCGAGCGCGGAGATCGCCGTCATGGGCCCGGCCGGCGCGGCCAACATCATCTTCAAGGGCGACCCCGCCGCCAAGGAAAAGACCGATAAGTACGTCGAGGAATTCGCCACCCCGTACAAAGCGGCCGAGCGCGGTTTCGTCGATATCGTCATCGAGCCTGCCGAAACCAGGCCGCGCATCATCACCGCTCTCAACATGCTCGCCTCCAAGCGCGAAACCCGTCCCGCCAAGAAGCACGGCAATATTCCGCTGTAGGCCGCTGGCGCGGAGTGCGTGACAACAACCAGGAGAAAAAGAGGTGAACTAGATGGGACAACCGGTAACGACAAACCCGATACTGATCATGGTTATCAACATGACGGTAGTGTTTGCCGTATTGTATGGTTTGAGCCTGATTATCCGCCTGATAAAGGTGATTGACCCGACCCAAAAAAAAAGTATAGCTAAAACCGAGCCGGCTCCGACTGCGGCTCCGGTCGCGGCGGCTCCCGCCGCCCCGGCGGAGGCCGACCAGGGCCAGCTTATCGCCGTGCTTGCCGCCGCGATCGCCGCGACCGGCTACGGCGCCGCGCGGATCATGGCCGTACGCCCGGTGATCGGCAAGGGCTGGGCCCAGGCCGCACGCCTCGAAACCGTTCAGAGCCGCAATAGGATGTATTAAGACAGGGTAGATTAAGGAGGATGTAACAATGGAAAAATTCCTTATAACCGTAAACGGCCAAACGTACGAAGTAGATGTTGAGAAAGTCGGCGGCGCCGCCGCTGCCGCCGCCCCCGCCGCGGCCCCCAAGGCCGCTCCCGCCGCTGCTCCCGCCGCCGCTCCTGCCGCGGCCCCGGCTCCGAAGGCGGCCGCTCCCGTTGCCGCCGGCGCGAAGACCGTCAACGCCCCCATGCCTGGCAAAATCATGTCCGTCAATGTCAAAGCCGGCGATTCCGTCAAAAGCGGCGACGTTCTCCTCATTCTCGAAGCCATGAAAATGCAGAACGAAATCATGGCTCCCGCCGACGCGAAGGTCACCGATGTACGCGTGGCCCCCGGCCAAACGGTAGCCACCGGTGATGTGCTGATCGTTCTCGGCTGAAGCGCTACTTTTTAGGAGGACTTAGATATGGAACTTTTTAACGCGTTCGCGGTCGCGCTGCATGCCGTCTGGGCGGACAGCGGCTTCACGGGCTTCACCGGCGGCAACGCCATCATGATGATCGTGGGTCTCGTCCTGCTCTACCTGGCGTTCGCCAAGGGGTTCGAGCCGCTGCTGCTGTCGCCGATCGCCTTCGGCTGCATCCTCGCCAACCTGCCGAAAACGGGGTTCCTTGAGGAGCATGGCGTCATGCAGCTCATCAGCTACGGCATCCAGTACGAAATCTTTCCGCCCCTGATCTTCCTGGGGGTCGGGGCGATGACCGACTTCGGCCCGATGCTGGCCAACCCGTCGACGCTGCTGCTTGGCGCCGCCGCCCAGTTCGGCGTGTTCGTGGCGCTCGGCGGCGCTATGGCGCTGGGCTTCAACGTTCAGGAAGCGGCCGCCATCGGCATCATCGGCGGCGCGGACGGCCCGACCGCCATTTACCTGTCCGTCAAGCTGGCCCCGCATCTGCTGGGAGCCATCGCGGTCGCAGCGTACTCCTACATGTCGCTCGTGCCGCTCATCCAGCCGCCGATCATGAAGCTGCTGACGACTAAGAAAGAGCGCGCGGTCGTCATGGATCAGCTGCGCCCGGTCTCGAAGTTCGAAAAGCTGGCCTTCCCGGTCGTCGCTACTGCTGTCATCAGCCTGTTGCTGCCGCCGATCGCCGCGTTGATGGGCATGCTGATGCTCGGCAACCTCTTCCGCGAGTCGGGAGTCACCGACCGGCTGTCGGACACGGCGCAGAACGCTCTCATCAACATCGTCACCATCTTCCTGGCCACCGGCACCGGTCTGACCATGTCGGCGGAGAACTTCCGAAACTACAAGACCATCCTGATCATTTGCCTCGGCCTGTTGGCCTTCGCCGGCGGCACGGCGGCCGGCGTTCTGCTGGGCAAAGTGTTCTACATCGTTTCCGGCGGCAAAGTCAACCCGCTGATCGGCTCCGCCGGCGTGTCGGCCGTACCGATGGCGGCCCGCGTTACCCAGGTGGTCGGCCAGAAGGCCAACCCTGCCAATTTCCTGCTGATGCACGCCATGGGGCCAAACGTGGCCGGCGTTATCGGCACCGCGGTCGCCGCCGGCACCATGCTGGCGATGCTGAAGTAACATCCCTCCGGGTTTCCGGGTCGATACGCAGGCGTAGTCGCCTGCGTATCCGGCCGTCAATTTTTGGAATTGCGCAACAGTTGTCGTCCCAAGTTCCCCCTGACGGCTATGCGTTAAGGAGGTGAGGCGAGGCGTCGTTTCCGGTTGCTTTGGCATCATCGGCTATTAGAGAGAGAAATGTGGGGAGGTAAAAACAGAATGACACCTGCAGTGAAAGCGCTTATTGTCCTTGGGGTCGTCGCGCTGTTATTCGTCACCGAGGCGATCCCGCTGGCCGTGACGGCTATGTCCGGGGCCATTGCCATGGGTCTCCTGGGGATTATCCCGGTCAAAACCGTATTTTCCGGCCTGTCCAACTCCACGGTTGTACTGTTCGCCGGCATGTTCGTCATCGGCGCCGCTATGTTCCACACCGGTCTTGCGCAAAAAATCGGCACGACCGTCGTCCGCTTCACCGGCACCAGCGAGAACGGGCTGCTGTTCGGCACCATGCTGATCGCCGCGGTGCTGTCGTCGGTGACCTCCAACACCGGCACCACCGCGGCCCTGCTGCCCGTCGTGCTCGGCATCTGCCAGGTCGCCAAGATTCCTGCCTCGCGCCAACTTATGCCGCTGGCGTTCGGCGCCGGTCTCGGCGGCATCATCACCCTCGTCGGCACGCCGCCGAACATCATCGTCGCCGGCGCCCTCAAGAACGCCGGCTTCCAGCCGTTCGGCTTTTTCGAGTTCGCCTGGATCGGCATTCCCCTCACCGTCGTTGGCATCATCTACATGATGTTTATCGGCAAATACCTGCTGCCCAAGGCTGAACTGTCCGCTGACGCCGCCGTTGATGCCGAGGCCGCCAAGGAAGCCACCGCCAGCTCGGCAGATCCGAAGAAGATGTGGATCGCCGGCCTGATCCTTCTGGGCGTGGTCGTCGCCATGGCTCTCGGTCTCAAGTGGCTGCCGCTGGAAGTCGCCGCCATCATCGGCGCCATCCTGGCCGTGCTGACGGGCTGCCTCAAAGAAAAGCAAGCCTATCAGGGCATCGACTGGGTGACCATCTTCCTGTTCGCCGGCATGATGCCGATCGCCTCCGCCATCGACAAGAGCGGCGCCGGCAAGATGATCGCCGACGCCGTGGTGGGCGCCATGGGCGGCGCTCCGAGCCCCCTGCTCATTACCGCCGTGCTCTTCATTCTTTCCGCGGGTCTGACCCAGTTCATGTCCAACACCGCCTGCACCGCGCTGCTGGCACCGATTGGCATTTCGATCGCCAAGGGCCTCGGCGCCAGCCCGCACGCCGTGTTGATGGCCATCGCGGTCGCCGCCTCCTGCGCCTTCGCGACGCCGGTCGGCACGCCGCCTAACACCATCGTACTCGGCCCCGGCGGCTACAAGTTCATGGACTATGTCAAAGCCGGCACCGGTCTCATGGTAGTTTGTTTCATTGTGTCGCTGATCGTTATTCCCCTGGTGTGGCCGTTCTTCCCGAAATAACAGCATGCGAGAAACCGCCGGCAGGATTCCTCCGGCGGTTTCTTGTCGTCCGTACGGTTATTCACACGCAATGAGCGCCGTGGCCCAGCTTGTCGTACAATTTCCGCCACACCTGCTGCTCCTCGGCTTCCTCGCAGATGCCGATTATCATCTCGTTGTCGGTGACGGTTATCGGGATGGGCGAGAAAATCTTGTTCAGACGGGCGATGAGGGGACGATGCCCGGGGGCGGTGTTTTCGAGATTGAATCTGTAAACGGCCATTGTCGCTGTCCTCCTTTCCGGTTTTGTCTGTCGCGCGCGCTTCCGCAGAAACAACACTCCGATCGTGTTTCCCATGGAAACGTTAAAGATTAAAAAAATATACTGTATTTATTTATATTATAGTGCTTGGTGGAAACATTAGTCAATACCGCTGCGATAATGTTTCCCAAAGAATTGCAGTTAACGCTCCCTCACTCCCGCCGATTTTCCGCCAGGTTGTATTCAGCCGGCGGAGCCGGTGCGCGGGGGCCTGAGTTTCCGCAGATCAAAGGCCAGGTCGAAGAGACCGGCGAGCAGCAGCAGCTGGGTGAGCAGTTCATGGCTGAACAGCAACGTGACAAGGACTATCGACGCCCAACGTGGAAGTGAGTACTTCCGGGCGAGATGGGCGAAGCCGGCCAGGCCCTGGATAAGGAGCAGGGAATTGGTGGCCAGTTGCAGGTTGAGGCCGAGGTTGTAAACCAGGGCGATGTTCTTGGCCTGACCGTAGTAGGAAGCGAGCAAGGCCGCGCCGTAAGCGATCACCAGCCATCCCGGCATCGTCCACCGCCTCAGCGGCGGAAACGAGGCGATGGGGTGCTCCAGCCGGGCCAGTACCACTCTGGCCACGGCGAGATTGATGTAGGAGAAGATCAGGGCGCTGACGGCGAATCCGGCCGGATAGACGATGAGATAAAGCCTGGTGATGGCGTCGATTTTGTCCGCGTACTGCGCCGACACCGGGCCGCCGGGCCGGGAATGGGCGAGAGCCCACTCCATGCCTTTCCTGACCGCGGACGCCTGCATGTCGATAATATTAACGCCCATTAAATGGAGGCCGATGAGAAAGCCGGCGGCGATCGAAAGCATCGCGGCGACCGCGCCGAGGAGGAGTGTTTTCAGCGGGGAATAGCCGGAGCGCAGGCAGTGTCCCATTGTTATGCCGCTTATACCGAAGCTGACGATCATGATTATCGCATGAAGGGGATTCAGCAAAACGGCGGAGAAGAGGGCGGTGGCCAGTGTCGACAAAATGCTCCACCTTATCCCGTGGCGCACGCCCAAAAGGGCTATCGGCAGAGGCAGGATAAACACCAGTACAAGTCCGGCGACGGGCATATAGAAGCTGATTGACCCTAATACGACGGTGATCGCGGTAAGGAGCCCGCTTTCGACGAGAGGTTTGACGCTGACGGTGGCGCTCATATTTTCACCCTAGTCTGTCTTTATTTGCCGATTGTGCGGATGTCCGCCAGATGGCGTCCGGCATGCGTTCCGAAGAACGCATGCCGGACGGTAAAGGCATCTTAAAATGCGAACCGGTTACTTGGGCTGCAGTTCGCTCTTACGTTGCAGATAGCGCCGTTTTCCTTCTGCGAACAGTTCTTTCTCCTGTTCGGTGTTTACTTCCAGCGACGGCACCTTTTTCGGATGCTGATGCTCGTCCAGCGCGACCATGACGAAGTAACAGGTCAGTAACGGCGTGGAGTCTATCCCGTTGTCGAGATACAGGTCAACCTTTACTTCCATGGAAGTTTCGCCGACGAAGGTCAAATAGGCATGGCCGGTAACCAGTGAGCCGTAATGAAGCGGCTGCAGGAAAAGTATTTCTTCGACCCTGATCGCGGTTACGTCCGCGCCGGCATGCTTCTGGGCGACTTTATGGGCCGCGTTGTAGAGCATCTGCATTATTTCCCCGGCCCGGACGCGTCCGGCCGGCTTTGTCCGCGACGAGACCATGACCTTGGAAAAACGGTGATCTGAGTAATTTACTGTTTTAGACACTGAAATTCCCCCCACAACAAAAATAGTAGCCTGGTATATTTTATATCTATATAGGGACATTATTCGCTATGTCCGGTTGACTCACCTTCCAGGCGGCGGGCAACTTGACCGGTTATGCGGGGGCGTCGCAAGAATAATACCACTCGACAGGAGGAACGCTCTGAAATGGTTCGCGAGAAATCGTCATGGGGCAGGGAGCAAGCGGTTATCGGGGCCGCGGCCCTGGCCGCCCTGCTGGCCTGGATGGCGTACGAAATAAAGATGTACCTTTCCACTGGGGCAGGTCCGGGGGCGATCATTTATATCCTGGGCTTCCTCGGACTATTTGTTTGGCGATACGCATTCCGCTATACTTATATTGCAAGCGCGGACGAGGTTGCCGTTGTCACGGAAGGTCTTGGGCTGGAACGAAGGTTTGCCGTAAACGCCAGCGAAGTCGAAGGCTTCGCCGTCAAGTACAATAAGAAAGCGCTCAAGGGGCGGGGAATTAACAAGTTTATTTACCGGTACTCCGCGCTGGATCCTAACCCTGTCCGCATATTGCTTTTCAGACGCGACGGCAAGCTCCAGGGGGTGCTCTTCAAGGGCAGCGAAGAGTTCTTCCGCAGCCTGCAGGAGCTTATGCCGGGGAAAAATATCAATCTTGCTGAAGACGGGAGATAAGAGATGCACGAACCGCAAGCCGAGATGGTAATCGCCGCATTTTTCGCCGGTCTGGTGATAATATATGCGTTCGCCTGCGCTATCGGCGAAGAAAACAAGGCGAGATGGTTTAAGAAGCGCGAGCAGAAAGGGATTTTCAACCGGCGGGGCTTCCTGGGGGATAAATGGCACTTCGGGCACCCGCGCACCTGGCAGGGAGTTGCTGTCATGGTCGCCATGTACGCCCTGATAATTGTCGTCGGTTATATAATAATATTCGTGATTTAGGAAAATAAGGCATTCGGCCGCGGCAAGCCGCACCGCCGCAGCGTATTCCCGGCTATTCAGGCCGGGAATTTCTCTTTTCGCCACAAATGGGTGGCAAGGAGAGCGATAATTTGCTATTATTTAAAAAGATGATGACATTATAGCCGGGCAAAGAAAAGAGGCGGAAGGCATCATGGATATGGCGGGTCTTTCCCGGAATATGGAGAATATATTAGCCCGGAAGAGTAATTAATAGAGAACAATAGCGATGCTACCCGGTATGACCATTAGACCGGAAGGGAATTGGGTGACAACCATGAGTATGAAGCAGGAAGGTATCGTCATCAGCTCCGACGGCGAGATGGCCAGGGTGAGAACCAGCCGTCACAACGACTGTGAGAATTGCGGCGCTTGCCCCGGCAATGACGCTCTTGTTCTCGACGTCCGCAATCCGCTCGGGGCGAAGCCTGGGCAACTGGTTATGATCGAGGTGCAGGAAGTCGGCTTCCTCAAGTCGGCCTTCATCGTGTATATCCTGCCGCTGATCGCCATGGCCCTGGGGGCGATGGCCGGCGGTTATGCCGCCGACAGGCTGGCGCAGGAGCCGCTGTGGTTTCAGATTGGCGGCGCCGCGGCGGCCTTTGTCGCATCGGTGGGTTATATAAGATTTTTCGATAAGAGTGCCAGCGCAAACAAAAACATGCAGCCGGTGATTATCCAGATCTTGTCGTAGCGATGCCGGCAACGAAGGGGTGATAGTATGGCAAAAAGCTTTCGGGGTGGCGTCCATCCCGACGACCGCAAGCGGTTGACGGCGGCCAAGGCCATCGAAGTGGCGCCGCTGCCCGAAAAGGTCGTAATTCCCACCAGGCAGCATATTGGGGCTCCCTGCACGCCAGTCGTCAAGGTGGGGGATCTGGTGAAGAAGGGCCAGGTTATCGCGGAGGCCCAGGCGTTCGTATCCAGCCCGGTGCACGCTTCCCTCTCCGGCAAGGTGGTGGAGATAGCCGATTATCCGCACCCGGTCTTCGGGTTCTGTCCGTCGGTGGTCATCGAGAGCGACGGGGCGGACGAATGGGTGGAGGGGTTGCCGCTGAGCCGCGACTGGCGGGCGCTCGAAGCCGACGCCCTCAAGGATATCGTCCGCCAGGCAGGCATTGTCGGCATGGGCGGCGCGACGTTCCCTACCCATGTCAAACTGGCGCCCCCGCCCGAGAAACCGATCGACGCTTTCATCCTCAACGGCGCCGAATGTGAACCGTATCTCACCGCCGACCACCGGGTGATGCTGGAAGCGACCGAGAAGGTCGTTACCGGCATGCGCATCGTCATGAAGCTGCTGGGAGTGGCCAAAGGGTTCATCGGCATCGAAGAGAACAAACCCGACGCGATCGCCGCGATGGTGGCCGCCACCAAAGGGACGGGCATCACGGTGGTGCCGCTCAAGACGAAGTATCCCCAGGGAGCGGAGAAAACGCTGATCAAGGTGATTCTGGACCGCGAGGTCCCGTCCGGCGGCCTGCCGATGGACGTGGGGGCGGTCGTCCAGAACGTGGGCACGATGGTGGCTGTGGCCGACGCGGTTGTCAGCGGCCTGCCGCTCGTCGAGCGGGTGGCGACCGTGACCGGCGGCGCGATCGCCGAGCCTAAGAATCTGCTGCTGCGCGTCGGGACGACCTTCGCGCAGGCGGTCGAGCTGTGCGGCGGCTTCGCCGCGCCGCCGGCGAAGCTGATCATGGGCGGACCGATGATGGGTATGGCCCAGTGCCGCCTCGACGTCCCGGTGATCAAAGGCACGTCGGGCATTTTGGCTTTGTCCGCCGCCGATGTGAACGCCGGCGAGGAACGGTCGTGCATCCGGTGCGGCCGGTGCGTGGACGCCTGCCCGATGGGGCTGGTGCCCAGCATGCTCAGCATCCTCGGTCAGCGCGGCAATTTCCAGATGGCCAAGGAAGAGTACGACCTGCTCGATTGCGTGGAGTGCGGCTCGTGCGTTTATGTCTGCCCGGCCAAGCGCAACATCGTCCATTACGTCAAATACCTTAAAGCCCAGAACGCGGCGGCAGCCGCGAAGAAATAGGAGGTATGCGGTATGAGCGCTGAAGCTAAAATGGAAATCGGCCAACTGACCGTTTCCGCGTCGCCGCATATCCGCTGCGACGAATCGATCAGCAAGATCATGTGGACGGTCAACGCCACGCTGGCTCCGGCCGCCCTCTTCTCCGTCTACCGGTTCGGCGTCAAGGCTCTCGTCACGATGCTCATCTGTATCGCGGCCGCGGTGGTCACAGAGTATCTCATTCAGAAGTGGCAGAACAAACCGGTGACCGTCAACGACGGCAGCGCCTTCCTGACCGGCCTGCTGCTGGCGATGAACATCCCGTCGACCGTTCCCTGGTATATGCCGCTGTTCGGCTCGGTCGTGGCGATCGCCGTGGCCAAGCATACGATGGGCGGCCTCGGCTACAACATCTTCAACCCGGCGCTGGTCGGCAGGGCCGTCCTGCTCGCGTCCTGGCCGGTGGCCATGACCACCTGGCCGGAGATGGCCAGCAAGGTGGACGGCGTGACCTCGGCGACCCCGCTCGGCATCCTCAAGCTCCAGGGCTATGAAAAGCTGGTGGCGGTGTTCGGCGACAAGATGGAGATGTACAAGTCGCTTTTCATCGGCACCCGCAGCGGCAGCATGGGTGAAACCTCGGCCTTATTGCTCATTATCGGCGGCGCTTACCTTATCTACCGCGGTTATATCAACTGGCGCGTCCCCGTGTTCATGATCGGCACCGTCGGCGTCCTTACCTGGGCCTTCGGCGGCCATGCCGGCCTGTTCAGCGGCGACCCCGTCCTCAACATGATGTCGGGCGGCCTGATTCTCGGCGCTTTTTACATGGCCACCGACATGGTCACTATTCCCATAACGAGCAACGGGCAGGTCGCGTTCGCCGTGGGCGCCGGCTGCCTTACCGTGCTCATCCGGCTGCTGGGCGGCTATCCCGAAGGCGTCTGCTACGCCATCCTGCTGATGAACTCCGTGACGCCGCTCATCGACCGCTGGCTAAAACCCGCCAAATTCGGCGCAAGGAGGTAGACAGCATGGCGCACGGACATGACGACAAAAACAACAGCATTGTCAGTATCGCCTTGAACCTGGCCATCACCTGCTTCATCTCGGGCGTTATCATCGCCGGGACCTTCATCATAACGGAACCGGCCGCCGAAGCCCAGCGCGACAAGGCGAAAAACGACGCCATGAAGGAGCTGGTGAGGGACGCCGAAAGCTTCAAGCCTGTGGACGGCAAGACAGGCTGGTACGCCGGCATGAAGGGCGGCAAGGTGGTCGCTTATGTGGTGCCCGCTCAGGGCAAAGGATACGGCGGCGTCATCCAGATGCTGGCCGCGGTGGAGCCCGACGGCAAGACCCTCGGCTTTAAGGTGCTCAAACACGCCGAGACCCCCGGCCTCGGCGACAAGATGACCGAGCCGAAGTTCCGAAACCAGTTCACCGGCAAAACCGCCAAGGACATGGAAGTGGTCAAGGTTCCCACCGACAAGAACATTCAGGCCCTGACCGGCGCGACCATTACTTCCCGGGCCGTCACCGGCGGCATCCGGGCAGCGGCTGAAGCGGTCGCCGCTTACGCGGCCGGCCAGAAGAAGTGAGGTGAGCGGAATGAATTATTGGGAGATATTCAAAAAAGGCATCTTTGAGATGAACCCCATCTTCCGCCTCGCGCTGAGCCTTTGCCCGGCCCTGGCGGTCACCTCCAACGTTTTCAACGCTCTCGGCATGGGATTTGTGGTAATGTTCGTTATTACCACAAACAATGTGGTCGTTTCCCTGGTGCGAAATTTCGTTAACCCCAAAGTGCGCGTGCCGGTATTCATCACCATTATCGCCACGATCGTCACCCTGACCCAGTTGATCCTCGAAGCTTATTTCCCGGCGGTCAACAAGGAGCTCGGCCTGTATCTCGAACTGGTTGTGGTTTTTGCCATTATTCTTGCGCGGGCGGAAGTGTTCGCCGCGAAGAACAATGTCGTGCCGGCCTTCTTCGACGGTCTAGGGATGGGCGCCGGGTTCGCCGTGGCGATGGTCGCCATAGGCGCTGTCCGCGAGATACTGGGCCCGGGCACCTTTCTTGGCTACCCGGTGCTGCCCGCCAGCTATAACGGCCCGATGATAATGATCCTGGCGCCTGGCGCCTTCCTCGTCATCGGCCTGATGATCGGCATGTTCAACGTTATCGGCGAATACCAGGAAAAACAGGCCGTGCGCAAACGCCAAGCGGCAACGGTAGAGCTCGCCGTGCAAAGGAGTGAAGCCTGATGGCGGAATATTTCACGCTGTTCATGGGAGCGGTCATCGTCAACAACTTCGTGCTGACCCGCTTCCTGGGGCTGTGTATCTTCTTCGGGGTCTCCAAGAGCCTGAGCGCCTCAGTCGGCATGGGCATGGCGGTTTCCTCCATCCTGACCGTCTCCTCGGCGCTGGCCTGGGTGGTCTATAATTACGTGCTTGTACCCAATAACCTCGTTTTTCTGAAAATCGTCGTTTTCGTCATCCTCATCGCCGGCTTCGTGCAGTTTCTGGAGATCGTCATCAAGCGTTTCTCGCCGACCCTGTACGATATGTGGGGCATCTACCTCGTACTGATCGCCACTAACTGCGTCGTCCTGGGGGTACCGCTCATCAACGCTACCGAAGGTTTCGACTTCATGAAGAGTGTCGTCAATGCCTTCGGCTCGGGCGTGGGGTTCGCGGTCGCGATTATCCTGATGGCCAGCCTGCGGGAAAAGCTCCAGATCGCCGATGTCCCCAAGTCGCTCCAGGGACTGGGCATCGCTTTCATACTGGCCGGGATGCTCGCCCTTTCCTTCCTGGGCTTCTCGGGCATGATTCCGCTGTAGGCGAGCGGGAAAGGACGGAATAAAAATGGAACACGCGATAATTATTGTTGTGATACTGACCGGTCTGGGAGCGGTGTTCGGGCTCATCCTGGCTTACGCTAACAAGAAACTGGCGCTGGAGGTCAACCCGCTGATCCACGTGGTCGAGGACGTCCTGCCCAAGGGTCAGTGCGGCGCCTGCGGCTTTGCCGGCTGCATGGCTTACGCCGAGGCGGTGGTTACGAGACCGGAAGTGGCGCCTAACCTCTGTATACCGGGGAAAGACCCTGTCGCCAAAATGGTCGCCGAGCTGACCGGCAAGGCGGCGGAGGCGGTCGAACCGCGCATCGCTCAGGTTAGGTGCGCCGGTTCGAACGAAAAGGCGACCCGCGGCTTCAAATACGCGGGGGTCAGCGACTGCGTGGCCGCCAATCTGATGTTCGGCGGCGATAAGACCTGCAAGTACGGCTGCCTGGGTCTCGGCACTTGCGCCAGCAATTGCCCGTTCGACGCCATTTCGATGAGCGAGGCCGGGCTGCCGGTTATCGACCCCGAGAAATGCACCGGCTGCGGTAAATGCGAGACGGTGTGCCCCAAAAAGGTGATCGCCATGATGCCGCTCACCGCCCGTGTGCGGGTCAACTGTAACTCGCGCGACAAGGGCCAAGTGGCCCGCAAGGCCTGCAGTTCGGCCTGTATCGCCTGCACGCTGTGTGTGCGCGAGTGTCCTTACCAGGCTGTAAAGGTGGAGAATAACCTGGCAGTGGTCGATCCCTCCGTGTGTGTGGCCAACAACTGTACCGACGCCAAATGCCTCGCAAAATGCCCGACCAAGGCCATCCGGCCGGCGGTGTTGGGCATCGTGCCGGGCGCCGAGGATCAGGCCGCGGTCGAGCGCGCCTGCCCGTCGTGCATTAAGACGAATACCGCTGCCGGTTAGGGCGGCGGGCACATAAAAAGGAGGAGACGAGAGTCTCCTCCTTTTTATGTGGCGATTTTGTGAATCCACGCTGCCGGCAGAACCATTCACGACGATTTTACATATTATGTTACTGATGAGGACTATAATCAAAAGGAGGTTTCGCCGTGAGATATCGCAAACGGTTCTATCCGCCGGAGATCGACGACTGGTGCGACTGCGGCTTCGGCGACGAGCGGCAGATTTTCGTCGGCGCGTGTTATCCTTCATGCTGCCCCAACCCGAACTGTTACCCGCGTTACTGTGAGCCGAGCACCAACTATGCCACCTGTTGTCCCAACCCCAACAGCAAATACAACGCCGCCTACTACTACCCTGAGCAAGCCACCGGGTGCACTCCCGGGGGATCGAATTGCCGTCCATACGGCTGCAACCCGCGGGTATGCAACCCGCGCGAGTGCAGCCCGCGCAGCTGCAGCCCGCGGACCTGCAGACCGGCCGATTGACAGAGGTATGTCAGGCTTATGTCAGGCTTTTAAGCCGCGCGAACACGAACAAAGGAGAAGACCGGCCGTCTTCTCCTTTTGCTTGCCCCGTATGTGACCTCGGTTGCCTGGGCGGGGTAGCCGTAAGTTATTCGCCGGCAAAGCTCCCAGGCTAGTGGATCAGGCGTTTTTCCATCAGCCTGAGCGGCGCCGGTAGAACGAGGGCGCCGATGAGGGCGAGGAGGCCGACGTGGACCCACAGGCCGGCGGCGGCCTGGCCGAGGGCGAGGGCCCGGCAGGCCTCGACGCTGTGGTAAAGGGGGTTTATGTAGTTGACAGTTTGTACCCAGGCGGGCAGGGAGCCGACCGGAAAGAACAGGCCGCCGAAGAGGAAGAATGGCAAGATGGCCAGGGTGATGTAGTAGTTGAGATAGTCGATGTTGCTGATGAAGGCGGTGTACCACATGGCGAGGGCGGCGAAGACCATGCCCTGGACGGCGAGAACGAGAGGAATAGCCAGGGCCTGCGGAGAGCGGATGAGGCCGAGGGTGGCGACGACGGCGAGGATTACGGTGCCGAATACGGCGCTTTTCAGGGTGCCGTACAGCATTTCGCCGAGAATCACGTCGCGGGCGGTGACCGGGCCGGCGAGCATCGCCAGGAAGGTTTTCTGGTAGTGGAGGCGGACGAAGGTGCCGTAGGAGCATTCGAAGGTGGCGGCGTACATGGCCGACAGGGTCACCATGCCGGGAGCGAGGAACTCGAGGTAGCTCATGCCGCCGATGTCCTGTACGAGGGAGCCCATGCCGAAGCCGAACGCCGCAAGGTAAAGAAGCGGTTCGATGACGTTGAACATCGCGCTGTGCTGCCAGGTGCGGCTGAAGACCCGCAGGTGGCGGTTCAGGACTCTAAGCGCACCCATCAGTCGTCTTCTCCTTTGCCGGTGAGTTTGAGGAACACGTCCTCGAGGTTCGCCGGGCGCAGCAAACAGGCGTGGGGCGGCAGGCCCCAACCGCCGAGGCGGCCCCACAGTTCTTCGCCGTCGGCGGCGTAGAGGAAGAGGCCGTCGACGACCTGGAGAACTTCCCCGCCGGCGGCGGCTACTTTATCGGCCAGCCCCGCCGGCACCTGCTCCAGGGGCACGAGCACTTCGATTGCCCAGGGCAGGGTGTGGCGCTCGATGAGCTGGCGCGGGCTGCCTTCGGCGAGGATGGTTCCTTCGTGCATGACGAGGAGACGGTCGCACAGTTGGGTTGCCTCCTCCATGTAGTGGGTGGTGAGGATGAGGGTCACGCCTTCGGTTTTGAGGGTACGGAGCTTTTGCCAGACCAGATGGCGGGCCTGGGGGTCAAGGCCGGTGGTCGGCTCGTCGAGGACCACCAGGCGGGGGCGGTTTATAAGGGCGCGGGCGATGACCAGGCGCCTTTTGAGGCCGCCGGACAGCTCCTCCACCCGGGCGTTCGTCTTATCTTCAAGGCCCATGAAGGCCAGCAGTTCGCGGGCTCTATCCGCGGCCTCGCGGCGACGCAGGCCGAACAGGCCGCCGTAGACCATGAGATTTTCGACGACGCTCAGGTCGGGGTCGAGATTGTCCTCCTGGGGGACTACGCCGATAAGGCTTTTGATGTCGGGCGGCGTTAGGCGGACTGGGCGGCCGAAGACGGTGAGTCGGCCTTCGTCGACGGTGGACAGGCCGTAGATCATCCTCATGGTGGTCGATTTGCCGGCGCCGTTGTGGCCGAGGAAGCCGCAGCATTCGCCTTCGCGGATGGCGAAAGAGACGCCTTTGAGCGCCCTGAGTTCGCCGTAGGTTTTGCCGAGGTTTTCGGCGGTGACGACGTTGGCCATAAGGAGCCCTCCGAGTCGGGCCGGCAGGCTGCCGGCCAGGTTCGAGAGCATTATACCACCGCCGGCGGGGAAATGCAAAATCTGGCTGTGCGGGGGAAACGAAAAAAAGCCCGCACGCGGGGTGCGGGCTGCGGCTTTATATCTTTTTCGCCGGCGTGGCGACAAGGTGTTTTATCTGGTCTCGCCAAACGTAGTAGCCGGCTTCGGAGAGGTGGAGGCCGTCGTCGGTGTATTTAGCCGGCAGGCGGCCGTCGGGGCCGGTGAAGGCCGGGGTGAGATCGATGTAGGGCATTTTCTGCTCGGCGGCCAGCTTACGGATTTCGACGTTGAGGGCGGCGATGTTGACGTTGTTGCGCAAGGCGCGGGCCGGAAACAGTTTGTCGTTGAAGGGCAGCACGCTTTGGACGTAAATCCGGGTGTTGGGCAGCTCGCGGCGGAAGCGGCCGAGAATAGTGCGGTAGTTGGCGATGATATCGGGTATTTTGCGGTTATAGCAAAGGTCGTTGGTGCCGATCATCAGAAAGATCTGCGACGGCTTAAGGTCGATGACCTGGTCGAGGCGCCTGAGCAGTCCGCGGGTGGAGTCGCCGCCGATGCCGCGATTTTCCACCGGCGAGTCAGGGAAGAGTTTGCCCCAGTCGCCGCCGTAGGTGATGCTGTCGCCGAGGAAGACGACCGGACGGGCGGGCGAGGGGTCGACAGTGAAGTACAGTTCGCGGATGCGGTAGTGGATGCTCATGTATGGAGGGTCGTCGGGCTGGCGGACAAGGCTGTCGGCCCAGGCGTTGATCGCCGTCGCGCCCTGTTTAGCCACGACGCCCAGCGGCATCCAGAGGTTAAGGGCCACCGCCGCGATGGCGAGCAGCAAAGCGGAAAGGACAATTCTCTTCATCGGTCAGCCTCCTTACGGTGGGGAGCAAAAGCGCGGATTAAGTCGTATTTCGCCGCCGCAGGCGGCATTCCTCCCGTCCCGATTATATGCAAAGCAAATTAGCGGTGTGCCGCAACGGACGTTACCATTTGCAGGCCGGGGTCATTTACTATACAATATGGGAAGAAAGACGGGACAGGGTGGGGAAGATGAGGCTGACCAGGGCTGACAAATGGCTTATCGGCATACTGCTGGCCGCCGCCGCGGGCGGTATCGGCCTCAACCTGGCATTGCTTTCGACGACCGGCGCGCAGGAAGCCCGGGTTTACCGGGAAGGGAAACTGGTCCGGTCGATCAGGCTGCGGGCAGGGTATCACGAGGAGCTAAGGCTGGGCGGCGCGGAACGTTATAATCTCGTCGTGGCCGACAACGGCCGGGTGAAGATCGCCGCGGCCGACTGCCCCGATCAGCTCTGCGTGCGCACCGGCTGGGTGAGTGTAGCCCCGCAGCAGATCGTCTGCCTGCCGAATCGGGTGGTTGTCAAGATTGTCTCGACTGAGCCGCCCGATGTCGACGATATCACGAAGTGAGGGGGCGGCCGATTATGACTGATACGCGTCGCCTCGTAACGCTTGGGCTTTTCGTCGCGATCGCCGGGGTGCTGCACGCCGTCGAGGCGTGGCTGCCACTGCCGGTGCCTGTTCCCGGAGTTAAGCTCGGCCTCGCGAATATCGTTTCGCTGGCCGTCATCGACCTTTACGGCTGGCGGGAAGCGCTTGTCGTGGCCGCGGCGCGGGTCGTCCTCGGCTCGCTGCTGGGCGGCGCTTTTCTCGGGCCGTCCTTTGCTCTTGGCATCAGCGGCGCGGCGGCCAGCACCCTGGCGATGGCCTACGCTCATTCGCGCTGGCGGCCTTCGTTGTCGCTGGTCGGCGTGAGTGTCCTGGGCGCCGCCGTCCACAACATCGCCCAGATAACCGCCGCTGCTCTGCTGGTGGCGAGCGCCGCCGTCTTCTGGTACCTGCCCTACCTCCTGCTGTTCGCGCTGCCGACCGGCCTGGCCACAGGCTTCACCGCCGCCTATTTTCTGGCGAAGCTGTCCCGCGCCGGCGGCTAGAAAACTTCTTTACGTCTGCAAGGATTTAGCGCATTCCCTGTAGAAGATACACAGGATACCAGAATGCTTTGTGATCGCGGGAGGTCGTATCATGAGAAACGTACCCGGGAAAAGCCTTGGGTTGGTTGCTCTTTTTCTCGCTCTTGGCGCGATTATCGGCGGCATTATCGGCGAGATTATCGCCGGTTTTCCTCTCGGCGGCGTTACCCCGTTCCTGGTGAAGACCTATCCTGTTTTCGACCTGGCCCCTGCGACGGTCAATCTGTATGTCGTCAAATTCGTCGTCGGCCTGTCCTTCCATCCCAACCTCATCAGCCTGTTGGGGATGGTTGGGGCGTATTTCCTGGTCCGGCGGTTTAGCTAACAGTCTTTATCGTCTACAAGGAGGATTTAATGGCGATTATCCTCGCATCCGCCTCGCCGCGGCGGGAAGAACTCCTGCGGCAGGTAGGCTGCGCGTTCACCGTTATCACCAGCGGAGTCGAAGAGGACAACGACCGGGGACTGCCCCCGGTCGAACTGGCTGTCGCTCATGCCCTCGCCAAAGCCCGCGACGTGGCGGCCAAGGCGGGGCCGGGCGAGACCGTAGTCGGCGCCGATACGATCGTCGTTCTTGACGGCCGGGTGTACGGCAAGCCCCGCGACATTGCCGATGCCCGCCGCATGCTGGATGAGCTGGCCGGCAGGGAGCATCAGGTTATAACCGGCGTGGCGGTGGTGAAGGGCGATAAGGCCTGGACCGATTTTGCCGTCACCGCCGTTCGCTTTCGCGATTACGGCCCTGAGACGATCGAGCGCTATCTGTCCGGCGGCGAACCGCTCGGCAAGGCCGGGGCCTATGCCATCCAGGGCGCGGGCGCGCTGCTCGTCGAAGGCATCACCGGCTGCTACGCCAACGTGGTGGGGCTGCCGCTGGTGATGCTCGACAAGCTGCTCAGCCGCGCGGTGGGAGTTGGGTTGTTATGAACGTCAAGGAGACCGCCAGACCGTTGACGGTCAAGGAGCTGCCGGCGGCCGAGCGGCCCCGCGAGCTGCTCCTGGCCAAGGGGCCGGCGGCGCTGTCGAATGCCGGGCTGCTGGCGATTCTGCTTCGCACCGGGACGACGAAGGAGTCGGTGCTCCGCCTGGCCGAGCAACTGCTGGCGAAGCACGGCGGCCTGAGCGGTCTGGGCGGCCTTTCTCCCCAGGAGATGAGCCGTCTTAAAGGTATCGGGCCGGCCAAGGCGGTGACGGTGGTCGCGGCGGTCGAGCTGGGCAAGCGGATGGCGGCTTTGGCCGCCGGCGAGCGGCCGGTGGTCCGGTCGCCCCAGGATGCCGCCGAACTGATGCTGCCCAGGCTGCGGTACGAGAAAAAGGAACTGTTCATCGCCCTTCTGCTATCGACAAAAAACCACGTTCTGGCGTCTCCGACCCTGGCGGTCGGCACGCTCAGCGCCTCGGTGGTCGACCCGCGGGAGCTTTTCCGCGCGGCGATCAATCATAACGCCGCCTCCGTAATCCTCGTCCATAACCACCCCAGCGGCGATCCCACCCCCAGCGCGGACGACATCGCCCTGACCCGTAAAATGACCGAAGCCGGCCGCCTGCTTGACATTTCCGTTCTTGACCATTTGATTATCGGTGATGGCAAGTATGTAAGCCTAAAAGAAAAGGGAATACTATAACAGCTTTGTTTTCATCGCCAACGAAAGGGGTTATCATTCAGATGAATATATTCGGATCACTATCCCGCGACATGGGGATTGACCTCGGCACCGCCAACACCCTTGTGCATGTGAAAGGCAAGGGCATCGTGCTCAACGAGCCGTCGGTCGTGGCGATCCAGCGCGATACCGGCGAGGTTCTGGCCGTCGGGGAAGAGGCCAAGCAGATGATCGGGCGGACGCCCGGCAACATCGTGGCCATCAGGCCGCTCAAAGACGGCGTCATCGCCGACTTCGACGTCACCCAGGCGATGCTCAAATATTTTATCCGCAAGGCGATGTCCTCCCAGTCGATGATCCGGCCGCGGGTCATCGTCGGCGTGCCGTCAGGCGTCACCGAGGTGGAGAAGCGGGCCGTCATCGACGCCACCATCCAGGCCGGGGCCCGCGAGGCCTATCTCATCGAGGAGCCGATGGCGGCGGCCATTGGGGCCGGCCTGCCCGTCCACGAGCCGACCGGCAACATGGTCGTGGATATCGGCGGCGGTACCACCGAGGTGGCCGTAATTTCCCTCGGCGGAATTGTGGCCAGCCGCTCCATCCGTATCGGCGGCGATGAGATGGACGAGGCGATCGTCCAGTATATCAAGCGTACTTACAACCTCATGATCGGCGAGCGGACCGCCGAAGAGGTGAAGATAAAAATCGGCTCGGCCGTGCCCCCCGCCGAGGACGAGTCGTACGAGATCCGCGGCCGTGACCTCGTCACCGGGCTGCCGAAGACCCTGACCATCAGGGCCCACGAGGTGCAGCGCGCCCTGAGCGAGCCGGTCTACGGCATCCTCGAGGCGGTGAAGGTGACGCTGGAAAAGACACCGCCCGAGCTTGCGGCCGACATCATGGACCGCGGCATCATCATGACCGGCGGCGGCTCGCTGCTCCGCGGCCTCGACCGGCTGCTCAGCAAGGAAACGGGCATGCCCGTCAACATCGCCGAGGACCCGCTGACCTGCGTGGGCGTCGGGACCGGCAAGGCGCTGGAGAGTATCGATCTTTTGAAACGCGTGCTGATGATGCCGAAGAAGTTCGGCTGATGGCCACGCATTGATTTGCTTTTGATTAGGAGAGGAAGCTAGTGCGTTTTTTGAACAAGAAGGCGGTCATTCTTGCGGTTGCTGTGCTAACCGTCTTTTTGCTTGCGCTTTCCGCGGCCCGCGGCAAATATAACTTTTACTGGAGCGAACGCATCGTCACCGTTGTCCTGGCGCCGGTGGAGTACGTCGTTTCCAAGGTCGGCTATTCCGTTCGCCACGCCGGCGCGTCCGCCGGCGATCTTTTCAGCGTCTATCGCGATAACCGGGCGCTTCGGGAAGAGGTCGAGAATCTTCGCCAGGAACTCGTCGCCAATACCGAGATCGCGGCCGAGAACGCCCGCCTCAAGGTGCTGCTCGATTACCGCAAGGCCGCGCCCCAGTTCGATACCGTCGTCGCCGCCGTCGTCGCCCGCGACCCGGCGGCCTGGACCAATGTCATCATCATCAATCGCGGCACCGCCCAGGGCGTGGCCAAGGATATGGCGGTCGTCACCCCCCAGGGGCTGGTGGGCAGCGTAGTACAGGCCTACAACAACTCCGCCAAGGTGCAGCTCATCCTCGATCCCCGCAGCGCTGTGGGCGCCCTCGTACAGCGGCCCGAATCGCGGGTGGCGGCGATTGTCGAGGGCAACCCCGCCAAGCCGCTCGCGCCGAAGATGATCAACCTCGCCCGCGACGCCGACATTATCAAGGGCGACAAGGTTATCACCTCCGGGTTCGGCGGCATCTACCCCAAGGGCATTCTCGTCGGCGAGGTCACCGATGTCGTCAATGAGGAGGGCGGGCTGCTAAAATATGCTGTCTTGAAGCCGGCGGCCGATTTTGATAGACTAGAGGAGGTAGCGGTAATCGTCCGCTCCCGCGAGCCGGTCACGGCAGCGCCCGGCTCCGTTCCGGTCCGACCGGCGCCGAAGGGGGCGGGCCAATGAGGCCGCTCGTCTGGGGACTAATCATAGTAGTCACGCTTGTTATCCAGGCCACCCTGCTGCCGCTGATCACCGCGGGCGGCGTGCGCCCCGATTTGCTGCTGCTCGTCGTCGTATCCGCCGGGCTGCTGCTCGGCCGCGATCAAGGGGTGGGGATGGGGTTTTTCGCCGGTCTCCTCCAGGACCTGGCGTCAGGCAACATTTTCGGCGCCAGCATCCTGTCGAAGACGGCTGTCGGCTACATAGCCGGCCACATGGAGCGCAAGGTTTTCAAGGAAAAGATTCTTTTACCGCTGATGGCCGTTTTGATCGCCACCGTTATCAATAACACCGTCATGATCGTTTTGCTGGTTTCCCTCGGGTTCAAGGTGGACGTGCCCACCGCCGTGGACAACACCCTGTTTGTGCTTGGCTACAACGCCGTGCTGGCCATCCCGGTGCACCAGATCATTTACCGGGTGGCCAAGAGTGAGCTTCCCGACCCGAACGGCTAGAAAAGATTTTTCCAGAGGGAGAGGGTTCTGCTTTGCTGGCCAAACGCTTTGCCCACCGGCTCGATGTTCTCGGGCTGATTGTCATCCTCGTCTTCGTCGCGCTGGTTACCCGGCTGGGCTATCTGCAGGTGGTGCAAGGCAGCTATTACGGTCGGCTGGCCGACGGCAACCGAATAAAGCTTATCCCGATAATGGCTCCCCGCGGCACGTTTTACGACCGGAACGGGGTGCCGCTTGTTTCTAACCGCCCGGGATTCACCGTGACCCTCGTGCCGTTGTCCGGCCCTATTCCTGACGATGTCGTCAACAAGCTGGCCGGCATCCTCGGCATGGATCCGGCCGAGATCAAGGCCAAGGTCGATAAGCATAAGGATTCCTTCGATCCCATCCGCATCAAATCAGACATCGGACCCGACATCGTTACCCGCATCGAGGAGCGCCGCCGGGAGATGCCCGGCGTTGTTATCGAGATCCAGCCGGTCCGCAATTATATCAACAACGAGTTGGGCGCGCATATTTTCGGCTACGTGAGCGAGATAAGCGAGGCCGAACTTAAAAAGCTCAAGCCAGACGGCTATAAGACGGGCGACATTATCGGCAAGTTCGGCTTGGAGAAGGTTTACGACAAAGAGATCCGCGGTACCGCCGGCGGCGGCCAGGTTGAGGTCGACGTCAACGGCCGGGCCGTTCAGGTGCTGGGTAAGAAAGAGGCTATTCCCGGCAACAACCTGGTGACGACCATCGACTACCGTATCCAGAAGGCGGCCGAAAAGGCGATCGACGAACATCTTATTTATTTGCAGACCAAGCTGGGCAACCCGAACGCCAAGGCTGCGGCGGCGGTCGTCATGAATCCCAGGACGGGCGAGATACTGGCGATGGTCAGCCGGCCGGCCTTCAACCCCAACCTCTTCAACGGCGGCATCTCGTCCAAGGAATGGAAAAAAATCAACGAAAACCCCTTCCATCCGATGGACAACAGGGCCATTTCCGGCGAATACTCCCCCGGTTCGACCTTCAAGATTGTCACCGGCGCGGCCGCCCTGGAACTCGGCAAGGTGACGCCCGAGGAAAAGATCTTCGATTCCGGCACCCACTGGATCATCCCCAAGGGCAACGCTATGGGCGAGGCTCTGGGCTGGATAGACTTCAAGGAAGCGTTGACCAAGTCGGACAACGTATATTTCTATGAGATGGGCAACCGCCTGGGCATCGACAATCTTGAGAAATACGCCCGCATGTTCGGCCTCGGCGCCTTCACCGGCATCAACCTGCCGGGCGAGTCCGACGGCCTGGTCGCCAACCGCCGTTATAAAGAGAAGGTCTACGGCGAGGACTGGTACTTATCGGAAACGTTCGACGCCGCCATCGGCCAGGGTTTTCAGCTCGCGACGCCGCTGCAGATGGCTGTGGTGATGAGCGAGATAGCCAACGGCGGCCACCGCTACCGCCCCTATCTCGTAAGCAAGATCGCCGCCCCCGGCGGCAAGGTCGTCAAGCAGTTCGACCCGGAGGAGACAGGTAGAATCCAGCTTTCCGACAGCACCCTGAAATTGATCCGCGACGCTTTGCACGACGTAAGCCGTGAAGGCGGCACCGCCGGCTATGTTTTTACCGACTTCCCCATATCGATGGCCAGCAAGACGGGTACGGCCGAAAACTCCCACGGGGACGACCACGGCTGGTTCGTGGCCTACGCGCCGTTCGAGGACCCGCGCGTCGTCGTGGCCGTCATCGTCGAGCAGGGCGGCTTCGGCTCGGACGCCGCGGCGCCGATCGCCAGGAAAATCTTCGAGGCGGCGTTCAACCTGAACCAGAAGCCGGACGAGAGCGGGCGGATATATAAGCCGAAAACCGCATTGTAATAACAAGAAAAGGACGCCATTTGGCGTCCTTTTCTTGTTATTACCCCGCTCTTACATCGACCTTCGTGTCATAGAAGGTGCTGCCCGCCGCCCGGTCGGTCAGGCGCTGGGAGGTAAGGGCGTTGACGGTGCGGTCGCCGGGGGCGTCCTTGATCCACCACACGCCTTCGGCCACCGCCACTCCGGTCGGGACACCGGGCGTCACGGCGAGGATGAAGGCGACCTCGCCGCGGTTGTTGAAGGCCACGACACGCTGGCCGTCGGACAGGCCCCGCGCGGCGGCGTCGGCCGGGCTGAGCTTGAGGGTCATGCTCTGGCCGTCCAGGAGGTCGGCACGTTCGCAGAACGAGGAATTGAGCATTATCGGCGTGGGGGCGGTCATCAGCCACAGGGGGGCGTCGTCGCCGTGGGGCGGGAGGTAGCGCGGCAGCGGCTCGGGGTCGGCCGGGTTGAGGAGTTCGATCTTGCCCGAGGCCGTTCCGAAGGTCAGCTTGGCGTCCGGCGGCAGCGGCAGCTCGACCGCCTGGCCGTCCCTGAGCGCCGCGAGGTCGGTCTGCGCCAGCCACGGTGTAGGCTGGGCCAGCAGTTCGTCGATGAGGTCGTCGGCGCTGCGGGCGAATACTTCGTCGTTAAAGCCCATGGCAGAAGCCAGCAGCCGGAAGACGTCCCAGTTTGCCTTCGCTTCGCCGACCGGCGCGATCACCGGGTATGCCCGCTGGACGCAGTAATGTCCGTAGGCGCGGTAGATGTCGCTGTGTTCCAGGGAGGTGGTGGCCGGCAGGATGATGTCGGCGTAGCGGGCGGTATCGGTCATGAACCGTTCGTGGACGACGGTGAACAGGTCCTCGCGGGCCAGGCCGGCCAGCACTTTGTTCTGGTCGGGGGTGATGGCGGCGGGGTTGGAATGGTATACGTACAGGCTCATGACCGGCGGGGCGAGCTCTGTCAGTGCGTCGCCCAGTTTATTCATGTTGACGATGCGGGTGGGGGCGGTGATGAAGTCTTCCCTGGTCACAGCCGTCGTGTCGAAGGCGCCGCCGGTGGCAATGCTGGCGAGCAGGCCGCCGCCCCGCTTCGCCCATGCGCCCGCAAGGGCGGGCAGGCAGGCCACGGCCCTTACCGTCATCGACCCGTTGCCGTAGCGGCACAGGCCGCTGCCGAGGCGGATGAGTGGCGCTTTGGCGGCCGCGTAGCCGCGGGCCAGCTCTTCGATGACCTCCGCCGGCAGCCCGGTGAGGGCGCTTACGGCCGCGGGCGGGTAGGAGGGGAGGATGCGGCCGGCGAACTCGTCATAGCCGTGAACGTATTTTTCGATGAACGCTTTATCGACCAAACCGTCGCGGACCATGACATGCATTATCCCCAAGGCGAGGGCGGCGTCGGCGCCCGGCCGGGTGAGGAAGACGCGGTCGGCGAAGCGGGCGGTGGGCGTTTCGTAGGTGTCGATCAGCCAGACGCGGGCGCCGCGCTTTTGAGCTTCGCGCACGTTGCGGAGAAAATGGATGTTGGTGGCGACGGCGTTGAGGCTCCAGAGGATGATGAGATCGCTGTCCTTCGCCTCGTCAGGGTGCATGGCGAGCGTATTGCCCATCACCGCTTTCCAGCCGACATCCTTGGAAGAGGAGCAGATTGTCCGCTCCAGCCGCGCGGCTCCCAGGCGGTGGAAGAAGGCGTGGCCGGCGTTGCGCTGCACGAGCCCCATGGTGCCGGCGTAGGAATAGGGGAGGATGGCCTCGGCGCCGTGGGCGGCGATGATCGCGCGCCATTGTCCGGCGATGCGGTCGATGGCCTCCGGCCAGGATATCGGCCGGAATTCGCCCGAGCCCTTGGGACCGGTGCGCAGCAGGGGACGGGTGAGGCGGTCCGGCGAGTTGACGGTCCGCTCGTAATGGGTCATCTTCGGGCAGAGCGCGCCGCGGGTGAAAGGATGGGCCGAATCGCCGGCCACGGCGGTCGCCCGGCCGTTTTCGACCGTGACCAGGAGGCCGCAGGTGTCGGGGCAGTCGTACGGGCAGACAGAGCGTTTTATCTTAGTTTCCATAATATCTCTCCCGTTGCTTTGTTATCTATCACTTTAATCTTACCATGTCGGGGCAAAGGGGACAATCGTGACGGCGGACGGTTTGGACGGATTATTTGCCGCAGGTGGGAGTTATTGGCAGGAGAAACGGCGTTGGGCGAGAAAAATCATATCAAGGCCGATTGGTGGCCGGAAGACAAGTGAAAGGCGGCATGACCATGCGCGGAACAACAGTGAAGTCCAACCTGCGTTCTGTCCGCTATGATGCCGAAACCAGGGTTCTTGAGGTGGAGTTTCACGCCGGCGGCGTGCGCGAGTACCGCGATGTTCCCCTTGTGGTATACGAATCGCTTATGACCGCCGTTTCCCGCGACGAGTATTTCGAAAAGCATATCCGTTTCCGCTTCCGTCATCGCCATATTTTCAAGATTTAGCGGCGATTTCGGCCTTGGTTGTGAATTATTGGCAGGATTATCGGCGGACGGCGCGAATTTACTGAAAGGTAGCAGTGTTATGTTATTTACGAGGGTGGTTTTGTGGCCGCAAAGGGCGAAATGGTAGCCTTCAAAGGAGTTAACGGCGAGGTGCAGCTTGTTCTGAACACGGAAAACTTCGCCGCCGCCCTGGAGCAGTTGGCCGCCAAACTGGCCGCCGCTGAAGAGTTTTTCCCCCGCGGTACGATGGTGAAAGTGCCGGCCGCCCGGCTTGGCGCCGACGAAAGGCGGCAGCTTGACGCCGTGTTCGGCGAATTCGGGCTGGTCTGCGCGCCGGAGTGGCCCGACGGCCGCGACGGAGAAGAAGATGCCCCGGCAACCGCCGAGCGGGACGGGTACGAGATAAACGCCCTGGTCGTCGCCAGGACGGTGAGGAGCGGCCAGAAGGTCGTCCATCCCGGGTCGGTGGTTGTCATCGGCGACGTCAACCCCGGCGCCCAGGTGATCGCCGGCCGGGACATAATAATCCTCGGCGCCTGCCGGGGGGTCGCCCATGCCGGCGCGTACGGCGATGAGACCGCCACCATCACCGCCAACAGGATCGTTGCCACCCAGCTTCGCATCGCCGGGCTGATTGCCAGGGCGCCCGACGATCTGGACAAGCCGGCTTATATCGAGACGGCCCGCATAAAGGAAGGCAGCGTTGTAATCGAGCCAGCCAACAGATAGGGAGGAATCTTGGTTTATGGGCGAAGTCATCGTAATCACCTCCGGCAAGGGCGGGGTCGGCAAGACGACAACCACCGCCAACCTCGGCACCGGGTTTGCCCTGCTGGGCAAGAAGGTCGTCCTTATCGACGCCGATATCGGCCTCAGAAACCTCGATGTGGTCATGGGGCTGGAAAACAGGATCGTCTACGACCTCGTCGACGTCACCGAAGGCAACTGCCGCCTCAAGCAGGCCCTCATCCGCGACAAGCGCTACGAGACGCTCTTCCTGCTGCCGGCGGCCCAGACGCGCGACAAGAACGCCGTCAGCCCCGATCAGATGCAGAAACTGTGCAAGGATCTTGCCCAGGATTTCGACTATGTTCTAATCGACTGTCCGGCCGGCATCGAACAGGGCTTCAAGAACGCCATCGCCGGCGCCGACCGCGCCGTCATCGTCACCACGCCCGAGGTTTCCGCGGTGCGCGACGCCGACCGCATCATCGGCCTGCTTGAGGCCGAGGGCAAGAGCAACCCCAAGCTGATCGTCAACCGCATCCGGCCGCACATGGTGAAAAAAGGCGACATGATGGACATCGACGACATTATTGAGATTCTGGCGGTCGACCTTTTGGGCATCATCCCTGAAGACGAGTACATCGTCATCTCCACCAACCGGGGCGAGCCGGCCGTGGTCAACCCGGCCTCTGCGGCCAGCACGGCCTACAAGAACATCGTCCGGCGGATGATGGGCGAGAATGTGCCGCTGATGTCGATGGAGGCGGACAGCGGCTTCTTCAGCAGACTGAAAAAAATGTTCGGCTTCAAGGAGGGATAAGGGTGTTTGACCTGTTGCAGAAGATGTTCGGCAAGGAAACGTCCAAGTCCAAGGATGTCGCCAAGGAGCGGCTGCGCCTCGTCCTCGTCCACGACCGGGTCAACGTGTCGCCGCAGTTCATGGAAGTGCTCAAGGAAGACATGATCAAGGTCATATCCAATTATATGGAGATTAACGAAAAGGATATGGAGGTTAACCTGACCCAGACGAACACGTCGCAGGTTGCGCTGGTGGCGAGCATCCCGGTGAACAGGATGAAGCGCGGCGCGCTGTCCGGGGAATGACCGCAAGCTGTTTATTTGGTCCGTGCGCGGCTTTTCGCGGCGACGCCCCGCGGGCGGACTTTCTAAACAGCTTTCGTTTTCTGCACATTCTTTCCGCCTGGACTGGGCGCCGAAATGCGGCTATAATATATAAGAATAAACTCGGAAGGTTAGGGTAAACCCATGCTCAGCCGGCGCCTCCTGAAAAATCTCGACTTCACCGTCATCGCCGTGACGGTTCTTCTTGTTCTTATCAGCCTGGTCATCATCGGCAGCGCCACCCACATCAACACCCCCGGCGAGGACCGCTACTGGTACGTGCAGCGCCAGGGCCTGTTCGCCCTCGCCAACCTGGCCGTCATCTTCCTCCTACTGCATTTTGACTACAAAATGCTCGGCAAGTACGCCAACATCCTGTACGCCGTCAATCTTATCATGCTGCTGGCCGTCATGTTTGTCGGCCACTCGGCCCTCGGCGCCCAGCGCTGGATCCAGATCGGGCCCATCAGCCTCCAGCCGTCGGAATTCGCCAAACTGATAATGATTGTTTCGCTGGCCCACCTGCTGGAGAAACGGCAGGGCCGGCTCAATACTTACAAGGATCTGGTGCCAATTTTCGCCTTCGTCGGCGTGCCTTTCCTGCTGGTGCTCAAACAGCCCGACCTCGGGACGTCGCTCGTTTTCATCGCTATTCTTTTCGGCATGCTTTTCATCGCCGGCATACGGATGAAGCATCTTCTTACCATCATTGGCGCCGGCCTGGCTTTCATGCCGATCTTCTGGCATTTTCTCAAGGACTACCAGAAAATGCGGCTGACCGTCTTCCTCGATCCCAACGTCGATCCGCTCGGCTCCGGTTACCACATCATCCAGTCGAAGATTGCCATCGGCTCGGGGATGCTGTTCGGCAAGGGCTTGTTCGCCGGTACCCAGAGCCAGCTCAACTTTTTGCCGGAAAACCACACCGACTTCATCTTCGCCGTCATCGGCGAGGAGTTCGGGTTCGTGGGCTCGTTCGTCGTTCTCGCCCTTTACCTCATCCTCCTCTACCGGGGAGTGAAGGTTGCCGGCGAAGCCCGCGACAGCTTCGGCATGCTGCTCGCCACCGGCATCACCTCGATGCTGGCCTTCCACGTGCTGGTCAACGTCGGCATGACCGCCGGCATCATGCCGGTCACGGGCATCCCGCTGCCCCTCATGAGCTACGGGGTCAGCTCGCTGACCACCAACCTCGTCAGCATCGGTATCCTGCTGAACATCTATATGCGCAGGCAGAAGATACTCTTTTAGGGAGTGATCGCATGGAATACCATGAAGCGGTAGCCCGCCTCGCCCCGTGCGGCCTGGACTGCAGCCGTTGCGCCGACTTCCGGGACGGCGAGATCCGGGCTTTGAGCGCGCGGCTCAAAGAACTGCTCGGCAATTACCAACGGCTGGCTGCGATGAAGGCCGCCGGCCGCCCCGAATTCGCCCACTACGGCCAGTTCGCCGCGATTCTGGACTCGTTCGCCGCCGCGCCCTGCAGCGGCTGCCGGGGCGACAACGTCACCTGCCCGCTGGACTGCACCGCCAAGACGTGCCACAAGGACAACGGAGTGGATTTTTGCTTCCAGTGCGGCGAATACCCCTGCGACAAGCAGTTCGAGGGCAAGCTCCGCGACCGCTGGCGGTCGATCAACGACCGCATGAGGGAGATCGGCGCCGCCGCCTACTGTGAGGAACAGGGTAAGCTGCCAAGATATTGATGCATTACCTACTATAAGTGCACAGGCATGGAGCTTGTGCACTTTTTTGTTATCTTTTTCCCCCCGCTGTCATATACATCCAAGTAGAGAAAGCGATGTCTTGGCGGGGGGGCAGCTGAGGAATATGGCCAGACACTGGAACGCCAACTGGGGAAGCCAGCGCCATGAACCCAGGGACCACTGGCAGCAGCGCGATACAGGGGACGGCTACGGCTGGCTGCGGCGCACCGTGGCCGCGCTCATGCTGTTCGCCGTCGTCTACGCCGCCCAGGTGTCGGACACGGCGTTGGGCCGCGCGGTCACCGACGCGGTGAAGTACGCGCTCACGACCGAAACCGATTTCGCCTACCTGGCGGAAAAAGTAGCGAGCTATGCGCCGGGCAGCATGGATATTTCGGTGTTCAAGCGTATGGGAGGCAACGTCACCAAGCCGGCCGATCCCTACCTGTACCTGACCAGACCGGTCGACGGCAAGGTCGTCGCCCCGTTCGGCTGGCAGGTTCACCCCGTGCTCAAGCAGGAAGTGATGCAGGAGGGGGTCGGCCTGGAGGCGGGGCTGGGAGCGCCGGTCAAAGCGGCCGCGGCCGGACGGGTCAAGGCAGTCGCCGACAGCGCCCGCTACGGCAAGGTTTTGGTTGTCGAGCACGGCCGGGATGTCGAGACTCTTTACGGACACCTGGGCGAGGTTCTTGTCAAGGAAGGGGAGACGGTCAGCCAGGGCCAGGTGGTGGCCAGGGTGGGCAAGACCGGGATGACGGCGGCGCCGCTCCTGTATTTCGAGGTGCGTGAGAAGGGCGTGGCGGTTGATCCGCTGCCAAGGATCACGGGCGGGGCCGACAGGCGGGAAGGGAAGTGAAAGCTTGCGGGCCGGTAAGGTTGCAGGCGTTCAGCTGATATTCAACAACTGGTTTCTGGCCCTCGTCGTCCTGTTCGCCTTCGCCGGACTGGCCGGAAAAGCCCTGGCCGTATTCGCCGCGGTGCTGTGGCACGAAGCGGCGCACGCCGCTGCCGCCACCGTTCTCGGCTACCGGGTGCGGGAGATCGAGCTCCTGCCCTTCGGGGGCGTCGCCCGCATCGACCGGGCGGACACGGCGGGGGCGGCGAGCGAAATCATAATGGCGGCTGCCGGACCACTAGCCAGCCTGGTCCTGGCGGCCGCCGTCTATTTGGCGCGCGCCGCCTACCCTGCCCATGCCCTGTGGCTGGACTTTTATTATCAGGTAAACATCACGCTGGCCGGCTTCAATCTCCTGCCGGCCCTGCCCCTCGACGGCGGCCGCATTCTGAGGGCCCTGCTCGCGCTGCGCTGGGACTGGAGCGAAGCGACGGCGACGGTGGCCGGCTTCGGCAAGCTGCTGGCCGTGGGCCTGGTGGCGGCCGCCGGCGTGGGGCTGTGGCGGTCGTCCACCGTCAACCTGACCTTTCTCGTAGCCGCTGCGTGGCTGTTCTACGCCGCCCGGGCCGAAACGGCGACTGCCGGCTTCCGTTCCATGCGCATACTGGCGAATAAAAAGGCCGAACTCACCGCCCGCGGCGTCATGCCGACCGTCCATGTCACCGCCCTGGCCTCCGTCAGGGTCAGCGAGGTCGTGCGTCTGTTCGGCCCCGAGCAATACTACGTCGTCCTGGTGGTCGACGGCGATTGCCGCCTCCGGGGCGCCCTCACCGAGACCGAGGTCTGGGAGGGGTGGCCCGAGCGCGGCTTCTCGTCCCGCATCGGGGATTTTTTGTGAGGCGAGGCAGGATTTTCCCGCCTGGCGGGAGAACAACAAAAGACGTCTTTTCCTGGGCCTTCCAGCCTTCATGAGCGCCGGACCGCCTTATACTCTGCCGCCCTATGGGAAAGGCCCGATATGGGAATAATAGCTGTAACCGGATAACGATACAGGCAGGTGCCTATTTTGAGGACAGCCTGCTCCTCGGAGGATACGATGATAAAAATTCCCCCCGCCGTCTTGAGCCGGGTCGCCAAGCCGGCCCGCTACACCGGCCACGAGCAGAACTGCGTCGTCAAGGATTCGTCCCGGGTCGACGCCGCCTTTGCCCTGGCCTTCCCCGACGTCTACGAGGTGGGTATGTCCCACCTGGGCCTGAAGATTCTCTACCATATTATCAACCGTCGCTCCGACGCCGCGGCGGAACGGGTATATGCCCCTTGGCCCGACATGGAGGCCGAGATGCGGGCTGCCGGCATCCCCCTCCACACCATGGAGAGCTTCCGGCCGGTGGCCGAGTTCGACGTCGTCGGCTTCACCCTCCAGTATGAGCTCAGCTACACCAACATCCTCAACATGCTCGACCTTGCCGGCATCCCGTTGAAGAGCGCGGACCGCGGCGAGCAGCACCCGCTTGTCATCGCCGGGGGGCCGTGCGCCTTCAACGCCGAACCGCTGGCCGATTTCATCGACTTTTTCGTGCTCGGCGAGTCCGAGGAAGCGGTCGACGACGTGGCCGCAGCCGTGGCGGACTGGAAAAGGGCCGGCAAGCCCGGCGGCCGGCGCGGTTTTCTCGCCCGGGCGGCCGCCATTCCCGGCGTATACGTGCCGGCGTTCTACGACGCGGCCTACAACGCCGACGGCACCCTGGCCGCCGTAACCGCCAATCATCCCGCCGCCGCCCCGGTCGTCACCAAGCGCATCGTCGCCGACCTTGAGCATGCCCCCTACCCGACCAAACCGGTGCTGCCCTACCTCGAGATCGTCCACGACCGCATCATGCTCGAACTGTTCCGCGGCTGCACCCGCGGCTGCCGTTTCTGCCAGGCCGGCGTTCTTTACCGCCCGGTGCGCGAGCGCAAGCCCGAGACGCTTCTCCGGCTCGCCCAGGAGCTTGTCGACAGCACCGGCTACAGCGAGATATCCCTAACCTCGCTCAGCTCGGCCGACTACTCCTGCCTCAAGGACACCGTCGGCCTCCTCATCGACCGCTTCAAAGACCAGGGCGTGAGCGTGTCGCTGCCTTCGCTGAGGATCGACAGCTTCTCGATCGAGCTCGCCCAGGAGGTGCAGAAGGTCCGCAAGAGCGGCCTGACCTTCGCTCCCGAGGCCGGCACCCAGCGCCTGCGCGACGTCATCAACAAGGGCGTCACGGAAAAAGACCTCGAAGAGGCGGTCGGCGCGGCCTTCCGGGCCGGCTGGTCCGGGGTCAAGCTCTATTTTATGATCGGCCTGCCCACCGAGACCGACGACGATATCAGAGGCATCGCCGCCCTTGCCTACCGCGTCCTCGACATTTACCGCGAGGTGAAGGGCAAGCGGGGCGCCAGGGTGTCGGTGAGCGTCTCCTCTTTCGTGCCCAAACCGCACACTCCGTTCCAGTGGTACGGCCAGGACGCCGTCGCCGAGCTGGAGCGCAAGCAGCAGCTGCTGAAATCGCTCTTTAAGGACCGTAGCATCTCCTTCAGTTGGCACGACGCCCACGTGAGTTTCCTCGAAGCCGTCTTCGCCCGCGGCGACCGCCGCCTGGGCGAGGTGCTGCTCGCCGCCTGGCGGCGGGGGGCGAAGTTCGACGGCTGGTCGGAGTATTTCAAGTTCACCGTCTGGCAGGACGCCTTCAACGAGACGGGCGTCGACCCGCACTTTTACGCCGGGCGGGAGCGGACCGCCGACGAGGTCTTGCCCTGGGACCACCTCAGCGCCGGGGTGGACAAGTCCTTCCTCGAGCGGGAGTACCGCCAGGCGCTCGCCGCCGACCCGACCCCCGACTGCCGGCGGGGCGACTGCCGCGTCTGCGGCGTCTGCCAGGGGCTGGGCGTCGACATCATCGACTGGGGGACGTCGTCATGAGCGCAAAATACCGGCTTGAAATCACCAAAGGCGAGGAAGTCCGCTACGTCTCCCACCTCGACTACATGCGGTCGATCGAGCGGGCCGTCAGACGGAGCAAGTTGCCGGCCGCCTACTCCGAAGGCTTCAACCCCCACATGAAGATCGCCTTCGCCTCGGCCCTGTCGGTCGGCGTGGCCAGCGAAGCCGAATACATGGATATCGAACTGACGCATGAGCTGGACCCGGCCGCGATGGGCGAGGCCCTCGCGCGCCATCTGCCCCCCGGCATCGCCGTGCGGCGGCTCAGGCCGGTGAGCGCCCGGCATGCCGCCCTGATGGCGGTGGTCAACCTCGCCGCCTACCGCATCAGCCTGCCACTGCCCGCCGCGGCCGCCGGCCCCGCCCGGGAGGCGGTCAGCCGCTTCAACGCCGCGGCCGCCGTGCCTTACATCAAGGAGAATCCCAAGGGCAAACGGGAGATCGACGTCAAAACCTACGTAAGCGAGGTGTCGGCAACCGCCACGGCGGACGGGATGGAGCTCGCCTTAGCGGTCAGGATAACGCCGACCGGCAGCATCAAGCCGGCGGAAGTGTTAAAGGTGCTTGTGGATAATTTTGCATTGCCCGCTGACCCGGACGCCGCGCTCGTCACCCGCACCGGCCTTTTCGTCGCCGACGGGACCAGCCGGATCTCACCCCTCGATATTTAGCGGGACGCCAAGGGAGAAAGGGAAAATGGCCAAGACAATCATCGTCAACGTCGTGCCCGAGGAGACCAGAATGGCGCTCATCGAGAACGGCGAACTGGCCGAGGTCGCAATCGAGAGGACTCATAGCGGCCACATCGTCGGCAGCATTTACAAGGGGAAAATCCAGAACGTCCTGCCCGGCATGCAGGCGGTATTCGTCGACATCGGCCGCGAACGCAACGCTTTCTTGTACGTGGGGGACCTGGGCGGCAAGACCCGCCGCAAGGGCGAGGCCTACACCACCGGCCGGGAAATCGTCGTCCAGGTGGCCAAGGAGGCCATCGGCACCAAGGGACCGCGCCTCACCACCCATCTCACCCTGCCGGGCCGCTACGTGGTGCTCATGCCCACCGTGGACTTCATCGGCGTGTCGCGGCGCATCGGCACGGCCGACGAGCGCAAACGCCTCAAGGAGCTGGCCGCCAAAGTCCGCCCGAAGGGCATGGGACTGGTGGTGCGCACCGTCGCCGAAGGCCGCACCGAGGACGATTTGCGCAAGGACTGCGATTATCTCGTGAACCTGTGGAAGTCGCTTACGGCCCGCGGCAAGATGGTCAAAGCGCCGACACTGCTCTACCGCGACGTCGACCTCCTCATCCGCATCGTCCGCGACTACCTCAGCGGCGATGTCGAGAAATTCATCCTCGACAACCGCGAGGCCCACGCCCGCGTGGTCGAGCTGCTGCGGGCCGTCTCGCCCGAGCTGCTGCCCCGCCTGGAGCTTTACGACGGCGATGAGGACATCTTCGCCCGCCACCGCCTGGAAGGGGAGATTGAGAAGCTCAGCATGCGGCGGGTCGACCTGAAATGCGGCGGCTACATCGTCATCGACCGCACCGAAGCCCTGACCGTCATCGACGTCAACACCGGCAAATTCGTCGGCAAAACCAGGCTGGCTGATACCGTTTTCGCGGTGAACATGGAGGCGGCCGCCGAAATCGCCCGCCAGATCCGCCTTCGCGACATCGGCGGCATCATCGTCGCCGATTTCATCGACATGGACCGCGAGCAGCACAAGCAGGATGTGCTGGCCGCCCTGAACGAACACCTTCGCAAGGACCGCACCCGCACCAACGTCGTCGGCCTGACCGGCCTTGGCCTGGTGGAGATGACCCGCAAAAAGGTCCGCCAGGACATCACCACCGTCCTCAACAGCCAGTGCCCGTGCTGCGAGGGTCGCGGCTTCGTCCGCTCGCCGGAAACGGTGGCCGCCGCCGTAAGGCGCCAGCTCCGTCAGCTCGGCAAGGGCCAGTCGGCCGCCCACGGCCGCGTCGTCATCCAGGTGCATCCCCGCGTGGCCGAGCTGCTGCAGCGGCCGGGGGAGGTCGAGCGCCTTTCCCAGGAGACGGCGCGCCGAATCACCGTCGAAGCGGTGGCCGACATGGGCATGGAGGCGTATTCGTTCATCAATAAAGACTAATCCCGCCGTAAACGGAAGGGCATAATTGACATTACCCCCGTACTGTGATAAAATTTTATTCCGTAGGCGGCTTAGGCCGTCCATGGTTCCCGAAACCGCTCGGAAAAGGCTCTAGAAATCTCTTAGGCCGTTCAGAAGCCGTCAGATGCAAGGCGCACAACGCAGCTGACGGGTTATCAAAAGCCGTAGAGTGCCTTTGATGGCGAGTCCATTTAATGCTGGGAGGTGTAAATGTGGTATACGCAATCATTGAGACCGGCGGCAAGCAGTATCGCGTCAGCGAAGGCGACGAGGTACTTGTCGAAAAGCTGGAAATGGGCGAAGGCGACACCGTGACCTTCGACCGCGTCCTGGCCGTCGTCAAGAAAGGCGAGTTGGTCGTAGGCACGCCGGTAGTGTCCGGCGCCAAGGTCACCGGCAAGGTGGTCGAACACGGCAAAGGCAAGAAGATTCTCGTCTTCAAGTACAAGGCGAAGTCCAACTACCGTCGCCGCCAGGGTCATCGCCAACCGTTCACCAAGGTTGTCATCGAAAAAATCAAAGCCTGACATGGTCAGGATCGACATCTACCGTAACGCCGCCGGAGCCATTACCGGGTTTTCGGCCAACGGGCACGCCGACACCGCGCCGCACGGCCGCGATATCGTCTGCGCAGGCGTGGCGGTGCTGACCCAGACAGCGGTGCTGGGGCTGGAACGGCACCTGGGGCGGGATATCGACCTTGACATCGGGTCCGGCAAGCTGATACTTAACCTCAAGGGCGCTGCCGACGCGTCGACAAGCGCCATCCTGGAAACAATGCTCCTCGGCCTGGCCGAGATTGCGAAACAAAGTCCGCAGAGTGTTCGCATAACCGAACACAGGAGGTGAAGGCAATGTTCAAATTCGATCTTCAGCTGTTCGCCCATAAAAAAGGCGTCGGCAGCTCGCGCAACGGCCGCGACAGCGAGTCCAAGCGCCTTGGCGTGAAACGCCACGACGGCCAGGTGGTAACCGCCGGCAGCATCCTCGTCCGCCAGCGTGGCACCCACTTCCATCCCGGCAAGAACGTCGGCATCGGCAAGGACGACACCCTGTTCGCGAAGGTAGCCGGCAAGGTGGCCTTCGAGCGCAAGGGCCGCGAGAATCGCCAGATCAGCGTGTACCCTGTAGAAGAAGCCGTAATGTAGGCCTCTCGATTGTGTGCTTGGAATGCCCGCGGTAATCCCGCGGGCTTTTACTTTGCAGGATTTTTACGGCTGCGGCGCGAAGGGTAACATACTGTTTCGCCGGGAGGTGCGGCCGATGGCCGAAGAGGTCTGCGAGGAACTGGTACGAGCGCTCAGAGCGCAACGCCACGATTTCATCAACCACATCCAGGTCGTTCACGCCCTGCTGCAGCTTGGCCGGACCGAAAAGGCGCTTGCTTACCTCGACGACCTGGCTAAGGACCCCGAGTTTTTGGCCGGGCCGCTCCGCCAGCATGTCAGGCAGCCGTCCTGCCGGCGCACCGCCGGCTCATAAATTATCGCCTGCTGGCATATATTACATACAATGCGACGTTTTTAGAAACAAAGGTGATTCGATGTTCATAGACCGGGCAAAAATCCACGTCAAGGCCGGCGACGGCGGCGACGGCATGTCCAGCTTCCGCCGCGAGAAGTTCGTTCCCAAGGGCGGACCCAGCGGCGGCGACGGCGGCCGCGGCGGCGACATCGTGCTGGTTGTCGACGCCAGCCTCAACACCCTCATTGATTTTCGCTACAAGCGCAAATTCAAGGCCGATTCGGGTGACAAGGGCCAGACCAGCAACATGTACGGCCGTCAGGCCGACAATCTCTACGTCAAGGTACCGCCGGGCACGGTGGTGCGCGACGAAGCCACCGGCGAGGTCCTCGGCGACCTGACCGCCGAGGGGCAGGAACTGGTGGCGGCCAAGGGAGGCCGCGGCGGGCGGGGCAACGCCCGCTTCGTGTCCAGCGTCCACCGCGCCCCCACCTTCGCCGAGCGCGGCGAACCGGGAGAGGAACGCGGCCTGCTCCTCGAGCTCAAGGTGCTGGCCGACGTCGGCCTGGTGGGCTATCCCAGCGTCGGCAAATCCAGCCTTCTGGCCAGGGTTTCCGCCGCCAAACCCGAGATCGCCGCCTATCATTTCACCACCCTTACGCCGGTGCTCGGCGTGGTCAGCGTGCGGGAGGGCCAGAGTTTTGTGCTGGCCGACATCCCCGGCCTGATCGAGGGCGCCCATGAAGGTAAAGGCCTCGGTCACGATTTTCTCCGCCATATCGAGAGGACGAGGATCATTATCCACGTCCTCGACGTGTCCGGCCAGGAGGGCCGCGACCCGATCGACGACTACCATAAGATCAATGACGAGCTTAAACTTTACAGCGAACGCCTGGCGTCGCGGCCGCAGATCGTGGCCGCCAATAAGATGGACCTGCCGGATGCGCGGGAGAATTACCCGCGGGTGGCCGAGCACATCGCCGCGGAGGGACGGGAGATATTCCCCGTGTCCGCCGCCACCGGCGACGGCCTGCCGGCGCTCTTGGACCGGGCCGTGGCGCTGCTGGCCGAATACAAGGACGAGCCGGCCCCGCCGGTCGACACCGTCGTCTATACGGCCAAACCGGAGGCGCCCTTTACCATCAGGCGCGACGACGACGGCGCGTATGTCGTCGAAGGCAAGGAGATCGAGAAGCTCGTCGCCATGACCAACTTCGCCAACGACGAAGCTCTCCGCCGCTTCCAGCTGGCCTGGCGGCGGCTCGGCATCGAAGCCGACCTCAAGGAACGGGGCATCAAAGAAGGCGACACCGTCCGCATCCGGGGAGCGGAGTTCGAGTTCAAGGAATCATAGGGAAAACCCCCGGGCTGTCCGGAAAGCCGGACCAGCCTGGCAGGAAGGCGGAGTAAGCGCATGCTGACCAACAAGGAAAAACGCTACCTCAAGGCGCTCGGCGGCAAGCTGGAGCCGGTGGTGCAGATCGGCAAGGCCGGCGTCGCTCCGTCGGTGGTATCCGGCGCGGCTGGCGTAATCGCCGGGCGGGAGCTTATCAAGGTACGGGTGCTCAAGAACAGCCCCGAGGAGCCGGCGGACGCCATCGCCCAGCTCGCCGAAGGAGTCGGAGCCGAGCTCGTCCAGGTGATCGGCCGCAACGGCCTGCTGTTCAAGCGCAACGCCGACAAGCCGAAGATCGAATTTCCCGTGGCCGGCCCGATCGCGCCGGCCGCCAAGCCCGTCCCACCGCCGGCTGACCGGCCGGCTAAGCCTAAGCCGCGCGGTGCCGTCAACCCGGCCGCGGGAAGAACTCTTGCGCCGAAACCGCGGGGTGCGGCCACGCCAAGCGCCGATAAAGCCTTCGGGCCGAAGCCGCGCGGGACGGCGAAACCGGCGACGGAGAGAGCCTTCGGGCCGAAGCCTCGTGGCGCGGGCAAACCGGCCGCCGAGAAAGCCTTCGGATCAAAGCCGCGTGGCGCGGCGAAACCGGCCGCCGAGAAAGCCTTCGGACCAAAGCCGCGTGGCGCGGCGAAACCGGCCGCCGAGAAAGCCTTCGGACCAAAGCCGCGTGGCGCAGGCAAACCGGCCGCCGAAAAAGCCTTCGGGCCGAAGCCGCGTGGCGCGGGCAAACCGGTACCGGGGCTGAAAAAGGACGGGAGAGAGAATTATGCTTACCAGGCGGAGCCTGGGAGAGGCCAAACGGATCGTCGTCAAGGTGGGCTCAAGTACGTTGACCCACAGCACCGGCAAGCTAAATCTGCAGGGAATCGAAAAGCTGGTGCGGGAACTGTCCGATCTGGCAAACCAGGGCAAACAAATACTGCTGGTAACGTCCGGCGCGGTGGCGGCGGGCATGGACCGGCTAGGGCTAAAAGAAAAACCTAAGACAATTCCCGAGAAACAGGCTGCCGCGGCCGTGGGCCAGGGCATCCTCATGCATACCTACGAAAAACTGTTCGCCGAGTACGGCCAGGTGGTGGCCCAGGTTCTGCTGACAAGGGAGGACTCGGTTAACCGCAGCCGCTACGCCAATTCCCGCAACACCCTCATGACGCTGTTGGCGATGGGGGTTGTGCCGGTCATCAACGAGAACGACGTTGTTGCCGTCGACGAGCTGAAGATCGGCGACAACGATACCCTCTCGGCCATGGTGGCCAGCATCGTCGAGGCCGACCTGCTCATCATCCTGTCCGACATCGAGGGCCTTTACACCGCCAATCCCCAGACCGACCCGTCGGCGACGCTTATTCCCGAGGTCGCCGACATTACGCCGGCGGTCGAAGCTCTGGCCGGCGGCCCCGGTACCGATAAGGGCACCGGCGGCATGCGCACCAAGCTTCAGGCCGCCAAAATCGCCGTCAATTCCGGCGTCGTCATGCTTATCGCCTCCGGAGCGCGCGGCGGGGTGGTGCGGGATATTTTGAGCGGTGCGGAAATCGGCACGATCTTTCTGCCGAAGGTCAACCGCCTGCAGGTCCGCAAGCGCTGGCTGGCGTTCGGGGCGCGCATCCGCGGCGCGGTGACGGTCGACGATGGCTGCGAGCAGGCCATCCTGCGGGGCGCGAGCCTGCTGGCCGCCGGTATAACGGCGGTGGACGGCGGTTTCGAGCACGGCAACACCATCCGCATCCTGACCGCCGAGGGACGCGAGATCGCCCGCGGCATCGCCAACTACAACGCGGCCGACACCCGCCGGATAATGGGCGCCCATACCAACGAGATCGCCGATCTTCTTGGCGGCAAGCCCTACGACGAGGTCATCCACCGCGATAACATGGTTTTGCTTGTTTGAGGAGGGAATTTTATATGGATTATCTGGCCGAACTGAAAGAGAAGGGCGCCATCGCCAAAAAGGCGGCCGCCAGACTGGCTGTGACGCCGGCAACGGTGAAGAACAAGGCGCTTCATGCCATGGCCGACGGCCTTGAAGCGGGCGCCGACCATATCCTCGCCGCCAACGCCGAGGATATGGTCGCCGGGGAAGCCAAGGGCATGTCGACCGCTCTCCTCGACCGGCTCGCCCTGACCAAGGCTAGAATCGCCGACATGGCCGCCGGCCTGCGGCAGCTCGCCGCCCTGCCCGACCCGGTCGGCGAGACCGTCGAAGGCTGGCAGCGGCCCAACGGCCTTGCCATCGCCAAGGTACGGGTACCCCTCGGGGTAATCGGCATCATCTACGAGGCCCGCCCCAACGTCACCGCCGACGCCGCCGGCCTGTGCCTGAAGTCCGGCAACGCCGTCATTCTGCGCGGCGGCTCGGAGGCCATCAACTCCAACCTCGCGGTCGCCGGCATTCTGGCTAAGGCGGCCGAGGAAGCGGGGGCGCCGGCCGGGTCCATCCAGCTCATCGCCACCACCGACCGGGCGGCGGTCAACGCCATGCTCAGGCTCAACGACTATATCGACGTCATCATCCCCCGCGGCGGGGCCGGCCTCATTCAGACGGTGGTGGAAAACAGCACCGTGCCGGTCATCGAGACCGGCATCGGCGTTTGCCACGTTTTCGTCGACGCCAGCGCCGACCTGACGATGGCCAAAGATATCGCCTTCAACGCCAAGGTATCCCGCCCCGGCGTCTGCAACGCCATGGAGACCCTCCTCGTCCACCGGGCGGTGGCCGAGGACTTCCTGCCGCCGATGCTGGCCGCCTACCACGAAGCGGGGGTGGAGGTGCGCGGCTGCACCGGCACGATGTGCTACCACCCGGCTGTCAAAGAAGCCGGGGAGACCGATTGGGCCACCGAGTACCACGACCTGATCGTGTCGGTGAGGATCGTCAACAGCCTCGCGGAGGCGCTGGCCCACATCGCCGCCTACGGCACCCGCCACTCTGAGGCGATCGTCACCAGCAACCTGGAGAGCGCCCGCCGCTTTCAGGCCGAGGTCGACGCCGCCGCCGTATACGTCAACGCTTCCACCCGCTTCACTGACGGGTTCGAGTTCGGTTTCGGGGCGGAGATCGGCATCAGCACCCAAAAGCTCCACGCCCGCGGCCCCATGGGCCTGCGCGAGCTGACGAGCGTCAAGTATCTGGTGAATGGCACGGGGCAGATAAGATAACCGGTATGATAAAACCGGCAACCCTCCCGGCGGATCGCAAGCCGGGAGGGTTGATTTTTGTTTTCGGCGGAAATATCCGCTAAAATACAGCTGTTGTCACAAATTTACCACAAAGTGCATGTATTATTATGCTAAAGAGGGCGGCCAAAGCGCCCTGCCGTGCCTCTTTCCCGGACTCTTCCAATTTTCACACATTTTTCACAAACTCCCGCAATACCTTGTATTATAAGCACTGGAAGGCTTTTCCGGGCCAAAAGCCGCTCAGGCAACCGATTGACTAGTCAGTCAGTCGTGTGTACACTGATGATAGAAACACTCGGGGGGTGCTTGCTATGCAGGCCATATGGCAAAAAATCCGGCAATACAAATGGTGGATCATCGCCCTGATTATCCTGGCGGTAGCGGCCAAATTCGGCAGCGATTACTACGCCAAAAGCAAGAAGCCGGCGTTCACCGGTACGGTCATGGCGGTCGAGCGCGGCGACGTCCAGGCGATTGTTTCCGCCACCGGCACGATTTCGCCGGTAAACAGCGTCGACGTAAGCTCGAAAATCACCGGCCGGATCGTCGAGGTCAAAGTGAATGAGAATGATATCGTCAAGGCGGATCAGGTACTCATCCTTCTCGACGACGACCGCCTGCGGACGACGGTGTCCCAGGCGCAGGCGAAGCTGGCCAACGCCGCCGCCAATTACGAGCGCAACCGACAGCTAGCCGCTATCGGCGCCATATCGACCCAGCAGCTCGACGCGTCCCGCATGGAGTACCAGGTGGCCCAGGCCACTCACGACGACGCTGCCTCCCAGCTCAACGACACAATCATCAAGGCCCCTATCGACGGCATCGTCATTGGCAAGCCCATCCCGGCCGGCCAGACGGTCTCCCCCGGCATTTCGACGCCGATGGTGCTGATGACGATTGCCGACATGTCCAAGATGCAGATCTCCGTCCAGGTGGATGAATCGGACGTCGGCCGGGTGAAGAAGGGCCAAAAAGTCAGCTTCACCGTCGACGCCTACCCGGACAAGACCTTCGCCGGCACGGTGTCCAACGTTTCCAACAAGGCTTCCATCCAGTCGAACGTTGTTTACTACCCGGTCACCGTCGACATCGACTCTCCCCAGGGGCTGCTGAAGCCGACGATGACAGCCAGGGTTTCCATCCACGTCGGCGAGAGCAAGAACGTGCTGATCGTACCGCTGTCTGCGGTCAAGCAGACCAAGGGCCAGCAGTATGTCCAGGTCATGAAGGACGGCAAGCCGCAGAACGTAACCGTTAAGCTCGGCCTCGCCAGCGACGACAGGGTGGAAATCGCCGACGGCCTCAAAGACGGCGACAAAATCCTCCTGTCGGCCAGCAAGGCCCCGGGCCAGGGCGGCCATCCGGGGGGCAACCCGCTGCGCGGCATCCGCTGAGGAGGGAGAGACATGACCATCGCTCTGCGTGACATAACAAAGATCTATCAGATGGGCGACAACACCGTCCACGCCCTGGCCGGCGTAAGCCTCGACGTGGCCGCCGGCGAGTTCACCGCCATCATGGGCCCGTCCGGATCGGGCAAGTCGACCCTGATGAACATCCTCGGCTGTCTGGATCGGCCGACCAGCGGCTCGTACCTCCTCGACGGGGAGGAGGTGGCCACCCTCGGCGATGACGCTCTGGCCATCATCCGCAACCGTAAGATCGGCTTCGTCTTCCAGAGCTTCAACCTGCTGCCCCGCATGTCGGCCCTCCAGAACGTCGCCCTGCCGATGGTTTACGCCGGGGTCGACAGGCATAGCCGGCTGGAAAAGGCGGCCAAGGCCCTGGCTCTCGTCGGCCTTGCCGACCGCCAGCACCACCGGCCCAACGAACTGTCCGGCGGCCAGCGCCAGCGGGTGGCCATCGCCCGCTCGCTCGTCAACGACCCGGCCATCATCATGGCCGACGAGCCCACCGGCAACCTCGACACCAAATCAGGCAACGAGATAATGACGATCTTCCATGACCTCAACAAGCAGGGACGGACGGTCGTACTCATCACCCACGAACCGGACATTGCCGCCTGCGCCAAACGGGTCGTCCATGTCCGCGACGGGATAATAATCCGCGACGAGCGCGGCGAGGAGGCGGCACAATGTTCTGGGAAAGCGTCCTCATAGCCCTCGACGGCCTAAAAGCCAACAAGCTCCGCGCCTTCCTCACCATGCTCGGCATCATCATCGGCGTCGGCGCGGTCATCGCCATGGTATCCATCGGCATGGGCGTCCGGCAGAAGGTCGAGACCTCTATCGCCGGCCTCGGCTCCAACCTCATCATCGTCATGCCGGGGGCGACGACGCCGTCCGGCGTGCGTCTGGCGGCCGGCTCCAGCACCACCCTCACCAATAACGACTCCCGGGCCATCTCCCGCGAGATCGCCGGCGTCGCCGCGGTCGCGCCCAGCGTAAGCCGCTCCTTCCAGTTGGTGTACGGTAACCAGAACTGGACCACCAACGTCCTCGGAACAACCCCGGAATATCTCGACGTACGCAATTTCGCCGTCGGCAGCGGCACCTTCTTCACCAGCAAGGATATCGATACCCGCGCGCGGGTGGCCGTCCTCGGCAAAACGGTCGCCGACAACCTCTTCGGCGACGTTTCGCCGCTTGGTCAGACCATCCGCATCAACAAGGCCCCCTTCCGGGTCGTCGGCGTCCTCGAGTCCAAAGGCCAGTCAGCCGGCGGCTACGACCAGGACGACACCGTCATCGTGCCCCTTACCACCGCCCAGGAACGACTGCTCGGCATCACCCATCTGAACAACATCAGCGTTCAGGCCGAATCCCCCGAGGTCATCGACAAGGTCCAGGAAGACATCGGCGCCCTGCTTCGGGCCCGGCACCGCCTGGCGCCCGGCGTGCCCGACAACTTCACCGTCCGCAACCTGGCGTCCGTCATGGCTACCGCGCAGGAGACCACCGGCACCATCACCCTGCTGCTCGGTAATGTCGCCGCCATCTCCCTGGTGGTCGGCGGCATCGGCATAATGAACATCATGCTCGTGTCGGTGACGGAAAGAACCAGGGAGATCGGCATCCGCAAAGCCCTTGGCGCCACTTTCCGGAACATCCTGCTCCAGTTCCTCATCGAGGCGGTCGTTATCGGCGTCACCGGCGGCCTTATCGGCATCGGCGTAGGCATGGCCGGCTCGTACGCCATCTCCTACGTCGCCGGCTGGAACACCGTCGTTTCGCCGCTCTCGATCATCGTCGCCTTTGTCTTCTCGGTTATGATCGGCCTGTTCTTCGGCCTCTACCCGGCCCGCAAAGCCGCCCTGCTCGACCCCATTGAAGCGCTGCGGTACGAATAACGGCGCGGAAAACGTGGTATAATAACAGAAAAGGATGCGGGAGCGGATCGCATTGGGTTACATCCACGCCCTGTGGAGTTGGTTGAAAACCGAAAAAACGCGGCATGACCTCATGGACTGCTTGAGGGCCGCCGTGGTCATCGCCGCCGTCATGGCGATGGTCAGGATTGTTTTTGATATGATTGGCAAACTGCTGTAAAACCGCTCCTGACGGGGCGGTTTTATATTATTCTTTCCAGCGGGACGAGCCTCTGTTATAATTATGATGCGCGAAAATGCGTCTGCAGAGGAGAAACGATGCATACAACACAGAAAATCGGCATAATGGGCGGGACCTTCGACCCCATCCATATCGGCCATCTCGTTACCGCGGACGCGGTGAGGATTGAGTACCGCCTCGACAAGGTGTTGTTCATCCCGGCCGCCAATCCGCCCCACAAGCAGGATTCGCAGGTCACGCCCGCCCTGCATCGCTACATCATGACCGCGATGGCTACCTATTCCAACCCCCACTTCTTCGTGTCCGCCATCGAGATGGAGCGCCCGGGGCCTTCCTACACCATCGATACCGTCAGAATCCTCCACGAGCGCTACGCCGAACGGGCGAAATTCTACTTCATCACCGGCGCCGACGCCGTCGGCGACCTGCCTACCTGGAACAACATCGACGAACTCCTCGATCTGTGCGATTTCGTCGCCACTACCCGCCCCGGTTGCGTAAGCGCTATCGACGACGTCATTCGCCATTTCGGGCCCAAGGGAGCGGCCCGCATCCACCGCCTGACCACCCCCGAGCTGGAGATATCCTCCACCGATATCCGCGACCGGGTCAAGAAGGGCCGGTCGATCAAATACATTGTCCCGGAGAGCGTGGAAAGCTACATACTCAAAGAAGGGCTGTATATCGGCTAAGCCCTGGGATAAACAAGACTCGGCGCGGTCCGGGTCTTTTCGTTTTTTTGCCGATAATTCAGCAAAGATGTAATTTATGTCGCATTTTGCAGGAAAATCCAGGGGCAGCGGTAAAGTGAAGTATGTCGCCGTCGATTGCCTGGCGGCAACCTCGCTAAGGAGTGTCTTAACGTGGCTCTTAAACTGCTGCTAATCGGCATGGCCCTTTTATGCCTCGGCGGCTTTAGTCCCGCCGCCGCCGAACAGGCCCCGCCGCCGGCCGTACTTATCCTCAACTCGTACAACAAGGGGCTGCCGTGGACGGACGAGCAGACGGACGGCATAATATCCGGGCTGCGCAATTCCGGCGCCGATCCGGTTTTTTACGTGGAATATATCGACTGGAAGAATCATCCCACCAGGGAGAATCTCCGGCTGATGTACGAGCTTCTGAAGGAAAAGTACGCCCGCAAGAAGATTGATATCGTGATGGCCACCGACGACATGGCCGTAATCTTCGCCCTCCAGCACCGGAAGGAGCTTTTTTCCGGCGCCCCGCTGATCTTCTCCGGCGTCTACCACGCGGCGGCCGGAAAGATCCTGGGCGACGAACCCAACGTTACCGGCGTCTTCGAACAGCCGGACTACGAGGGTACCATCAGGTTGATGGCCGGCCTTAACCCCAAACTCAAATATATTTATCTCCTCTTCGACAATACCGAGAGCGGCGCCGCCACATGGGTGCCGGTCGAGGTGGCCGCCCCGCGCATCAAAGAGGGCCTGTCCGTCATCCCCTTAAACTACCTCAACCACGATATGGTCGCCGCGACGCTCAGGAGTCTCCCCGACGATTCCGCCGTACTGGTTACGACCTATTCGCGCGACACCGCCGGACATGTAATGGAACTTGAACGCTACGTCAGGTTCTTCGCCGAAAACAGCCGGGTGCCGGTCTATATTCTCTACGATTTCGAGACAGGCTACGGCGCGGTGGGGGGGAGCGTGCTCAGCGGCCGCCGCCAAGGACAGGACGCCGCCGCGCTCGCGCTGAGGGTGCTGGCCGGCGAGCGGGCGTCCGCCATACCGCCCGTATCCGCGCCGGGAGGCAGCACCGTTATCGATTACCGACAGCTCGCGAAGCACAAACTGCCAGCCGACAAAGTGCCGGAAGGCGCCGCGTTCGTCAACAAGCCCCTGTCGTTCTACGAGCAGCACAGACAGGTGATTACCGCCGCGGCGGCGATCTTCTGCGTGATGGCGGCGTATATCCTTATCCTGATAAACAGCATCCGGCGGCGTCGGGCGGCGGAACGCAAATTGATGAAAAGCAACGAGGAACTCGGCGGCCTCTACGAGGAAATCCTCGCGTCGCAGGAAGAACTCCAGGCCCAGTACGAAGCGCCGCCAAACAGGCGCTGCAGGAGAGCGAGGAGCGGTATAAACTGGCCTTGGTCGGGGCCAACGACGGCCTGTGGGACTGGGATTTCGCCACCAACGAGGTTTATCTTTCGGAACACTGCACCGAGCTTGTCGGCCTGGACCGGCAGACGATCATCGGATTGGACCAGTATTTCGCCAAGGCCGTGCCGGCCGGCGAACGGCGCAAGGTTCTCGCCGCCCTGCGCGGTCATCTGCAGGGCAAGACCCCGCATTTCGTCTATGAGCACAGAATCAAAACCCCCGGCGGCTTAAAGTGGATCATGACCAGGGGTAAAGCGCTCCTGGACGAAGCCGGCCGGCCCGTCAGAATGGCGGGATCGATAACCGATATTTCGGAACGCAAGGCCAAGGAAGAACTTGTTCGCCATATGGCTTACCACGACTCGCTCACCGGCATCGCCAACCGGGCGGCGCTTAACCGCAAGCTCCAGGACCTCGCCGCCGGGACGGCCGAAGGCCTGCGGGGAGCAATCGTGTTCATCGACCTCGACAACTTTAAAGTCATCAACGACACTTTCGGCCACTCCCACGGCGATAAACTGCTTGTCCTCGTAAGCCGGCAGCTGCGGGACATTGATGACGACCGCCACTTCGTCGCCCGCGTCGGCGGCGACGAGTTCATCGTCCTCATTGAAGACGCCGACCGTGGCCGGGCGGCTGAATACGCCGACCGTCTGCTGGCTATTTTCGCCAACCCGCTCAGCCTCAACGGCAAAAGCGTGTATGTAACCGTCAGCGTCGGGGTGACCGTGTTCCCTGACGACGGGGTATCGGCCGAAGAACTGTTTAAAAATGCCGACCTAGCCATGTATAAGGCCAAGGAACTCGGCAAGAACCGCCACGTGTTTTTCGACCGCTCGATGGACGAACTTGTGCGGCGGAAGATGATGACCGAGCGAGATCTTCGCGAGGCGATCCCCAACGGGGAACTGCGCCTGTCGTACCAGCCGTTCATCGAAACGGCCACAGGGCGCGTATCCGGTCTTGAGGCACTGCTGCGTTGGCAGCGTCCCGATAGAATAGTCATGCCCGGCGAATTCGTCAAAATAGCGGAAGAAACGGGCCTGATTGTGCCGATCGGCGACTGGGTTTTCCGCAACGCCTGCTCTTTCGCCGCCGCTATGCGCCGTCAGGGCGCCGGCCATCCCGTCGTCAGCGTCAACCTGTCGGTTGTCCAGCTTATTCGCGGTGACTTCGTCGACTGGGTACGGGAAGTAATTGGCGCGACGGGTGTCGATCCGCGGGACGTCGCCTTCGAAATTACCGAAAGCGTGCTGATGGACAACTTCGAGGCCAACATCGACAAACTCGCCGAGATCCGGCGCTTTGGCGTGAGGATTTACCTCGATGATTTCGGCACAGGATATTCGTCGCTTAAATACCTTCGTCAGTTGCCTGTCGATATCATCAAGATCGACAAGTCGTTCGTCGATGATCTGAACGACATCGACGGCCAGCGGGAGATAATCGGCTCGATCATCAGCCTCGCCCACCGCGCACGCCTGCAGGTGGTCGCCGAGGGAGTCGAGACCGAAGGTCAGCTGGCGAAACTGATAAAATACAAGTGCGACTTTGTCCAGGGCTTCTACTACAGCAGGCCGGTCGCCCAGCAGGACGTGCCCGGACTGCTGCTGCGCCTCGGCGAGCGCGAGGGAAAGTGATCGATAGATGAAAACGGGGAGCGCCTTTTTTACCCCGGGGCCTGGAGGCAGCGCCCGGGAAAGCCGGCGGCGGGAAACGGCGGACAAGTATCTTGCCGGGCGGAAGCGGGAGCGGCGGCCCAGGGGGCTGGCGAGGCTGCTCGTCGTCGTGTTGTGCATGTTCGTCGCCGGCTTTTTTTTCGATAATACCGTCCCGGCTCCTGCCGCCGCATGGGTCTACGCCGACCTCGACCAGCGGGTTTACTATCCGCCCCCCTACCTGGAAAACAGCGGGCGGGACGCCGCCGGACTGCTGCTGACGACCGCCGGCGAGGCGAAGAAAATGAACTGCGCCCCCGATCCCCAAGCCAAAAGCAAGGGCTATTTCCGGCAGCCGGACCGCAGCATGTCGGGGCGTCTCCTCCAGAGCCTCGGGATATTGAAGCCGCTCCCCGGCCGCTGGAACAGGGACGGTACGTGGAACTGGTAAAATAATTGCCGGGAAATACAAAAGGCCGCGCTTTGCAGCTATTATCCTTTATTACCATCGATCCCCGGCGTATGTCCCTCCCATTATAAGGCAGGCATAAAGGCCGCGAATCGGCAGATACTGATGGTGTAAGCAGCAGTCGAGTTCATTGGAAAGAGGGGTGATTCCTTTAATGGCGAAAACTCTCTATGTCGGTAACTTGCCCTGGGGCACAACGGAAGCCGATCTCGCGGAAGCGTTCCGTCCGCACGGTTCGGTTATATCCAGTCGCATCATCACTGACAAAGAAACAGGCAGATCAAGGGGCTTTGGTTTTGTCGAGGTCGAGGACGCTGATGTGGACAACATGATTGCCGCGATGAACGGCGCCGACTTCGGCGGCCGCCAGGTTGTCGTAAATGAGGCCAAGCCGCGGCAGGGACAATACTAGTTGAAACAAGTGCCTCCTTTCGAGGGAGGCATTTTATTTCCTCGGGACTTGGCGGTATGCCAAGTCCTTTCCTCTGTCCGCCGCCGGCTGGCGGACGCAGGAATCGGGTGGATAATAGCGAATTTTAGCAAAAGGTGAAGGCAATGACTGATAAGATGTTCGCACAACTGACGAAAGTTTTGTCACCCAAGCGCCTTGAGCATTCCCGGGGTGTCAGCGAAACGGCCGCCGTTTTGGCCGCCAAGTATGGCGCCGACGTCGGCAAAGCCCGGCTGGCGGGGCTTCTCCACGACTGCGCCCGCGGCATGCCCAGCAACATCCTATTGCAGGTCGCCGCGGCGTCTGGTATAGTGGTGAATGATGTCGAAAAACGGGAGCCCATGCTTTTGCATGCGCCGGTCGGCGCGATGATTGCCAGCCGCGATTTTGGCGTGGACGACCCGGAGGTGCTTGCAGCCATCCGTTGGCATACCACAGGTGGGCCGTCGATGGCGCTGCTTGATGAAATCGTCTTTCTTGCCGACTATATCGAACCCGCAAGGTCGTTTCCGGGGGTCGACCGCCTGCGGGAGCTGGCCGGGGAAGATCTGCCCGTGGCCCTGTTGGCCGCCTACGATCAGACTCTGAGCCATCTTCTCGCCGAACGGCGGCTCATCCATCCGGCGACGGTCGAAGGGCGCAACGCCCTGCTGATGAAGATAAAGAATTAACCGATTATTAATTTGGAGGCTGTAGAAAAGCTCTAGAGAGGGGGGTTGATATGCGCAGCCGCCTGGACTCGACCCGTGCGCGCCGCAAGATCCGCTGGTCGCGCGTGTTCCTTGTCTTCGCCGTATTCGTCGTCTTCGTGACGGCATTTGCCGGCGCCGCCCTCTACGCCTACTTGAAAATGTTCGACACCGCCGCCCTGCCCGGCGGTGGCTCTACGCCCGAAACCCGGATTACCGCTGATACCGCGCTCGGCAAACGGGTCAATATTCTGATTCTCGGCATCGACGAGGGGGACAACGAAACACCCGGCGCGCCGAAACGCTCGGATACGATGATCGTTGCCAGCGTCGACCCGGCCGACGGGGCGGTCAGCATGCTCTCCATCCCCCGAGACACGCGGGTGGCCATCCCCGGCCGCGCCGGCTACGACAAGATCACCCACGCCTACGCATACGGCGGCCCCGAGCTTGCCACCCGGACGGTGGAGGCCTTCCTGGGTGTGCCTATCAACTATTATATCGCTATGGACTGGAAAGGCTTTGTCAGCGTCGTAGATATCCTCGGCGGGGTGGACCTGTACGTCGAGCGGGACATGAACTACGACGACCCGTATGCCGGTTTGAGCATCCACCTCAAGAAAGGTTACCAGCACCTCGACGGCGAGAAAGCCGGCCAGTATATCCGCTTCCGTCACGACGAACTCGGCGATATCGGCCGGGTGCACCGCCAGCAGCGTTTCCTGAAAGCCATGACCGACGAAATGCTCCAGGTCGGAACGCTGCTCAAGCTGCCGGCTCTCTCCGCCACCCTCAGGCAGTACGTGGCCAGCGACATGCCGCCGCTCACCATGCTCACGCTCGCCAACACCCTCAAGGGCTTCAAGGACGGCGGGTTAAAGGCCGAACTGCTGCCCGGCGATTTTGCCACTATCGACGGACTCAGCTACTGGGTCGCGGACAAAGAGGGGACCAAGGCGCTCGTCCAGACGCTTTTTTCGGCCGGCGGCGCCAAAGTCAGCGGCAACCTTCCCAGCAAGACGCGCGGCAACTTATAACGAATCGCTTGCACCCCCCTATGACGGACGGGCCCAGCCCTTCCCATAGGGGGCTTCTTTTTCCTCAAGAGCGGTACGGGGAGGGGAAGCGGCGGCAGGAAACGGGCATAATCAGCAAGAATAGAATATGATAAGAATGAGATTACTAAAGGAAGGCACCGATTTCAGGAGGTAAAGCATGACCGAAGCAAACTTGGCCGAGTTGGCGGCGGCAGCGGCCAGTGACAAAAAAGCCCGCGACATCGTCATTTTAGACCTGGAGGGGGTTTCGCTGGTCGCCGACCACTTTGTCATCTGTAGCGCCAATTCCACCACCCAGGTGCAGGCGATCGCCGATAATATCGAAGAGAGGCTAGAGGAAGCGGGGATAACCCTGCTGCGCAAGGAGGGCTACCGGGAGGCCCGCTGGATACTGATGGACTACGGCGCCTGCGTCGCACACATCTTCGTCGAGGAAGACCGCCGGTATTACAGCCTGGAACGTCTTTGGGGCGACGCCAAGTCATACTCCTACCAAGAGTGATATCATGACTAACGATACAGAACTCAAGCCGGGCACCGTCCGCACGCTTGCCGTCGTGCGCACGGGCGAACCGGGCGCCTTCCTCGACGCCGGCACCGGCAAAACGACCGACGACATCCTGCTCCATCGCGCCCAGCAAACCCGCGAAGTGACCGTGGGCGAGAAGCTGCCCGTTTACCTTTACCTAGACCCCAAGGGCCGCCTCACCGCCAGCATGCGGCTGCCGAAGATGCGGGAGGGGCAGGTCGCCAGAGCCGCCGTCATCAACACCACCAGGGACGGGGCATTCGTCGACATCGGCGCCGAACGCGGCGTATTCATGCCCTTCGCCGGCATGAAAGGCCGGGTTCGCCGGGGCGACAAGGTGTGGATCAAGCTTTACCGCGACAAATCCGGCCGTCCGGCCGTCACTATGGAAGTCGAGGACGAGCTCAGGCGGGCGGCGCGGCCGGCCGAAGACGTCAAGCTTGGCGACCGGATAACAGGCTCGGTATACAACCTCACCGACGAAGGCGCCTTCCTCTTCACCACTGACAGGCATATAGCCTTCCTCCATCACAGCGAAACCGCCGAACGCCCCAGCCTCGGCCAGGAGATAACCGCCCGCGTCACCTTTGTCCGCGACGACGGCCGCATCAACATCTCTACCAGGCCGGTCAAGCAAGAGGCCATGGACATCGATGCCGAAGCCATCCTCGCCATGCTCCGCTCCCGCGACGGCAGCATGCCGTACAGCGACGCCACCCCGCCGGAGACTGTCAAAGAGAAATTCCGCATCAGCAAAGCATCTTTCAAGCGCGCCCTCGGCCGCCTGATGAAAGCCGGCTTGGTCGAACAGCGCGAAGGCTGGACATACCTTAAACAACCCGACGACAGCGAAGGAGGGGACCGCCTTGGGACAACAGGCCAACCTGACCGGCACGGAGATTCTATATAACGCCAGCGACTACTCCTCCCTCCTCGGCATGGACGGGTTCAGCGAAACGTTGCTTAAAACCCATTTTGGCCTTTATCAGGGCTATGTCGCCAACACCAACAAACTCCTCGGCCTCCTTCGCGAAGCGGCGCCGGCCGGGAAAACATCCTCCCCCGAATACGCCGAACTCAGACGTCGCCTGGGCTGGGAATTCAACGGCATGCGCCTGCACGAGCTCTACTTCGAAAACCTTGGTGGCGACGGCATCCTCGTCCCCGAAGGTTTGCTGGCCGCCCGGATGACCGAGGACTTCGGCGGCCCGGGCGAATGGGCCAAGGATTTTAAGGTAACCGGCGCGATGCGGGGCATAGGCTGGGTCGTTCTGTATCAGGACGTAAACAATGGCCGGCTCATCAACTTCTGGATCAACGAGCACGACACCGGGCATCCGGCAGGCTGCAACCCCATCCTCGTTATGGACGTCTTCGAACACGCCTACATGCTCGACTACGCCGCCAGGCGGGCCGACTACATCGAGGCCTTCTTCCGCAACATCAACTGGGAGGCGGCCGAAGGCCGGCTACTGTGAGGAAACGGGGCGGGGGATGCCGACGCATCCCCCTAAAAAGTACCACCAGAAAACCTGTTGACATTACTTCGCCCGTTATGATATTATACTCTATGTCGGCAGGACAACCGCACCAAGTGAATATGGGGGTATAGCTCAGCTGGGAGAGCGCTTGAATGGCATTCAAGAGGTCAGCGGTTCGATCCCGCTTACCTCCACCAGTCACGACAAGGGTTCCGGGGATTTTTCTCCGGAACCTTTTTCGTTTATCTAATCCGTTTTCTAATCCCGCGGCCACAAAAAAATTAATCGTCTTTTTTCCCAAACATTTCATCCATTACATTGGCCGTTTCTTCCTGCATATCCTTGTGAACGTGCTGGTAATAATCCTGGGTGAATGACGCCTTTTTGTGGCGTAGCTTTTGGCTGACGATCTTGGTATCGATCTTGCTGCGCAGCAGCAGGGTGGCGTGTGTATGGCGCATATCGTGGGGCCGAATATCGGGTAACTTCCGGGCTTCCTTTTCGTTGGCCGGGATCTTCGAATCATCGTCCACCGCCTTATTCTGGCGCCGGATCATCTTCTTGAAAGAGTGGTATAAGTAATCCGGATCATGCGGCCGGCCGTCATCCCATATCCAAACGAAATCATGATCGTGATAGGAGGGTCCAAGCCGTTCCATCTGGATGATCTGCGCCAGGAGTTCCATGCGGAGTTCGTTGATAACGATTGTCGGCAGGGAAACGTATCCTTCGCTTTCATCTGTTTTGACCGGCCCCAGCGCCAGGACGGATTTATTATCCTTGCTGGGGTAGCCGTACCATGCCACTATGCCATCCTTGTGCAGCCTGATCGCATCATCGATATTCATCCGGTCCAGACTGTGCTGCACCTTCGCGTACTTTTCCCTTAAGTTCAGATCCGACCAGCGGAGGCCACATATTTCTCCCCGCCGTAGGCCGCACAGGAAGCCCAGCAAGACCGGTAAGTATAGATTGGTATCCTCCGCTATATCAATGGCCGTTTGGACGTGCTGGGGCGCGTAGGCGGCATTTTTCGGTTTGTTCTTCTGTGGGGGATCGGTAAAGTTGCAGGGGTTCTTTGGGATCAGCTGCCATTCCACCGCTTTATCCAGGGCCATGGTCAGGATGGAGTGCTGCAGACGGACGGATGTGGGACGGACGGTTTTCACCACGTTGCCATCCTTGTCTTTTTTCAGCGGGCGCTGCAATTCGCTGTTATAGTGCGCCTGAATTTGTGGGGCCTTCAGTTTGATCAGATCGGTGTTGCCAAGATTCTTGCTGATATTCTTTATCTGGACTTTGTAATTAGCGTATGTTGATGCACGTAAATTTGGTTTAATTACTATTTCCAACCATTGGTTGAGAAACTTTTCCAGGGTGGTTTTATCCGAAAAGGTGATATTCCCCCGGTCAAGATCGGTCCGCAGGCTGCGTTCCAGCTTTTCGGCCTCCTTAGAGGATTTCCCGGCCCGCACCCATTTATACTTCTTCTTGTTGGTTAGGGGATCCCGGTACATGATAACCGCATACCATATTCCGTTCTTTTCCTGTATGCTCACTGATTACCTCCTTGCGAGAAAAGCAGTTATTGTGGCGGCAATAAATGGAATTCCTGTCATAATTAAAAATATCCCGGATTGAACTAGCCAGTAACCAAATAATCCATAATACCAGCTTGATAAAAAAAAGTATCCGACAACAGAAGCGACGATACTTAATATAATTGTCATGGGGTGTATAAGGGAAATATTTAGGCCTAATCCCATAAAAACACCACCTAGCAAAATATCTGTATTATATCCGGCGCTGATTCCTTTTAAAAAATAGTAGCTTCCCCATCCGCAAAATCCTAAAGAAAACAGCATTAAATACATGCTTTTCGCCTCTCTCTAAAATTTTCTCTTAATTTGCTTTACTACTCCCATAATGTAATAATCTTCTTTGACGATCCGCGGGGGGATGTTAGGATTTGCTGATTGGAGTATCAGGGTGCCGTTCTCTTTATAAACTCTCTTAATTGTTCCTTCTTCACCATCAATTACTATTACGGCCAGCGATCCATTTTCAACATCTGATTGAATTCTAACTAAGGCTAAATCTCCATCAAATATGCCTGCGTTGATCATACTATCGCCTTTAACTTTTAACCATCGATAATCATACCCTACGCTTAATTCGTCTCGATCAGTCCATTCGTCACCCATAAAATCTTCATAGGCTAGCCCATTGTATCCAGCTTTTACTGTTCCTATAATCGGGATTTTTACGCGTCCGCCTGATGTGGTTGGTGCTAATGAAAGAATTGTAACGCCTAACGCATTTAAGAATGGTTCAGTAGGTTTTCCGAGGGCTTTAGCTATTTTAATAACATTGTTTATTGGGGGCTTTTTGCGCTCCCCTTTTTTTATTATTTTCCCAACTTCTGTATTGCTAATCCCAGCGCGTGCTGCAAGTTCTCGTTGGCTCCATCCTTTTTCTTCTATGGCAGATAATATTAATTCACCTACAGGAGTGATATCGGACATGGAATCCATCCTTTCTTTTCAATTCATCAATATTTTACCATAACTGTTTCCAATAGTAAACGGTTATGAGTGGAAAAGTAAATTTTTGTTGACAGCAGTAAATGTCGAAGTGTAGAATAAAAATGACAACAAAAAATTACAATCTTCATGCGAAAGGAGGGGAGCATGTTATGTCGGAAGTATCGAAAAATGTAAAAATGTGTCCGATAATCGCAAATATTGAACGCGCCATGAATGATCACAAAATCAAGAATAAAGCAGCTTTGGCACATTTTGTCGGATTAAGCAGAGGACAAATTACGAAATTATTCAAGGTTGGTTCCTCTGCAGGCGGTGGCACGATTGCCGCATTCAAAACCGCATTTCCTGGGTATTCGTCAGAGTATTTTTTTACCCCTATTGTAATTAAAAAATGACAACAACGGGAAATGTGGTGGCTTTTGTTGATTGAGAGTTGTAAACGAAAGGCGGTGTGAAAAGTGGTCATTCCGAAGCCGGATAAGATTTGCGCGGACGATTTGCTGAATGCGATTCAAACTGCCAAACTGCTCGGCGTATCAAAGGATACCATTTACGAATTGACGCGCCGGAAAGAGATCCCGCATAGGTATGTGGGGAAACAGCCGCGCTATCCGGTCTGGCTGATCATTGATTGGTTCCATAACTGGAAGGGGGTGTGCTAGGTGGTGGCATCGGTTTACCGGAGGATCCTCCGGACTTCCATGGCGCATCGGTTAGCTGATCAGCGGGCTGCGCGGGAAAAGCGCAATCGGCGAATATGGCTGCTGGTGAAGTGGGTGGCAATTCTGCTTTTCCTCTGCGCAGCGCTGGCCTATGCGTGGGCGCACGCGATCATCTTGTACTGGCGCCTGACCGGTCAAATTCCATGGTAAGGGGGTGATGATGTGAAAACGCATGATACTGTCTGCATCCTGCCGCTAAATCTGGCCGTGATCCAGGAGGAAGTAACCCGGATGGCGGCGTGGGCTGATCGGTGGGTGCGCGGGTATCCGTTCCGGGACTATGCAGAGGCGCCGCAGCCGGTGGTCACCACGGAGAGAACGGCCAAAAAGACGGCAAAGATCCCTGATAACTACATAGAGTTGATTGCAAAAGAACGCGCCGATCAGATAGGCCGGGATCTTTTCTACTCCTATATGTCAGGCAAGCATACCCTGATGGACGCGATGGCCGGCTATCTTTCGATGATCCCGCTGGATACCGTGGAATACGAAGCTGCTCTGCAAGCGGTCAAGGACACGATCCAGAAGGAAGCGATGTTCACGCACAAGGATGAAGTGCTGCTGGGGGTTCAGCAGCAGGAATGGAAGCTGCGCAAAGAAGTGCTGCAGCGCCAGAAACAAAGGATTATTCCAATGAAAGGGGGATCCGCGAATGTCGATGATCAAGCGGCTGGTGATCCGGAACGCGCTGGGGATCAAGGAACTGGTGGTGAACGCCGGCCATGTGAATCTGATCCGCGGGGGGAATGAGCGCGGGAAAACTTCGATCCTGGAATGTATCGAAAAGGCGCTATATAACCAGCAGCGGCGGGCGAAGTTCGTCCGAACCGGCGAGGATCAGGCTTATCTGGAACTGGAAACCGATGATGGTCTAAAAGTCGAACGCAGTATCCCGGCCGAAGGAGATCCCAGCGCCAAGGTAACGATCAAGGGGCATCCCATTACTACGCCGGAAAGCTACCTGAAGGAACTGTTCGGAGTGGTCGGCAAGCGGAAGGGCGATGTGTTTGCCTTCAATCCGGTGGATTTCATGGCCAAGAAGGATACGGAACAGACCGGGATCCTCCTGGGGATGCTGCCGATCTCCGTCACGGCCGAAGATGCTGCCGAATGGTTCGGGCCTGATCAGATCCCGGCCGTCGATTACTCCAAGCATGGCCTGCAGGTGGTCCGGGAAATGGAAAAATGGTGGTACGATGGCCGGCATCAGGCGAACAGCGATGTGCGGTCCGCGGAAGCCGAACTGGACGCGGTCAGGAAGAACCTGCCCGATAACTACCGCCTGGAAGATTGGGAGAACGTGCAGCTGTCGGCCATGTACGATCAGATCCGCGCCATCGAAAACGTCAACAGCACCCGGGAGAAGGCGCAGCTGGTCATTGATCGGTATGATCAGGACGTGGCCAACATCAAAAACAAATACCAGCTGCAGGCCAATGAAGCGCAGGATTTTCGGAACTTCAAGGCGCAGCAGGCGCTGGGTGAAGTCAACAAGGCCAAGTTGGAAATCGAAGCACAGCTGACCGATATCAATAATCAGATTGCTGAACTGGAAAAGCAACGGGCCGTCCTGGTTGAGCGCTGGAATAACCTGAACGATACCGGCCTGCAGGCCAAAACTGAAGCGCTGGATCTGCAGCTGCAGGAAGCGCTGAAGGGGATCGAAGCGAACAAGCAGCGCGAACTGGATCAGCAGGCAGAAACCAAAAAGAACGCGGAAACCTATCTGGCTAACAATCCGGCCGTAGATCCGGAACCGCTGCAATTCAAAGCCAAGCACGCGGAGGAAATGAAGGGATTCATCCCCCTGGCCAAACAGGTCGCGGAGATCGCCAATCGCCTGAAGGGGTACGAAGAACGCGCTACGCTGCTTGATAGATTCGTGCAGATCTGCCGCGCGAAGCCGGCCGAACTGCTGGCCACGGTGGAACTGCCGCTGGAAGGGTTGGGCGTCGATGAAAACGGCATGGTGACGATCAAAGGTCTGCCGCTGTCGAACCTATCAACTTCCAAGCAGGTGCGGGTGTGCCTGGATATCGCCCGGGCCTACGCGAAGGATAACCCGCTGAAGCTGATCTGCGTGGACAAGCTGGAACACCTGGACGCTACGGTAAAAGCGGAGTTCCTAAAACAGATCCTGGTGGATAAGGCGTTCCAGTATTTCGTGACGGAGGTCACGGACGGCGATCTGGTGATCGAAACGGAGGCGGTGGCAAATGCTCACTAAAACCAGTTATTCCTGCGAGATCTGCGGGAAAACCTTCAAAGACGCCGCGAAGTGCGAACAGCACGAAAAAGATCATCCCCAGCCTTACGCTGTTAAACCGTTGAAGGTTACGGCCGGCAAAATCTATCCCGATAATCTGCATGTTAGTTTCCGTGATGGCGACGGAAGGGAATCGGTAGCGCGGTATGCTTTCCGGGAAATTGTGCAAATCGACGCACAAGGGGAGGGGTAGGCATGAACGAAGGGACCAGCGTTCAAACCTTCAACACGGCTTCGCCGGCCGAACTGCAAGCGCATCGTGGCGCCGGCGTCGAAGCGCTGGTGACGCGGGCAGCGCAGGAGATTCAGGCCATGGCTGTCCTGGCCAAACGGTTCCCGCGGGATGCTGATCTGGCTTATGCCCGGATAATGAACGCCTGTCGGCGCAAGTCGCTGGCCGAAGTCGCCACATACGAATATTCCCGCGGCGGGGAAAAGGTGGATGGTCCCAGCATCCGGATGGCTGAAGTCCTTGCCCGCGAGTGGGGCAATCTGGATTACGGCATCATGCAGCTGGAACAGCGCGATGACAAAAGCGTTATGCTGGCCTACTGCTGGGATCTTGAAACCAATGTGCGACAGACGCGGGAATTTTATGTGCCGCACGAACGCAAGGCCAAGGGGTTCATCAAGAAGCTGGATGATCCGCGCGATGTTTACGAACTGACGGCCAACATGGGCGCGCGGCGCCTGCGGGCCTGCATCCTGGGGATCATTCCGGGGGATATCGTGGAAGCGGCCGTTAAGGAATGCGACAAAACCCTGATAGGCGCCAATCCCGAACCGCTGGGGGATCGCATCCGGAATATGGTGGACAAGTTCCTTACGGATTTTCAGGTGACAAAGGAAATGCTGGAAAAGCTGATCGGCCTGCCTACGGCGCGGTTCTCCGAAAAGGATGTGCTTCGGCTCGGTAAGGTTTACAACGCTATCAAGGATGGCGTTTCCAAGCGGGAGGATGTTTTCGAAGGGTTCAAGCTGCCCGCGGCCGAGGCCGGGGAAACGACGAATACTGAAGCGATGTTCAAGGCGGCGCAGGCTGCTACGGCGGGCGCCGGCCAAACTGCGGAACAGGGAGGAATGTTCGATGGCAACGGCAGCGCCGGCGCTAAAGCTGACAAACGATAACTATCATTCGCTGGAAGCGAACCAGCTGTTTATGTCCCGGGGGCAGTACAATGATTTCTTGGCCTGCGAAGCGATGGCCATGGCGAAGATCAGCGGAGAGTACAAGGAGGAAGAACGCGAATCGCTGCTGGCCGGTCGGCTGTTTCACGCCTGGAACCATGGGCCGGATAAGCTGGCAGAGTTCTTCGCTAAGTACCGCAGCGAGATCTGCAAGAAGGACGGCGAATTGAAGGCGCCGTTCGTGAAGGTGCAGAGCATGATCGATTGCCTCCGGATGGATCCCTTCGCCATGTGGGTGCTACAGGGGCAGAAGGAAGTGATCCTGACCGCGTTCATGTTCGGCTGCTGGTGGAAGGTGCAGATCGATTCGCTGAACCGGGAGCAGGGCAGGCTGGTGGAACTGAAGTCGGCCAAAAGCATCCGGGCTAGGGAGTATGACCGGGAACTGCGCGAATGGGTGTCCTTCATCGAATACTGGAAATACCCGCGGCAGGCAGCGATTTATACCGAAGTGGAACGGCTGGCATCTGGCCGCGGTCTGGGGGAATACCTGGAACCGATCATGGTGGTGGCGTCGAAGGAGGATCCCCCGGACAAGGAGATCATCAGCCTGAAAGAACCGGACCGCTACGCCGCCGAACTGCGGGAGATCGAAAAGAACATGCCGCGGATCCTGGCGGTGAAGGCGGGGAAGATCGAGCCGGCGCGCTGCGGCTGCTGCGCTTACTGCCGCCTGACAAAAAAGCTGGATCAGATTGTATTCTATCGGGAGTTTGAATAAGGAGGGAGATCGGGGTGGAAATCACGCAAAAGCAAAACCTGGATCTGGTGAAAAGCTGTCTGGTGGCCTGTATCGGCGTAGTTGATCTGATGCTGAAAGAACAGCCTGCGGAACTGCAGGGGGCGCCGATGCACGCGCCGCAGGAAGCTGCCGATTGGATCGGCCGCAAAGGTCCGGACGTTCCGGCGCTGGCGAATCGGCCGCGCGGGTCGATGGTTTCCCTGCTGGCAAGAAAAAGCGCGTGGCAGATTACGCTGAATCACCACGCGGTAAAGGAATGTGAACTTACGGAAAAAGATACGCTGGGGTTCAAGGTGGATCGTGAAGCGGGCCTGCTTCAGATCCGTGTGGAGGAAACCGGGTTTCCGGTAACTCTCCACAGAAACGGCGAAGGTCAGGTTAACGGTTATCAGGTGGCGAACATGGCGCTGATGCGCGTGCTGGAAGCGAAGGGGATCCCGCTGAACATGAAGTTCCCGCTTCAATTCGATGATAGCACAAAAACCTGGACCGGTAAACTGACCGATGCGCAGCCGATCCCGCAGCGCGAAGTCAAGGCGAAGCAGCAGAAACTGCTTTAATATAACGAAAGGGGGTTCAATACCATGCCCGAAGTCGAAGTCACTCTATCCACGGTATGCCAGGGGGAACTTGAAAAGAAGTTCCAGGAAATCCTGCCCGGGCTGATCTGCGCGCTAGGGCAGGGGCAGAAGGGGAAGATCACCATCGGCCTGGAATTTGCCCGGGTTCCGGACACGACCACAATGGTCGCCGCAGCCTTCTCCATTTCGCCCACGTTCCCGGCGATCAAGAAGGCAAGCATCTGCCAGATCACGGAGAACTATGGGCTGAAAACGGAAGCGCCGATGGAGAAACCCAAGCTGGTCAATATGTTTAAGGAGGATACGAATTAATGGAAAATCTTGATGTTCATGTGGGATCCGTCGAAGGAAAAGGAAACGAACTGATCATCCGGGAGGGGCAGGCGGCGCCGATATATGTCCACAAGGCGTTCGAATATCAGGCGTATTCGACTGACAGCCTGATCCGGTTGATCAAATCGAAGGCCAGCAAGGAAGATTGCATTATCGCTTATTCCGATTCCGGGGTGCAGGTGATCCTGAATGATACGGTGCATGACCGGGATCAGGACCGGCTGAACTATGCCTTCAAACATTCGCAGCAATATCAGGAATGGGAACCGCTGCTGAAGGGTGGCCAGCTGGATCAGCGACAGTTCATCAAATTCCTGCAGCGGCGCGAACCGGATGAACTATTAGAAATCGAACCGCTGATGGCTGCGCTGCAGAATTTCAAGTTCGTCACCAACATAACCGGCGACTTCACCTTCGATGATCGCAATAATTACACCTTTTCCATGAGGGTCGGCGAAGCGGAAGGGACTGTTCGGATCCCGCAGATGATCCTGGTCAACATGGAGATTTTCAACGAAAGCGGGAACATCGTCCCGGTGGAAGTCGAAATCGAAGTGGTCAAACCGCGCAGCGAATCGGAAAAGGTGCTGTTCCAACTATCCTGCCCGAAGCTGCCACGGTACAAGCAGGAAGCGGTTGCGGCCGAGATCGCCAAGATACATGCCGAACTGGACGGATACCTGATCGTCACCGGCAAGATCTAAACTGCAGCGGGAGGGGGTGCCGGCCGGCGCCGGCGCCTTTCCCCCGCAGGGGGGGCATATCATGCTGATCGAAGAAACCTATTCCTGTTCCTGTGGGTCCAAGCTGCAGATCGAAACGGACACGGCCGCATCCCGGGATATCATGCTAAAGGGATGGAAGCGGGAACACCGGGGCGCTAGGCATAAAGTGGAGGAACCGGTGGTGGTTATACCGGAGAAGAAACCGCGGCAGATACGGAGGAAACCGAACTGATCAGGCCGGGATAAAGGGGTAATTTTATGGACGGCTATGTAAAGCTGTGGCGCTGTTCGATGGGAGGGCCGATATTTCAAAATGAACGGCTGTGGCGGGTATGGTGCTGGTGCTTGATGAAGGCCAGTTACAAAGAACACAGTCAACTTGTGGGGCTACAGCGCATTGAACTGAAACCGGGACAATTTATCTTCGGCCGGGAAAAGGCGGCAAAAGAATTAAAGTTATCACCTTCTGCGGTGTGGCGCGCCATGAACTTCCTAAAAACGAACAGTTCCATAGACATTCAGGCGAACAACAAATTTAGCCTTGTAACCGTTGTAAATTGGGAGTTATACCAAACAGTTCCCGAAAATGCGGACAGCTATCCGGACAGTAAACCGGACAATTCGCGGACAGCAGGCGAACAGCAGGCGGACAGGTCGCGGACACAAACAAGAAAGGGTAATAAAGGTTCTAATGGTAAGAAAGAAAAAAAACACGGGCAGGGGGCGGAAAATTTGAAAGGGTTGACGCCACAGGAAATTTGGGAGAACGATCAGATGAACCGTTTTGAAAAGGCAAAGCGATTGGCAGTTCCTGATTGCCCGAAGTGCAACGGTCTGGGGATCGTTGAATATAAGCCGGAAGAAGGATCGGGCCTGCCGGTGATCAAGGTAAGCTGCAGCTGCTGGTATAAGAATGATAAGTACAAGTAGGGGGAGGATGAACGTGGTGGAACAAGATATCATCTATTGCCCTGGCTGCGGCCAGCGGTTGAGCATCGCCGGGGTTGAACCGGATATCAAGGGATACGCGCTGTGCTGCTGCCCTGCTTGTCAGATCGTCCTTCGCCTGGGGCTGCGCAAAAAGAATCATTACATAGATATTCGCGTTCTTTTCCCGAAGCAGGGGGGTGACGTTCGTGGCGGATAATGAGCGCTGCAAAAGCCTTCTGTCCAGGGCGCTGAAGGAAAACAACCTGACGTCGGTGCAGCGCCGGCTGATCGAAGAAACGCTGGTGGAATTGGAATCCGGCGTGGTGGCTTTTTCATGCTCTGTGTGTGGCCGAAAAATGTCACTTATCGGGGATATGCAGCCGATTGTTTACAAAGTAGATCCGGAGATCGAAGCGACGATGGCCGGCGTAAACGCGATGCCGCCCGGGACGGTTGCGCCTGTCCCTTATTCCAATCAATCGCTGTGGAAGGCGCTGCAGCGGATCGATGCGCTGGTGGATCCGAAGGCGGAAGCAGCGAAATGCGATCCCGGCGCCGTAATCGTGAAGGTCCGCCAGCTGCTTGATAAGCTGGATAGCGTGACGAACCAGCGTGAAGTGATCGCCCGGGGGCGTGATGAGCAGATGAAGCGGGCCGATATGCTGGACGTGGAAAACAAAGAACTGCGGCGCCAGCTGCGGGAGAAGGTGCAGCGGTGACTGAATCTGACATACTTCGGGCATTGGGCGAATATTGCCGCAAACGCAAGTTTCGGTTCTTTGCCCACGTAAAGGATGGGAGCTATTACGGCCGCCAGCAGCGCATTCTGGATGGGTTTGCGGTCAAGGACCGGCAATTTATCAACCTGTTTACTGAAGGCTTTGAGGTTAAAGTCAGCCGTAGCGACTTCCTTCGGGATGTTAAATGGCAAGAGTATTTACCGGTTTGCTCGTCGTTCTACTTTGTGGTTCCGGAAAACATGGTAGGTCCGCACGAACTGCCCGAAGGGATAGGGCTAATCTTTTGCAACGAGCGCGGCGCGCTCACGATCATCAAAAAAGCGCGTCGGCGAGAATTAGATCAGCCTAAACTTTTCGAGGTTTTCAAGTATCTGGTTTTCAACCGAACCTATTCGGAAACAGAGAAAGTAAAGGCCGCTGTCAGGAAAGTTCGTAAATTGGAAAGCAAGGCAGCAGAGGATGAACGGACTATCAAGAATTGGCGTGACAGTTATTACGATGTTCAGAATGAACTTTACGCATTGAAACGCGGAAGGCCGGCAATGGCGGTTCCGGAAGGGTATCAACTATGACAATTCGCTGGCCGGAAGGGTTTGATTTCAAGCAGCGGCCGGATGATCGCCTGGAATCGGCGGTGGAAGCCGAATGTGACGAAGCGCTGCAGCGGGCCGGATGGTATGTGCGGGAGATCCAGAACAAGCGCCGGATCAAGAAGGGGTTTTCGGATCGGCTGATCCTTCGCCGGGGGCGCGTAGTGTTCGTGGAGTACAAGACCAAAACCGGCCGGCAAAAGCCGGAACAGATCGAGTTTATGAACGAAGTGCGGGCGCATGGCGGGGAATACCGGATCGTCCGCGGTCTGGAAGATATCATGGATCTGATAGGGAGGGGATAAGATGGCGCATCTGGTTGACCGGTATTTTAAGCAGAATCGCGTGGCCGAAAAGTACATGAAGCATTATGAAGATCAGCTGGAGCTGCTGACCGAACGGATCAAGGATGTGGAAGAAGCGGGGCCGTCCTCTCTGCGGGGGGATCAATGCCGGAACGCATCGGCGATATCGGATCCCACTGTCCGGAAAACGATGGCGATCCTGGATGCGGAAGAAGATACGGAAAAGGTGCGGCGCTGGCTGGCGTTGATCCGGGAGGTCGAAGCCGGCCTGCCTGAAATGTACCTGATCGTGATCCGGATCTGGCGGAAGCATCGGTGGAAGCGGGGATCGCAGGGGTGGATGCGGCAGGCGGAAACGGAGTTCGCGGCGGAAATGGCCAAGCTGCATGCCAAGGATGAAGCTGATACATACCGCAGCAAGCAGACGCTGGAAGGCTATTGGGATTTCATCATTCAGATCACGGTTCGCGCGGCCGTGGCCAGGGGGTTGCTGTGATGCGAATAATCAGGGTTTTTGCAAGGCGGACCAGTTACTGCCCGGATGATGATCTCTGCTTCTTTGGTAGCCCGGGGCTGTTTATACCTGACCATGATGAAGTGCATGTGGTATGCGTTTTCACATGGGATATTCCAAGGGCGCTGAAACTGCAGTTGGATTGGCAGGCGCAAACTGATAAGCCGGTAAAGGTTGGCGGGCCTGCGTTCGATGATCCTGGCGGCGAATTTACTCCTGGCCTGTATTGTAAGCAGGGGATAACCATCACTAGCCGGGGATGTACTAACAGCTGCGTGTGGGATTTTGGGGATGAATTGGCGCCTTGCTTTGTCCCTGTCAGGGAAGGAAGGCTGCGCGAACTTAAAATCTGGCCTGGGCATATCGTCGGCGATAATAACGTGCTGGCTACTTCCCCGCCGCATCTACGTTCGGTGTTCGATATGCTGAAGGGGCAGGCCAGGATCATGTTCAAGGGCGGGCTTGAAGCGGCGCTGCTGACTGATTGGGTGGTCGAAGAACTGCGTGGGCTGCGGGTGGAAGAACTTTGGCTGGCAGCTGATACGCGGGGATCCCTTCGGATCGTCGAACCAGCGATCAAAAAGCTGTTGGCGGCGGGGTTCCCGCGGTGGAAGATCCGGGTGTATGTCCTGATCGGCAATGATATGGAAGAAAATCTGGACAGGCTGCGGACCGTTTTTGATTTTGGGGCGCTACCGTTTGCGCAGTTGTATCAGGGCAGGGCATGGAAAGATTATTCGGATGAATGGAAGATGGTTCATCAGATCTGGTCGCGGCCGGCAAGATACAAGGAGGTTTTAGGGTTTACCGGATCTGTGGGAAAGGGTGAAGCTGATGCGCACGATGGCGGGATCTCGGAGGGTTGACAAGCATAGCAAGGCGGCGGTCTATAATCAGGGCCGGCCGGATCCGCCGCGGGCGCTGCACTTCAAAGGGGTTCATTTCCGTGGCGCCTGCCGGTGTCTGGTCTGCGGTCGGTTGCTGGCCGAACTGACGAACGCGCATGCGGAAGGCTGCGGATATCCGGACAAGGCGGCGCTGATCGCCGCGGGCAAGGTTGAATATTTGGGAAAGGGTGATGAAAAGTGACCGAAATGCTGAATGATTTTATGGATATTGAAATGCGGATAAGGCAGACCGGTAAAACAACGGCGATCTGTGAAGCGGCTCGGAAGATCGGGGCAAGTGTGATATGTGGAACTGAATCGCAGGCCAGGATGATCCGCCAGAAGTATGGCGTGGATGCGATTCCGATCAGAATTGCCGCCAATTGCACAAGGGGAAGTGGCCGAACGGTGCTTTATGATCACTTTGCGCAGTTCGTAATGGTGGCCGAAGCCTACCAGGAGAACGAAAAGATGGCCCGGGAACTGGATCGCCTGCGCCGGTCCGAACTGATCCCCGGCCTGAAGTTCGCCAATGCCAGTATCGAACAGCAGTATTGGCACATCAAAAGCGAATTGCGGGAGGTATGGGCAGAGTTAGCAAAAGAAGATTGGCCGGCGCTGGCCGAAGAATTGGTGGATCTGCAAACCAGCTGCGAAACACTGCTTTACATCCTGAAGTGCCGGCATGGGGTGGATCCGGTGGCCGCGAAGGAGAAGGTGCAGCAGAAGAACCGTGATCGCGGGTATTATGAGTTTCCGGAATGCCCGGGGCCGATGCCTGATGTTCAGTTCCGCCAGGAAATGCTATGCGATTTCACGGATCCGGTGGCCGACGAAAACAGGCGGGCCGCGCAGCTGCCGGCAGATCTTCAGGATGTTTTGTGCGGCGATTGCATGTATCGGGGAGGAAAAGCGGGCTGTTCGCCGGCCTGCAAAAATTATCCGAAGGGTGGCGGCGGCAATGGAAAAGCATGATCACGTTTTCCTGCTGCGGCCGTGCCAGCAGAATGTTTGCATCCATTGTGAGAAAACCCGGGACCAGATCAAGATCGAAGAACTGCGGGCGCAGATCGCAGCGATGAGGAATTGCGGGAACTGCTCCATTCGGCCAGAAAACTTTGATGATCTTGACGATATGATAGCCATCTGCCAGAATTGCCGGGACGAAAACGACAATGTAACTTTAAAAGAATGGCAATGGGAGGGCGCCGGCCATGCCTGATCAATCGGGGTGGATCCATCGGTATTTTGTCAGTTACTATTTCCTGGATGGGTTCGGATGCCTTGAAATCATCAGGAAACAGGCCATTTCGAACTTTGACGATATCCACGAAATATGCAACCTGATCGAGCAGGAGAAGGGTTATACCGGCGTGGTGCTGTTGAATTACCAACTGCTGCGCAGCGATTGGATCGGAAAGGGAGGAATTGAAAATGTTCAAAATTAAAGTTGGGTCGCGGGTGAAATGGACTTCGCAGGCGGGAAGCTACGAAAAGGAGAAAACCGGCGAAGTAGTCGCGTTTATTCCGGCCGGGGAAAGCATGTACGCGCAGCTGCCGAAGCAGGTGGCGAAAAATCGGATCATGGCGCAGGACCGTTCCGCGATTGATCGCGTGCTGGTGGCGGTTGAGCGCGGCCAGGATTATGATTGGTACGCGCCGCGGCCTGGGCAGCTGCAGCTGGTGAAAGGGGGCGCCGTGGGTGGCCACTAAGATCGAATGGACGGATGAAACCTGGAATCCATTCCACGGATGCGATCCGATTTCCCCGGGCTGCGCGAACTGCTATGCCCGGACCATGGCCAAACGGCAGGCGGCTATGGGTACGCCTGGCTATGATCCGGAAGATCCGTTTCGGGTGACGCTGGCTGAAAATAAGCTGCATCTTCCGTTGCGGTGGCGGAAACCGCGGAAGATCTTTATCGGCAGCATGGGCGATCTGTTCCATGAAGAAGTGCCGTTCGCGTTCATTGAAAAAGTATGGGATATCTTTTTCGACTGTGGGGCTGTATGGCCAGCCGGATCCGCGAATCATATCTTTCAGGTGCTGACTAAGCGGCCGGAACGGTTGCTGGCGTTTGCGCGGTGGATGAACGGCCGGGGCCGACGCATCGATTATCCGAATGTTTGGATGGGCGTGACCGCAGAGAATCAGGAGTGGGCGGACAAGCGCATCCCGGTTTTACTGCAAGTGCCGGCAGCGGTGCGGTTCGTGTCCTATGAACCGGCGCTGGGGCCGATCAAGTTACCGTTTGGATGGAATGGCGCTCGGCGGATGCCTGATGGCTTAAATTATTACTGGACACAACCCTTTATAGATTGGTTTATTGCCGGCGCCGAATCCGGGCCGGATGCGCGGCCGGCGCATCCGGATTGGTTCCGCAGCGCGCGCGATCAATGTGCTGCCGCGGGTGTGCCGTTCTTCTTCAAAAGCTGGGGAACGTGGTTGCCGGATATGGATTGCACGCAGCGGGTGATGTATCCGAACCGCGGGTGCTGGACGATGGAGGATCCGCCTATGAACTTCATCAGGCGTGGCAAAGAAATGCCTGGGGATCTTCTGGACGGCCAGCTGCACAAAGAGTTCCCGAAGGTGGTGAACAGCTGATGGCGTTCATGGTGACGCGGGTGGTCGAACATGTTGTGCTGAAGATTCCGAAGGTCATGGTGATCACGCTGCCGGCGATCACCGATCAGGGACCGTTCGGCGGGATGAAGGTGGCCGGCATGCACACGAACCAGCTGGTGCTGCAGCCGGAAACGAAGGGAACGGTGGTCGGCGTAAACAATGGGACGTTGCTGGTGGAGTTCGATGGCCTGCCCGGGGTGATCCTCCGGGTGCGCCTGGATGAAGTGGCGTACATGGGGCCGGTGGTGGATGTTTTCGAAGAAAGCGCGGTGGAAGCATGAGCGGCGCCGTTGATGTGGCCGCGCTGAAGCGGGAAATAAAGCTGGAAATATTGCGGGAACTGGATCTGGCAAACAAGCCATGCGAAAAGATCTGCCATCCCCTGCGCCGGTCCCATTGGTACGAAGTTCACCAGCATTTATCTAACCGGGTCCAGGAGGTAGAGCAACCGCGAAGGCGTCCATACTGGATGCTTTATGAAGCGATTCGCAGCGTGATGCGGCCGGCCTTTGGACTTCAGCGCGTGGAACATATGAAGGCCGAATCCGTTCCGGCCGCGATTGCCCTGGTGGATGTGATAATTGAGCAGGTGAAGGGATTGCGGCAACTAGGAATAAAGTCCGACAAGCTAGGACAATTGTATTAAATTATTTGACAAAGGCAGGAATTTGACTAAGCGGTCAAGAATAACAGCTATTACCTTAATCGGAAAAATCTGCCCGGAGGGGTGAAAATGTCAAGTGCCTGTCCATCAAAATCATCTTTTCATCGCGCGCTTCGCTCTCACGGAATAACCAATCCAGATCCCGCGCTGCTGCTGGGCGCCTTGATCGCCAGGAAGGGTGGCAAGATCGTACTGACAGCGGCCGATGCGCAAAAAATCAATCCGGATACCTGCCTGCTGATGCTCACGAACGACAAAGGTGATCTGACGCTGCAGCTGATGGATAATGAAAAGGAGGAAAATTTTTATCAGACAAGTTCCGCAAAATGAAAAAACCGTGTTATGTTGATATCGAGTAAAATTATCCGGCGCCGCCTGAAATGGGTGGCGCTTTTAATTTTTGGGGTGCTGGACGTGCGGCTATCCCGAAAAGAACAGCGCGTGTATGACTTCCTGCTGAAGTGCAAAAAAGAGGGGCGTTCTGTTACCGTGGGCGATGTTTGCCGGGAGTGCAGGACAACGCCGCTGACGTTGCTGGGCAAGACGCTGCCGGCGATCCGCGTGAAGCGGCCGGGATTGGATGTGAATTATGTTCCTGGAAGGTGATCGGGTGTTCGTCCCGGTTCGCGGCGTCATCCTGCGCCGGCGCACGCGGAAGGAAATGGACGGCAATCCTGAACTTGGCGATCCCCCGCATAAGCGGTTCGATATCATCCTGGATCTGCCCGATGGGAACCGGATCGTGAAGGAATACGATACGGATGAAGTGGAGTGCTACGATTGCCGCGTGGATCCGGATCTGCGCGCGCTGGCCGATAAGGTTATTGATGTGCGCATGGAAGTGGCGGCTGTGATCGATGGGTTTATAGGTCGGGAACGGATCTGCTACGTCACCAGCTGGGAGCCGAAGAAGAAGAAGGGCAGCGCGAAGATGGTTCTGGCTGAATGCCGCGCGGTCCGTGACAGCTTTCGGGCGCTGACGGATTTCAGGTTCATCATCACGTTCTATGAACCGAACATAATGGGGATGTGCCTGGACGAACGGCAGCGGGCATGGCTGATGCTGCACGAACTGAAGCATATCAAGTTTGACGGCGGGATCGAAGAACATAGCGTGGAGGATTTCGCCAGCATCTTGGCCGAAGCCGGCCTGGAATGGAATAGCCCGGGCGCGGAAGTGCCTGATCTTTTGGAAGGTGGTAATGATGCCTGAAGATGAAAAGATTTGCAAGGATTTCGTTCCAACGGCTGAACAGATCGCTATCATTGAACTGCTGATAAATCCTGACGATATGCGGCCGGCGAAAGCGAAATGCGCGCAGGTCGGAATTGCGGAAAGTACCCTCTGGCGATGGCGCCAGGATCCTGCGTTCAACAAGTACCTGCAGGACCGCGTTCACAAGTACACCGATAGCGCCGTGGCCGATGGTTACATGGCGATAATCCGGAAGATGAAGATGGGAGATATCCCGGCCGCAAAATTGTTCTTCGAACTGCGCGGCGAAATAAAGCAGAAGCATGAAGTATCGGGACCGAAGGGCGGGCCGGTGCAACATGCTTTTGTTTGCGTTTGGGAGGGTGAATTAGATGGATCAGGCGCCGGCGATGCAGCCGCAGCGGGTGATAATCCCATACCGGCCGCGCTTTCCGCAGACAGTAATTCATCCGAACCTTGAATCGCATCGCTTCAATGTGGTCGTAGCGCATCGCCGGATGGGGAAAACCTATCTGGCGATTAATCATATGATCAAGATGGCCGTCAACCTTCGCCTGCCGCATGGCCGCTATGCGTACATGGCGCCGCTGCTCAAACAGGCCAAGATGATCGCCTGGGATTACCTGAAGCGGTTCACGATCCCCTTCCCCGGGCGGAAGGTCAATGAATCCGAACTGTGGGTGGAGATCCCGAACTGCAACGGAACTACTTCCCGGATCTACATCATGGGCGCCGACAATCCGGACGCGATCCGCGGCATCTACCTGGACGGCGCAATCCTGGATGAATACGGCCAGTTTAAGCCTGATGTTTGGGGATCGGTTATCCGGCCGCTGCTGGCGGATCGGAACGGCTGGTGCGTGTTCATGGGTACGCCGAAAGGCCAGAATCAGTTTTATGATATCTACCTGTACGCGCAGAAGGCTATGGCTGAAAACAATCCAGCGTGGTACTGCGCGCTGTTCCGGGCCGATGAAACCGGCGTGCTTAGTCCGCAGGAACTGGAAGATATGCGCCGTACAATGTCCGATGCGCAGTTCCGCCAGGAATTTCTGTGCGACTTCACGGCATCGGCCGATAATGTTCTGCTTACCATCGATATCGTCACGGCCGCAGCTGCCAAGATCTTCACGCCGCGGGATCTGCAGGGATCGCCTAAGATCCTTGGCGTCGATCCGGCGCGCTTCGGTGATGATCGCAGCGTGTTCGTTCCACGCTGGGGATTGCAGATGCTGAATCCGGAGATTTACCGCAAGGTGGACAACATGACGCTGGTCGGCCACCTGACGCGGAAGGTGGAATCATTTCGGCCGGATATGACATTCTGCGATGCCGGCCACGGCGCCGGAATAATCGACAGGATGCGGCAGCTGGGATATGTCGATATCACCGAAGTCGCTTTTGGAGGCACGCCGATAGCGCCGAATCAGTATGTGGATAAGCGCAGCGAAATGTGGGGGCTGATGTACGAATGGTTCCTGCTCGGCGGCGCGATCCCGAACCTGCCCGAACTGAAAACGGATCTGGTGGTCCCTACATTCAGCTATGACGCGAACAATCGCATGAAGCTGGAAAGCAAGGACGATATCAAAAAGCGGCTGGGCAAGTCTCCGGATCTTGGGGATGGCCTGGCCGTAACTTTCGCGTTCCCGGTTCAGCCTAAAGATAGAATGGAAGCTATCGCGCAGTATCGACAGCAAGGGGGTGTTGTATTCGCAAGGCAGGATTTTGATCCATTCAAAGATTAGAGGGGAGGAAAAGCGATGTGTACTGTACCAATTCTTACCGGCCTGGGCATGGGCGCCAGTACCGCGGCTGTGGTTGCGCCTGTCGCCATGGGTGCAGCAGCTGGTGCCGCTATGGAAGGCATGATGCCCGGTGTCCCGAACGCGCCGGCAACTGAACAGGCTGCTGCTCCGCCCCCTAGCGCAGCCGCAGCGCCCACGGATGTTAATGTCCAGGTCGCGCAAGCCGACGAACGGCGCAAGCAGATGGCTGCTGCCGGGATGCGCAAAACGCTGCTGACCAGCCCGCGCGGGGTTACTGGCGCGGCGCCGGTGCAGCGTAAAACGCTGCTGGGTCAGTAATGGACAATCTGGCCCGCAAGCTGGGGGGCTTACCGGAAAGAAAGTTCATTGAACGCCGCTTCGAAGATTGCTACCAGGTATATGAAAATTGGCGCCCGCGGTGGAAGGAGATCTGCAGTTACATCGCGCCGTATCGCGGGGCTTTTGATGATGATGAACCGAATCGCGGCGAACGCCGGGACGGTCAGATCATTAATGAAACAGCTGTTGACGCGAACGGCATCCTGGCAGCGGGTATGCAAAGCGGCATGACAAGCCTATCCCGGCCGTGGTTCCGGCTGGGCCTGCTGGATCCGGAACTGTCCGAATACGCGCCGGTGCGCCGATTCCTGGACAAATGTGCCGAACAGATCCTTGGGATCTATGCCCGAACCAACATTTACGAATGCACTCATAACGTTTACGAAGAACTAGGCGGGCCGGGAACAGGCGCGATGGCTATCCTGGAAGATTTCGAAAACGTTATGCGCGGCACATCGTTCACCATCGGCGAATACGCGGTGGCGTGCGGACCGGACGGCAGGGTGAACACCTTCGCCCGCAAGCGGCTGATGACGGTCTATGATATGGTCAAGGAATTTGGCCTGGATATGGTATCGGACGCAGTAAGGAACTGCTATAAAGATGGCAAGCTGGGCGAACGGTTCATGGTTTATCACCTGATCGAACCGAATGACGAACGGATCCCGGATATGGTGGACGCGCTGAACAAGCCGTTCCGCTCCGTCTATTGGGAACCGAACGTAAAGGATCGCTATCTTGCGGTTCGCGGGTTCGAGGAATTTCCGATCATGGTCCCGCGCTGGCAGGTATTCCGCAGCGCCGATTACTACGGCCGCGGGCCGGGGTGGAAAGCGCTGCCCGGGGTTAAGCAGCTGCAGGTGATGGAAAAGGACAAGCTGCTGACGATCAAGCTGGCCAACAGGCCGCCGATCAAAGCGCCGTCCTCTGCAAAAGCCACGCTGATCAGCCTGCTGCCGGGATCGATCACGTTTGCCGATGACAACGGCGGCAACGGGGTCACGCCGTTGTTCCTGGTCAACCAGAACATTCAGCACCTGGCTGCAGAGATTGACCGCGTTGAACAGCGGGTGCGGCGCGCCTTTTACGCCGATCTGTTCCTGATGATGGTGGAATCGGATCGCCGGGAGATCACCGCCCGCGAAGTCGCAGAACGGCATGAAGAAAAGCTGCTCATAATCGGGCCTACGCTGGAACGGCTGCAGAATGACTTCTATGATCCGATGATCGCGCGGTCCTTCGCCATCCTGCAGCGTGCCAATCTCCTTCCGGAGATCCCCCGGGAACTTCACGGCAAGGTGATCAAGGTCGATTACATCAGCATTTTAGCGCAAGCGCAGAAGATGGTGGCCACGAACACCATTGCGCAGGCTGTGGCGTTCGCCACGCAGGTCGCAACCGCGCAGCCGGATGTGCTGGACGTTCTGGATCTGGATCAGGCTGTCCGGAAGTATTCCGAAGCCGTTGGCCTGTCGCCGGAAATCGTCCGCAGCATAGAGGACGTGCGCAAGATCCGCGCCGCCCGCGAACAGGCGCTGCAGCAGCAGCAGATGATGGCCAGCGCCGCCGCTGCCGCCGATGCCGCGAAGAATCTTTCGCAGGCCGATATGTCGCGGTCCAACGCGCTGACCGTCCTGATGGGGGGTGCTGCGTAGATGACAAGCAAGCGGCAACCGCAGACGCTGGAAGAAGTGGCCGAATACCTGCGAGATCGGGAACTGTCCGATATCGTCCAGGTGGCCAAGGAACCAGCTGGGCGCCGGTTCATCATGCGGCTGCTCAATATGTGCGGCACGTTCGGCAATCCGTTCACCGGCAATTCGAAAACCTTCTATAACTGCGGGATGCAGGCTGTCGGCCAGGAACTTTTCAAGGATCTGATGGAAGCTGATCCGGATCTGTTCCCTATCATGCAGCGGGAAAGTCTGATCCGCGAAAACGACGATGCCCGCATGGTCAAGCTGGCCGAACAGCGCGAAGCTGACGGAGAATAATGGCCCAAAACGGCCGAATTGAAAGGGGAAGATAGTATGTTGTGTCCCAAATGCAGAAGTCCGCGGGTGGAAACGGAACGCCGGCCTGATGGCGATAATGTCTGCGGCAGCTGCGGCAATCGGTGGAAGAATGGCGAACCGCTGCCGGTGGCCACTTGTGGTTTCGCCGTGGCGCTCACGGCTATAAAGGATGGCCGCAAGGTGGCCCGCATTGGCTGGAACGGCAAAGGGATGTATGCCTTCCTGCAAAAAGGATATCCCGATGGCATCCCGCTGAATAAAAACACGTCCGAAGCAACCGGGATCCCCGAAGGAACGGTGTGCCGCTTCCGGCCGTACCTGATGCTGTTCACCGCGCAAGGTGACTTCGCGCATTGGGTTCCCAGCGGATCCGATATCCTAGCCGATGATTGGTTCATAGTCCAATAATCGAAGGCGCTTAGTACCTGCTAGGCGCTTTTCGTTTGCCCAAAAATCAAAAGGGGGTCTGTCCATGTTATTCCAAAAACACTCTGTTCCCGCCAAGGATAACACCGGTGCGGGAGTGAGTTCGTTCGATCTGCAGTTGTTTGCCGAAGGAGATCCGCCCGGGAATCCTCCTGCCAATCCTCCCGCTAATCCCCCGGCGAATCCTCCCCCCGGTTCTCCCCCGCCTGCTAATCCCCCGGCGCCTGGGACGCCGCCGCCTGCGAATCCGGCAGATCCGCAGAATCCGCCCGCTGATCCGAACAATCCTGATCTGAAGGTTCCCGAAGGGGATTATGACTTCGGCCTGCCGGCTGAAGTAAAGCTGGATCAGGATTTGGCCAAACAGTTCACCGATATCGGCAAGAAGTACAAGCTGCCGAACGGTGCGGCCAAAGAGTTCGCGTCCATGTATCAGGCGCAGCGGCAGAAGGAAGTCGCGCAATTCAAGGAGCAGATCGATCAGCAGGTCAACGCCTGGGGCGAGGAAACGGAGAAGGATCCGGAGATCGGCGGCGCCAAGCTGCAGGAAAACCTGGGCATTGCTGACCGCGCGCTTAAAGCCTATGACAAAGAAGGCAAGCTGCGTGAACTGCTCAACGTGTCGGGCCTGGGCAATCACAAGGAGGTTGTCAAGTTCCTGCTGGCCGTGGGCAACACGGTCAAGGAAGATAGCCTGCCCGGGGGCAGCGATCCGGCCAACGCGCCCAGCATCAAGACGCTGTTCTTCAACAATAGTCAGTAGTTTTTTTATGCCCTGACCGTCACCAAAAGGTGACAATCAAAAGATTGGAGGGAAATTATCGATGGCCACCACTAACTTCGCAACCTATCAGGACTTCGCCACTCGGCAAGGCTTCGACAAGACCATCCAGAAGATCATCGAAATGCAATCGCAGACGAACCGGATCCTGGATGATATGATCGTCACCGAAGCCAACGAAAAGAGCGCGCACATGACCACGGTGCGCACGAAGCTGCCGGAAGTCGCGTGGCGCATGATCAACCGCGGCGTTACTCCCGGCATCAGCGGGACTTCGCAGATCACCTTCACCAGCGGCGGCATGGAAGCGCTGGCCAAGGTGGACGAACGCCTGCTGGAAAAGAACGGCGGAGTGAACAGCGAACGCGGCAACGAATGGCGCCTTGGCGAGAACCAGGCGCATCAGCAGGCCATGAACAAGGAAATGGCGCTCACCCTGTTCTATGGCGATGAGAAGATCAACCCCGCCAAGTTCACCGGCCTGGGCGCCTACTACTATTCCCCGGATATCGCCAAGTGCGAAGCCGCGGAATACGTGATCGACTGTGGCGGCGCCGGCAACGCGCTGACTTCCATCTACATCGTCGTATGGGGGCAGAACCAGATCCACGGTTTCTATCCCGAAGGTACGCCGGCCGGTTTCCGCTACCGGGATAATGGCCGCGTCAAAGCGTATGACGATCAAAACAAGGAGTTCTGGGCCTATGAATCCCAATACAATTGGGATCTTGGCCTGTCTGTCCGCGATTACCGGTATGGCGTCCGCCTCTGCAACATCGATCTGGCCACGATCACGGCTGACAACTTCATCAATTACCTGATCGACGCCTATAACCGTGTCGAAGATATCGATGCGGGCAAGGCCGCGATCTACCTGAACCGGAAGGCCATGACGAAGATCGACCAGCTGGCGCAGAACAAGGCCAACGTTAACCTGACCATCGACACCTTCGCCGGCAAGAAGATCACCCATTTCTGGGGCGTTCCCTTCCGGCGCTGCGATGCCATCCTGAACACCGAATCCGAACTGACCTGATCGGGCGGGGGGAGCGAATCCCCCCTTGCCTAGATTAATTTAAGGAGGAAAAACCTATGGCTAACATTGATGCCAAGCTGATCCTGGCCGAAAACCTGACCATCGACGCCACGCCGAAAACCTCCACCGCCGTGTATGTCGGCAAAGGGCGCGCCTACCGGCCGCTGCTGATCGATGTGGCGCTGACCGCTGCCTTCGCAGCCGGCAAGAAGATCACCGGGATCACGGTGCAAACCGCATCTGACGAAGCGTTCACCACGCCGGTGGATCTGTTCACCTTCACGCCGGCCGCAGGGATCAATCAGGAAGTGGCCGGGAAAACGCTGATGCAGGCATTCCTGCCGTTCGAACATGACGAATGGATCAGGCTGTCCATGGCTGCTACCGCCGATCCTTCGGGCGGTAAGGTGTTCGCATCCATCAAGCCGGATGTGAAGATCGGATGAAGTGGATAGCGAAAGTTCACTGCACTTTCAACGGCCGGCTGTTCTATCCCGGCGATTTCATCGAACAGGAAGCGCAGCCGAACGAACACTTCAAACCTGACGGCGCCGGATCCGTGGTTTCGGCGGAATTTACCCCGCCGCCCGCGCCTCCTGCTGCTCCCCCGGTGCAGCCGCCCGCCGATCCGCCTGCGAACGCCGGCGATTTCGACATGAAGCGCCTGGACCGAATCACGAAAAACACCATGATCCTGTTCGCCACGGAAAAAGGCGTTACTGTGGAACCGGCCGCAAACAAGGCCACGATCTTCGCGGCGCTGGACGCGGCAAAGATCTTCGCCACGAAGGATGAACTGGCCAACGCTCTCGCGGCGCTGGCCGCAACGGAATAAGTGCAAAAATGAAAGGGGGGTGCTGCTTGCGCCCCCTTCTTCATTTATCAAGGGGGTGGAACTGTGGCTAGTTTGGTTGATATCTGCAATATGGCGCTGCAGCGCTTCGGCGGGCAAACCATCACCGCGCTGGATCAGGCATCCCCCAGCGCCCGGGCCTGTAACCTCTTTTGGCCTAATGTTCGGGATAGTGCGCTGCGGGATTATCCCTGGAACTTCTGCATGAAGCGGGCGCAGCTGGCCGCGGTTGCCAACGAAACGGATCCGGAATGGTCTTATGTTTATCAATATCCGGCCGACTGTCTGCGGATCAAGCGCCTGTTCAATGAAACCACGATCAGCGATGTGAATCCGGTCAAGTACGTTGTGCGGGCTGCGCCTACCGGCAGCGGGAAGCGGGTATATACGAACCTTCCCGGCGCCTACATGGAGTTCCACGCGCGGATCACCGACACAACGCAGTACGATCCGGAGTTTGTTGACGCTATCGCGTGGCGCTTCGGCGCGGATCTTAGCGTGCCGCTGTCCGATGATAAAAACCTGCGGGAACACCTGCTGAAAGTTTATGCCACCGTCCTGGAAGGTGCGGTTCGCGCCGATGCGAACGAAGGTGCTGAAGATCCGCAGTATGATAATCCCTATGTGGATGCAAGGTTTTAGCCATGGCTGTTTATCAAATTCAGCCTAGCTTCGCAGCTGGCGAATTATCGCCGGCCATGGCCGCGCGGGTTGATCTGGCGAAGTACGCTATTGGAACCAGGACAATGCGGAACTTCTACGTTCACCCGCATGGCGGCGCTTCGAACCGCGCAGGGACGGAGTTCATCGCTGCCACGAAATACCCGGACAAGCTGGCCCGCCTAATCAAGTTTGAGTTCTCCACGCTGCAGGCGTATGTGCTGGAATTTGGCCATCAGTATATCCGATTTTTCAAGGACGGCGGGCAAGTGGTTTATCCTGTGGGTCATCCGCAGGCCGGGGAGATCGTGGAAATAGCCTCTCCTTATACCGAAGGCGAACTGGCATATCTGAAAACCGCGCAATCAGCGGACGTTATGTATATCACCCATTCCAATCATCCCCCGCAGCAGCTTTCCCGAACCGATCATCATGTTTGGACGCTGACCGCGTTTCCCTATAAAAACGGGCCGTTCCTAGATCCGAACCTGGACGAAACGAAGCATCTGGCAGTATCCGCCGTGACCGGCACAGACAAGGATATCACCAGCGACTTCGATATCTTCTTGGCCGGCCATGTGGGGGCGCTGTTCAAGCTGACGCATTTTGTCGAGGGTTCAACGGTGGCATATGCGGCCAGCACCAACGGCAGCAGTACGGCTATCAAGTGCAAGGGAACGTGGAAACTGATCTCGCATGGCACATGGACCGGAAAACTGAAGGTTGAAAGGTCAAAAGACAACGGATCGACGTGGCAGGCGATCCGTTTCTATTCGTCCGCTGGCGATTTCAACGCGAACGACAGCGGGACCGAAGATGAACTGTGCCAGCTGCGCGTGACCGCTTACGGTTGGAGCAGCGGAACGGCGAATGTGGATCTATCGTCCTATCCTTATAACCTGGATGGGATTGTGAAGATCACCAGCGTCACCGGACCGCGGGCGGCGAAGTGCGATGTGATCAGCGAACTTGGCGGAACCGGCAATACTGACGATTGGCGGGAAGGCGCATGGTCTGACGTGCGCGGATATCCGGCCTGCGTTGTTTTCGACAGCAGCGATAGGATTGCGTCCGCCAATTCGCTTTATCAGCCGCAAACCATCTGGTTCAGCAAGATTGGCGACTATGTTAATTTCGCCAGCGGATCGCCGCCGAAGGATGACGATGCGATCACGGCCACGCTGGTTTCGCGCCAGGTCAATGAACTGCGGTCCCTGGTGGCGCTGGGGGATATCATCGGGCTGACTTCTTCCTCCGAATGGGAGATCGGGCCTTCCGGGACCAATTCGGTGCTTACGCCGAACACGATCCGCGCCCGCGTCCAGGGATACCGCGGCGCCGCCTGGGTTGATCCTGCGGTGGTCGGCGAACGGATCCTGTACGTTCAGGACAAAGGATCTACGGTGCGCGATCTTGGTTATGATCTCTATTCGGACAAGTACACCGGCAACGATCTATCCATACTCTCCCGACATCTGGTGCAGCGCTACGAAATATATGAATGGGCCTATCAGCAGGAACCGGACAGCATCCTGTGGATGATCCGAAGCGATGGGGTTCTGCTCGGCATGACATACCTGCGCGAACAGGAAGTAATCGCTTGGCATCGCCACGATACGGACGGACTGTTCGAAAGCGTGTGCGCCATACCCGGGGCGGACCGGGATGAAGTTTGGTTCATAGCGCAGCGGTTGGTGAACGGCCAGGTGGTTCGCTACGTCGAACGCATGGCGGAACGGTTGCCGAACGATCTGGACGTGAAGTATTCCTGGTTCGTTGATTGCGGTCTGCGGCACGATGGGGCGCCGATCAAGGAGATCACGAACCTGCATCATCTGGAAGGGAAAGAAGTGGCTGTGCTGGCCGATGGCAACGTGCTGCCGCGGAAAACGGTGACAGGCGGCAAAATCGTCCTGTCCACCACTTCAGCCGCTTATTCGGTGGTGACGGCCGGCCTGCCGATCACGGCCGAATTGGAAACGCTGAATATCGAAGTGCAGACGCAGGAAGGGACGGCGCAGGGCCGGCCGAAGCGGATCCCAGAAGTGCTGATGCGGCTAGAAAATTCCCGCGGCGGCAAGCTCGGGCCGGATCCGGCGCAGCTGAACGATCTGGCTGCTATGGTCCGGGACGTTTGGGATGAAGCGCTGCCGCTCTATTCTGGCGATATCCGGGTGGCCATGGCTGGCGGATACAACAGCGAAGGCCGGGTGCTTTACCGCCAGGAGGATCCCCTGCCGGTTACGATTCTGGCGATCATCCCGAAGGTGGTTATGTGATGGCTGTTCACCAAGTAACCAAGGATGCGGCCGTTCGGCTGGCGCTGCCGGAAGATATTGCTGTGGTGGCGCCGCGGATCCGGGAAGCTGACCGTCAGGAGATATGGGCGTCCCATCATTTCACGCCGGCCGAAGCGCTGGACTTTTCTTTTCGCCGGCCAGGAATGCGGTTCACGATCCTATATAAAAATGAACCGGTGGCCATGTTCGGCGCTTCGCGGCTAAGTCTGGCGGGCGGCGGGGCGCCTTGGCTGCTGGGAACGGATCAGATCGTAAAGGTGACGATCCCCTTCTTGCGTCACAGCCGGGAGTATGTGCAGCTGATGCTTCAGGAATATCGCTTTCTTCAGAATCATGTGGACGTGCGGAACGATCTGTCAATCAAGTGGCTGAAGTTCTGCGGGTTCACCTTTCACGCGGCTGTGCGGTATGGCGCCGAACAGCTGCCGTTCTATCGCTTTACGATGGGAGGTTAAGGCTATGTGTGTTGCTGATGGCGCATTGGGTATCGGCCTTCAGGTCGCCGGGACGGTGGCGCAGATGCGGGCGGTGAAGTCGCAGGCTGAAGCGCAAGCCCGGGCCAAAGAGTACGAAGCGCAGATGCTGGAAAGAAATGCGCAGATGGTAGATCGGCAGGCCACGGATGCGGTGGAACGCGGCGCCGTGGAAGAAGGCAAGGTGCGCAAGTATGGGGCCGATGTGAAGGCTGCGCAGCGGGCTGCTATCGGGGCAAACGGCTTGCTGGCAAGCGGATCCGCGCTTGATATTCTGGCCGGGACGAATGAAGAAATTGAACTTGATGCTGCCACGGTCCGCGCCAATGCGCAGCGGGAGCGCTGGGGATTTGACGTGCAGGCTGGTGATCTGCGGAATCAGGCGAAACTGGCGCGTTACGGCGCCCAAAGTGCGCGGGCTGCTGGATCCTGGGGCGCCATGACCACGTTGATCGGCGGCGCCACGTCAGTCGCCAACAAATGGTACGAAATGAAGAAGGCCGGCGCGAAGGGCGGTGGCGGCTGATGCGTGGCTATGGTGGGCGCGGGATCACCATTCCCGATTATAAGGATCAGACGATGCCGAAAGCGTTGCCCGGGGTGCGGCTAAGTACGGCAGCGGATCCGGATGACTTCGGCGCCGGCGTTGCCAGGGCGCAGGGGGCGCTGGGTGCGCAGCTTCAGCAAACCGGCAACATTCTGACCGATAACGCTATCAAGCTGCAGGAAGAAACAAACGCGCGGAAGGTTCTGGACGCCAGCAATACCTATCAGGCCAAGGTGAATGATTACCTTCATAATCCCGAAAAGGGTATCATGTTCCGCAGGGGCAAAGATGCCGATGGGCTATATGAGCAATCACAAAAAGAAATGGCCAAGATCGAAAAGGAAGTGCTGGAATCCCTGGAAAATGACCGGCAGCGGGAAACGTTCCTGAAGTTCGTGGCCGGCCGCGCTTCGGCTGTCGGTGAAGCTGTTTCGAAGCATCAGGTCAAGGAAATGGATCGTTGGGGTAACGAAACGCGGGAAGGCGCCAAGTATCAAGCGGTTGACAGCGTTGGGAAAAACCCTTACGATCCGAATCACTTTGCTGCGCAGGCGGAAGCGGGGCTGAAGGCCATTGATTCCACGATGGTTGGCAAGCACGCGCCGGAAGCTATCCTGGCCGAAAAGAAAGATTTCATATCCAGCCTGCACGAAAGCACGATCAGGGCCATGCTCGGCAAATACGACAGCCGCAGCGCCCGCGTCTGGTATGACGAACACAAGGACGAAATTTCGTCCCAGCGCAGGGAAGCGATCAACGCCGACATTATGAAGCAGGAACGGATCGATAAGTCCCAGGTGCTGAACAAGGAACTGTGGGCGAAGTACGGTTTTGACACCGAAGCCGCCCGCAAGGATCTGGAAGGCCGCAACCTGGCGGCGCCGGAATTGGAATACTATATCGGCCAATATCGGCATGAAGTGGCGTTCCGGAAAAACAATCAGGACCGCCTGCACGAAAAAGCGTATGACGATAGCATTGATCAGCTGGTCAAGCTGAAAGCGGCCGGCCAGTTGACGCCGAAGAATGTGCAGCAGATCCTGGGCGGATCGGGACTGACCGGGAAGCAATTTCTGTCGCTTCAATCGCATGCGCTTTCCATGATGGGGCTGGATGAAACCGGCCGGCCGAAGCATACCACGCGGGAAGTGTGGGAACAGGTCAATCTGGCCGTTCAGACCGGGAAGATCAACATCACGCAGCTGCGCATGAATTACGGCCATCTGCTGGCAGATAGCGATTACGAACATTTCTTCAATGCGATCCTGAAAGGGACGAACGGCGACGAAGGGTTCGGCTGGGCCGCGGACGTTACCAGGATTGCGAAGAAGGCCGGCGTCAAGGAAGAAGATTACGGCAAGCTGTGGGCTGGGATCTCGCAGCGGATCGATGCGTTCAAGGGCGAGAAGGGGCGCGCGCCGACTGTCGATGAACGCGAACAGATCGTCCAGGATCTGGTTGGCAAGGTAACTGTCGAGCAGCGGAAGTTCTGGTTTAACAAGGATGAATTTAATTTCAAGATAACCCCGCCTGTTGGTGCGCCTGCCGGTTCGATGTGGAACACCAAAATAAACAACGGGAAGGGGGGCTGGGTGTTCCAGGATCCGAAAACCGGCAGGTGGAACGAATGGATCCCCTAAAGGAAGGTGGGTAATTCATGGCTGAAATAAAACCGCTTAACGATCAGGATCAGGCGCTGCTGGGGCCGGGGCAGCTGGCGCAGCAGGCGCCTTTGCTCGGCGTTTCTGCGCCGGTGGACGTGCCGCAGCCGCAGCCGTTCACGCGGGGATCATTCCGCCCGCTGTCGGAGGAAGATCAGGCAAAGGTATCCGGCGCCGTGTCGGGTCAACCGCAGCCTGTCGGTTCGCTGGGGCAGCGCATCATGGATTTCGCCGGCCGCAACCTGCCCAAAGATAAGCCGGCCGTGGATCCTGAAAAACTGGCCGCAGCCTATGGTCTGGTTGCCGATACGGATCCGGATCAGGAAGCGATGGATCAGGAACTTGCCCGGGAACTGAACGTGCCTGTGTGGATCTTCAAAGCGAACAAGGCGAACCGTGATCAGGCCATCGAAATATTGAAGCAGGGCAAGGGGCCGAATTACGATTGGGGAATGATCTCCCAGCGGGCGCCGAAGCTGTCTGCCTTCCTGCAGCGGCCGGAAAACATGGCCGTGGCCAAGGATGATGTGGAGAATCTTGCGAAAACCGAATGGTTCTTCGACAGCCTGAAGCGCGGGTGGAAGTCCGGGAACAAGCAGCTGGAACTGGCTGATATCGGCAGTAAGCAGATTTTTGGCAATACGGATGCGGCGCTGGAAGCCAGGGCGCAGCAGCTTGAAGCTGAAATGAAAGCGGAGATCGGGCCGGAAGGATGGTTCCCGGCCAGTTTCTTCGGCGCTGCGCAGTTAGCGCCGCAGCTGCTTGAACAGCTGAAGGCTGGCGGCAAATATGGCGCTATCGGCGGCGCCACGGTGGCCGGTGGCGCGGCGCTGACCGGCGTGGGCTTGCCGGCAGCTGCGCCTGCGGGCATGGCCGCTATGACGGCCGGCATGTATACCGGCGCCATGGAAACCGCGTTCAAGCTGGAAGCTGGTTCGGCGTTCCGGGAGTTCATTAGCACCAAGGATATCAGCGGGAATCCGATTGATCGGGATGTGGCCAAGGTCGCCGCCATCATGGTCGGCGCAGCCAATGCCGGCATCGAAGCGTTTCAGTTGAAATGGCTGATGGAAAGCATCCCCGGCGCCGATAAGCTGGTGGCCAAACTGTCCAGGGACAGCATGAAGGAGATTTTGCGCAACCGGACATATTCCGATGCGTTCGTGAATTTCGCCAAGAAGTATGCCGGCGTGGTGTCGAAGGAAACGGCCACGGAGATCTTGCAGGAAGGGATCACCATCCTGGGCCTGGAAGGATCGAAGAAGGTATCCGGGCAATCCTTCGCGCCGGTCCCGGAAGGAACGTATACCAGCCGGCTGGCCGAAACCGGCGTGCAATCGGTTCAGGCTTTTTCCATCCTGGCGCTGCCCGGGCCTATGGGCGGATTCATCCACGATAGCGCGCGCGCTGCAAAGGCGCAGCAAAACATGGAGGTTATCCAGGCGCTAGGCGAAAACGCGGCTGCGTCCAAAACGCTGGGGCGCCTTCCTTCTGCCTATCAGGATTTTATCCGGGAGGTCAAGAAGGATGGGCCGGTGGAGAACATCCACATTTCCGCTTCGCAGTTCGTGGCCTACTTTCAGGACAATGCGCCGAAGGTGGCGCAGGAATTGGGGATCGATCAGCAGCTGGCCGAACAGCTTGCGGCCGGTGGCGATCTGTCCATCCCCCTGGAAGTCTATCAGGCGAAGCTGGCCGGGACTGAACATCACGCGCAGCTGGCGCCGGATATCAAGCTGCGCGAAGATGATATGTCCTATCGGGAATCGCAGGAGTTCACGAAGCGCCGGCAAGAGTATTATCAGCAGGAACTGGACAAGGCCAAGGGGATCCTGGCGGTTCAAAGCGAGGAAGCGCAGCAGGCGAATCAGGTGGCTGAACAGATCAAGATGCAGCTGATCGCGGAGGGACGGAAGCCGGAAGTGGCCGCGGCCGATGCGCAGATCATCGCCGCGCGGTCCATGGTTGCATCCAAGCAGCTGGGGATCACGCCGGTTGAATGGTTCAAGCGCAAGGGCATCATCATCGAAAAGGGTGAAGCGATGCCGGCCGGCCGGATCCCGGTTACTTCCCCCAACTTCGGGCCTGTTTCTGACCGTCTGATCGCCGCTATCGCCGCGCAGGAAAGTGCCGGCGATCCGAACGTGGTCAATCAGTATAGCGGCGCCGCGGGGAAATATCAGATCATGCCGGATAACTGGCCGGTGTGGGCGCAGGAAGCCGGCGTGGATCCCGCCGATATGTCGGAAGCGAACCAGGACCGCGTTGCTGCGTTCAAGATCCAGCAGTACATGAAAGAGTTCGGTTCCCCCGAACTTGTTGCTGCGGCGTGGTATGCCGGTCCGGAATATGCCCGCAGCTTGCAGCAGGGGAAACCTCTGTACGATCCGAACACGCCGCAGGCCGATGGGCATCCGTCCGTGAACCAATATATCCGGGAAGTAACCGGCCGGATGGGTGGACAATCCTTCTTCCAGTATGCCGGCGTCCAGGCCGATACCGCCGATATGCTGAATTTGGCGAAGGCGCAGGAACTGGAATACCAGGGATTTGATCCGGAAACGATCCGCCAGAACACCGGATGGCATAAAGGCATGGATGGGAAGTGGCGCTGGGAGATCAACGATACTGATGCGCAGTTCAAGTTCAACGTTGGTCAGCAGGGAATGATGATCGAAAACGATCTCGGCAGGCTGCTTGATCATCCCGCGCTGTTCGCTGCTTACCCGCATCTGGCCTATATTCCGACTTCGATCATCATTGATCAGAACGCTAATTCCGGTGGCCGGATGAACATCGATCCTATCAATGGCGAAAGTTTTGAAATCCGCGCGAAAAGCCCGGATCACGCCATGCGGATCCTGATGCACGAAATTCAGCATCTGATCCAGCAGGAAGAAGATTTCGCCAGCGGCGGATCCGTGGAACTGATGACCGAAGTGCGGAAGAAGGCTGAACAGATGCAGGGCGCTTCGGCGCTGCGGGCGTGGTTGCCGCAGGCCGGCGAAAACATGACGCCGGAAGAACAGTATCAAAAGCTGTTGGCGGACCATGTTGCCGCGGGCCTGGGTGATATCTTCCCGGATTACGAAGCGTTCAAGCTGTCGCAGAATCCGGCCGTTACGGATGATATGCTGCAGCGCTGGGAAGGCGTCCACGGCAAGATGCGCGGCAAGTCTGATCTGCAGGCTTACCGGCAGCTGGCCGGCGAGATCGAAGCCAGGGATACAATGATGCGCCTGGGGCTGACGGTGGATGGCCGGCGCGTGACGGCGCCTGTTATGGACAGCAACGCGATCATCCATTTCAACGGCCGGGATTTCCGGTATGATCCGGAACTGCGACAGCAGATCAACCAGGTTGAACCTGCTCCTGGACCGACTTTCTTTTCCAAGTTGGCTTATGAACTGACGCAACTGAAGCAGGACACTTTTGCGCCGGATCAGCTGCTTGGTATGCTAAAGAAGGCCGGGGTGAAAGATGATGAAGTGAAGTGGTCAGGCCTTAAAGAGTTTTTGGCCGGCAGGAAGAAAGTCAGCAAGGCGGAAGTGATGGATTTCATCGCCGCCGAAGGGTCGATCCGCGTTGATGTGGTGCAAAAAGGTGCCGGCAACGAAGGTCGGCTGAATTACAGCCAGGATCCGGAAGATGGGATATGGCAGGTTTTCACCACGGACACGGAAGAAGTGGTTGCCGGATTTGAGTTTGAAGGGGAAGCGCGGGAGTTTGTTGAGCAGGAAAACGCCAGGCGCGGAAACACCAAATACAGCCGGTACGTTGTTCCTGGTGGCGATAATTACCGCGAAGTGCTGCTGACGCTACCAACGAAGTATCGCCAATTTGTTGAATCAATGTATCAAAAATACGGCGATAGATGGATTTACGATATGAATCCCGAAGAACAAGCCATTCACCATCAGCTAGGCGGCGTTTCTGAAACCGTTTATAGTTCCTCCCATTGGGACGAAGCTAACGTCATCGCCCACGTTCGTCTGACTGATCGGGTTGACGGCGACGGCAAAAAAGTGCTGTTCGTTGAAGAAATTCAGTCCGACTGGGCGCAGGAGGGCCGGAAGAAGGGGTTCAGATCCGAATACAGGGTTGAACACAGACCGAAAGAAGATGCTGAACACCCTTGGGTGGTTTTAGAAGGTGATAGATGGGTTAGTCGGCATGCGACTGAACAAAGAGCTTATGAAATAATGGAGGCCCATAAGTCGCAAATAGGGAGTGTTCCCGAAGCCCCCTTTGTCACCGCTACCGATAAATGGGTCACGTTGGCGCTGAAACAGGTTATCCGCATGGCTGCGGAAGGTGGGTATTTCCGCGTTGCCTTCGCCACCGGGGAGCAGAACGCTGCGCACTACGACCTGTCGAAGCATATCAAGGGCATGACCTATGAAGTCAACAAGATGAAGGATATCTATCCTGTCAGGGTCTGGTTCGAACTTGCAGGAGGCGAACCGATGAATAAGACCTTCGACAGCAGGCAAGATCTTGAAAGTTTTCTTGGTAAAGAAATGGCGGACAGGATGGAAGCTAAAACCGGCAAAAGGCAAAAAGCGCATTACGGTGGTGCATATCAGTATCAGATGGCTGGCTTGGATCTCAAAGTCGGCGGCGAAGGAATGCGGGCCTTCTATGATAATATGGTGCCGCAGATTGCGCATAAGTTCCTGAAGCAGTTCGGGGTGGAAGTGGAGAAGGCAACGTTTGCCGATACCGCGAAAGCTGCGGCTGAATTTGGTGGCGTAAAGCCATCTTCCTCCAACGCGGCCTTTGACATTACGCCGCGCCTGCGCAACGTGGCGATTAACGAAGGGTTCCCGCTGTTCCAAGCTGCTGGCAAAGGGCCGCGCGGCGCGATCACCTTCGAACCGGGGCGCGTGATCATCACGCTGCTGCCGCGGGCCGACAGATCCACGTTCGTCCACGAAACCGGCCATCTGTTCCTTGAAGATCTGCAGGATGTGGTGCTGTCCGGGCGGGCGCCGGCGCAGACGCTGGCCGACTTCGAAGCGGCGAAAACCTGGCTGGGCGTCACGCCGGAACAGATCGATGCCCGGGGCCGCGTCCAGTTCACCAGGGAACAGCACGAAAAGTTCGCCCGGGGCTGGGAAGCGTATCTGTTGGAGGGCAAGGCGCCGTCCGTGAAGCTGCAGAACGTGTTCCGGCAGTTCAAATACTGGCTGACGCGGATCTATCGCAGCATCAAGGGGCTGAACGTGGAGATCACGCCGGAAGTGCGCGGCCTGATGGATCGCCTGATCGCCACAGAGGACGAAATAGCTGAAGCGGAAGTGATGGCCGGTTATCACGATCTGTTCGCGGAAGAAGCGGGCAAAGGGATCTCCCTGGCCGATTACAACGCTTACCTGAAACTGCAGGCCGAAGCGCGGGCCACGGCCGAAGAAATCCTGCTGGCCAAACAGATGGAGGAATTGACGGAGGAACAGAAGGCGCGGGTGGCTGAAGAACGCCGGCGCGTCACTCCGGAGATTTGGGACGAAGTATCGCAGCAGCAGGTTTACAAGGCGCTGGCCGTAATGCAGACGCCGGAACAGGACGGCGGCATGAAGATCAACGCCGCCGATCTGGTGAAGTATTACGGCGAAGATATCCTAGGCAAGCTGCCGAAGAATATCTATTCCGGCAAGGCGGCGCTGACGGCGGACGATGCCGCGGATCTGTTCGGCTATTCCTCCGGGGATGAACTGATTCAGGCGATTGCCGCGGCCAAGCCTATCGATCAGGAAGTGCAGGATCGGATCGATCTTCACATGGCAAGGTTCGCGGCGCAGACCGGAATCAATATCAAGGCTGAAGCCGCTGCCGCAATCCACAACGAAAAGCGCCTGGAAGCGCTGGCCATGGAACGGCAGATCGTTGAAGAACTGACCATGGGCGGCAGCGATCTGGATAACCGGATCCGCGCGGTGGCCAATAAGCAGATGCAGGCAACGCTGGCCGAAGAACGGCAGCGGCTGATGGATGAACATATCGCCTATCTTGTCAGGAACAGCGCGCTGGGCGTTGAACGCCGCACAATGACGCCTGACGAGAATGGCGATTATCATTTTGCGGCCGGATTCTCCAATAACCATCCGTGGTACGCCGATATCCTGGCGCTGACACCGAACGGTGGCCTGCCCGGGAATTGGTACGATTTCACCGAAGCGTTCAAGGCCGGCGAAAAGGATCTGGCCAAGATGCCAAAGGCCATGCGCGAAGCATATGAGATCGTGGCGGACGATCATCTGCGGAATGGTCTGCAATCCCTGGATGGCTATGTCCCGGAGAACGAAACATACTTGGCCGTGGCCAACATGCTGGCCGATGTGGAACGGATGGCGGCGTCCATGCCCGAACAGGCCGCGCCGGCGATGCCGGTGGCGCCGGAACAGGCGCGGCAGCTGGCGCTGGATCTGGAAAAGGAACGGCGGCAGCGGGTAAAGGATGCGCTGTCCCGGCATCGGGCCATCCAGGCCGCGGCGAAGGCGCAGCTGGCGGCGAAGCGCTATGTGGAAGCTGTCCAGGCGTCCAGGTTCTTCGCGGCCGAACGGCGGGCGCAGCAGCAGGCTGAAGCGGCGATCCGCGCCGGCCGATATCAGGACGCGCTGCAGTTCAAGGATCAGCAGCTGCTGAATCACGCGCTGGCCATGGAATCGCTGCGAATCAAGGCCGAAGCGGACAAGACCATCAAGTATTTCGAAAAGTTCACGAAGCGGGGCGGCAAAAAGCTGTCTATCGATCCGGCTTATCTGGAACAGATCGATGATCTCCTAGAACGGTTCGACTTCAAAAAGGCCGGGGCGAAGGCGCTGGCGAAGCGCCAATCGCTGCGGGAATGGATCATCGAACACGAAGCGGCCATGGAGGTCGTGACGATCCCCGACCAGCTGCGGGACGAAGCGTTCCGGGTACACTATTCGGATCTGACCATCGACGAACTGCGGGATCTGGAAGATAGCGTGCGGAATATCGAACACCTTGGCCGGCTGAAGAACAAGCTGCTGACCGCGAAGAACAAGCGGGAGTTCGAAGCGGCCGTGGCTGATGTGGAAGCGGCTATCTACCAGAACAACAAGGTGAAGCCGCAATCGCTGGATCCGAACGAAGAAGGTCTGCAGAAGTGGCTGGCCAGGATGCGCAGCGCTCACGCGCAGCTGTCCAAGATCGAATTTATCGTACGCCAGCTGGACGGCCACAATGATCTCGGAACCGCGTGGTATTATCTGTTCCGGCCGATCATCGAAGCGGAGGAACAGGAAATAGCCTTGCGGAAAGCGGCCGAAGGGCAGCTGAAGGAACTGTTCTCCGGGATCTCGCCGGCCGAACGCGCTGCATGGAAGTCGCGTAAGATCTTTATCAAGGATATCAACCTTAGTCTGACTAAGGAAAACATTATTTCGCTGGCACTAAACTGGGGCAACGAGGGGAACCGCCAGCGGATAATGAGCGGCTTCGGGTGGCCGCAGCAGACGGTTGAAAAGATCCTGGACGATCACATGACGAAGCGCGATTGGGATCTGGTGCAGGGTATATGGGATTACATCAATTCCTATTACCCGGAGATCGATCAGCTGACAAAGGACGTGGCCGGCGTGAAGCTGCCGAAGGTGGAAGCGGCGCCGGTGATAACGCAGTTTGGAGATTATGCCGGTGGGTACTATCCGATCAAGTACGATGCGCGCAAGTCGGAAGCGGCGTTCGCCTTCGATGAGGTCGAACGGCAGCGGTCCTTCTTCGAAAACCAATTCTTCCGGGCCGCTACCAAAAAGGGGCATACGAAGGATCGCGCCGCGCAGGTTGTCGGCCGGCCGCTGCGCCTGGATCTCGGCGTGCTTTCCGAACACCTGACCAACGTTATTCACGACTTGGCGTTCCGGCGCGCTGTGCGGGACGTGGATAAGATGATCCGGCATAAGCGCATCCAGGATGCCATCGTGAACACTCTGGGCCGGGAGGTATACCGGCAGTTCAATCCCTGGCTGCAGGCCATCGCCAATGACTATTCGGCGCCGGCGAATTACCTGGAAGGGCTGGCGGCGAAGGCGCGCAAAGGGACAACGGTGGTCGCTATGGGCTGGAAGATCACCACGGCGCTGGCGCAGCCGGTTGGCGCCTTCAACTTCATGGATCGGATCGGGGCGGTGCGGACGCTGGCGGCGCTGTCCGGGTTCTACGCGAAGCCATGGACATGGAAGGAACAGATCGATTTCGTGTTCGAAAAATCCGTGTTCATGCGGACGCGGATATCAAATTATGATCGGGACGTGCGGCAGACCATCGATCAGCTGATGAAGGAAAATGCCTGGGATCGTGTCAAGGAAACGTTCTTCTGGCATATCGGGTTCATGGATCTTTCGATCAGCGTGCCGGTCTGGATTGACGAATACAACAAGGTCAGGGAGGAAACCGGCGACGATGAAAGGGCGCTGCGGGCGGCTGACGCGCTGATCCGGCAGACGCAGGGCAGCGGCATGGTGAAGGATCTGGCCGCGATCCAGCGCGGGCCGGAAATGCTGAAGCTGTTCACGATGTTCTATTCGTACTTCAACGCGCTCTATAACCTGTTCGCGTCCAGGCTGCAGCAGACGAAGGGAACCAGCGATATCCCGCGGCTGATCGCCGGCGCCGCCTGGCTATGGTTTTTCCCGGCGCTGCTCTCTGAACTGGCAACCGGCCGCGGTCCTGGGGATGACGATAACGACGATGAAAAGCTAAAGTGGCTTTATAAAACCATTGTCGCTTATCCGTTCCAGGCGATCCCGGGGATCCGGGATGCTGTCAGTTCCCTAACTTCCGGGTACGATTACAGAATGTCGCCGGCCGCTGATGCCGTTGAAACGTTCATCCGGGCGTTTCAATCAGGCTATAAAGCCTGGGATAGCGGCGAAGATGACGATTATGAAAAGGCGGCATGGAAGGCTGGGGAAGCGCTTACTTACTTTTCCGGACTTCCTGGGAAGCAATTGCTGATATCACTTCATGCGCTGTACGATTATATCGTGGAGGATGCCGATGTGGATATTAGGGATGCGCTTCTTGGGAAAAAGAAAAAGAACTAAGGGGTGATCGCCGGTGACGGTGCAGAACCAAAACAACAAGCATATCTATAACGGTGATGGGGCCGCAGTTTTGTGGCCCTTTACCTTTTCCATCGGTGAAGATCCTGGCAATCCGCTGTCTGGTAATGCCGATTGGATCAAGGTGATTTTGGTCGATCCGGCCGGATCTGAAATCCCGCTGACTTCGGATTATTATGTTGATCTTGTCAATCATCAGGTGAAGTATCCCGGGTACGAACCGGGAACCGAACCGGCGCCGGAATTGCAGCCGCCGAAGCTACCGGTGGGATGGAAGATCGTACTGCTGCGGGACGTGCCGCTGACGCAGGAAATGGATCTGGTGACGCAGGGGCCGTATCTTGCGGAGGATGTTGAACGCGCATTCGATAAGATCACGTTCATCGCGCAGCAGCTGGCCGAAAAGCTGGGGCGTGTGCTGATCGGGCCGGTGTCCTCCGTGATTAACTTTGTGCTTCCGGCGCCGGTGGCGAACGCGCTACTGGGGTGGAGTGCTGACGGAACCAGGATCGAGAATAAGACCGGTATTCCTGATCTGTTCAGCGCATCGGAGGTTCAAGCGGCTATCGATCATATCATCGATCCGGTTGCAGCGCATCAGTCCAGCGCCATCCAACACGGCGCCGGAACGGTGGAAACGGCAATAAACAGCAAGCTGGATGCAACGGCGCAGGCGGCGGACACGGCGAAGGTGGCCGGTAAAACGGTGGATCTGACCGGGATCCAGGACGGTCAGGCGTTGGTCTATGATGCCGCAACGGAAGAATTTATTCCAGGCGATGCCGGCGCCGGCGTTCCTGGCCTGACAAACTACATCGCCAGCGGGCTGAAATTGCGGCCCGGGGCGGACCTGAACCTGACGGTGGAAACCGGCCATGCGTCGATCAGCGAAAAGGATGTGCAGTTCCATACCGAACAAATCTTAGCGCTGGCAGCGCGGCGGGCGCAGTTGGTTTATGCTAGGATGGATGGGACGGTGGGGAAAATTGACGCCGCCTTTCCTGCCGCAGACGCTAACACCGTCCTACGCTATATCGTTGACGGCGGCGCAACCCTGACCGACACTAGCGGCAACGGTAATAATGGTACTAAATTCGGAACAGTAACACAAGTCAGTGGTTGGGCAGCGGATTACGCTGGAAAATTCGACGGTAGCACCGGATACTATTCAAGTGCTAATAGCGTTGGATTCCCCACTGGGGCTAATGCGCGAGAGTTAGACATAGTGCTAACTTTTACTGGTACAGGGGCGCAATCAGTTGTCGCCGCTTACGGTGTTGATACAACTCCCAATGTGTTTATTGTTTATATTTTGGCCAGCGGCGCTATTGCGGTGAGCAACGGCGCTGTTGGCATTAGCAGTGACTATATTATGGTCCCAGGCAAAACCTATTTCATGGCGTGCTGTTATGACGGGACAAACGTTCTCATATATGTCAATGGTTCTCTCGTTGTACAAGGTGCGCTGTCGATAAATACAGGGGCAGGGAATCTGCACATTGGAAGATACCTAACATCCACTCAATATTCCACCCTAACAATCCATTATGTCGAACTTCGCAACGCCCTCCGCACCCCGGCCCAGATAGCCGCCATTTCTAACGCCCTCCTGCTGCCGTGTAGGTACGAAACCACGAATATTGCCACGGCGAGCACCCTTATTTCGGGTGGAAACCATGCCTCCTATCCACTTACAAACGCGGCAGACGGACGGTCTTCCACTTATTGGTTTTCTTCGCAGGTGGGTGTGTCCATTGCTAATGCCGCGTACATCGGAGTTAGCAACATCCCGGCGAATACTCCGATAAAATCCATAACCATCCAGAATCCCGTCTCTGCCTTGAATGTTGTTGCCACGGTAAAGGCGCAATTTTTCAACGGTTCAGTCTGGGTTGATATGCAGAGTTATACAATGAATACGACCGCAGGTTTGGTAAATGAGTTAGTCCTGCCACCATACGTCGCACCTTCCTCTCAATATTCTATTAGGGTCTTGGCGACCGCTAACTTAGCCGCCGATAACTATTGGGGGGCAGCGGAGTTTTGCGCCCATATTGCGACGCCCGACCACTCCGACATCCGCTCCACCCTCCCCGCCGATTCTATCTCAATCGGCTTTGTCCGAACGGACGCCGTATCCCCTATCGAGGCCAATGACACCGACTATAAATATGGGCGGCGAGAGGGGGCCGTGGGTGGCAATCGCAAAGTATTCTTGGGGTGGAAATATTTCAGCGGCTTAACTACACTATTTTGGGATAATCCCTTCGACACACGAAAGGTACGTGCTACGTATACCTGGGCGGCTGACGTCAGTGGGCAAAACGAAAGCCCGGTTTACAATTTATGGTCATACGGCGGTGTGGACTATGGCTGTGAATTGCGACCTAATCAAAATACCCCATTCGGTTTGCGTGTTTATGCCGCCGGAGCTACGCTCTTAAACAGCGTATGGAAAACCAGTGGCTATATTGGCTGTTACGCGGAGGTGATAGAGTAATGTCTAAACTGTGGACGCAATTCAATGAACAGCGCCAGGTTATCAGTCCGCCGCAAACGAAAGATCCGTGGCCTTCGCCGTGGGTGTCGGATGCGGTAAAGGAGCAGTATTGTCAAATGGGCTGGGAACAAGTGGAGGAAGCGGATATTCCTTCGCTGGTTTTCTATGTTCCCCCGATCCCCCAGGACCAGCAGATCGCCGCGCTAAACGCCGAATTTGACGTGCAGCGTCGGCTGCTGTTGGAATACATCACTACGGCCGACAAGGTTTATAACGATCAGGTGACGGTGGCAGAGTTGGTCGGAGAGTTCACGCTGTTAGAAGAAGAATATCAAATAAGAATGGGGGTGATATTGAATGGCGGTTCTTCCTAACGCGATCAGCAGGCGGTGTCCATTCCATCCGATGTTTAAGCTGGTGCAGCAAGAGGATGGTTCCTGGAAGTGTCCGAAGCCCGGATGCCTCTATACCGAACCGGCCGCGCCGACATTCGCGCAGGATCTGGCCGCGGCGCCGGAATCCGAACCGACAAGCTAGGGGGTATAAGTAGAATATGGATCCTATTCGCGTTAAAGAGTGGATGCCGGTGCTGGCTGATGCGGCCAACATCGGCATCATGTTTTTGCTGTCCCTGGCGTTTGTCGGGCTGGTGATCTTCGGGATCGTCAAGCTGGTTCCGATGTTCAAGCAGCTGATCGAACTGATCAAAACGGATATCGAAGCGAATAAGGCTGTGGCCGTGGCGATCACGAAGGTCAGCGATCTGGTGCTGACGCATGATCAGCGCGCCGTGGGGGGATGGGGGGATGTTGAACAGCTGGGCCAAAAGGTGGATACGCTGCTGCAAACGGCCGTAACCAAGCAGGAATTTAATGAAGCGCTGGTTAGGATACATGAACGGCAGGATGAAGTGTGCGGCAGCGTAAAAAAAATTATGGGAAAGGTCGGATGTTAAATGCTCTCCGAAATGCAGTTGCTGGTGGTGCTGCTGATCGTCATTCTGGCGGCGCTGGTGATCGCGGCCGTGGTGATCTTCCTGGCCGCGAAGCAGGTGGCGTTCCCGGTCATTACCCGGGCCGCTTACGAAGTGGACAAGTTTGCCGATGAAATGGAGGATCCGGCGAAGAAGATGATGCTGATCGCCCAGCTGGTGCAGGTGCTAGGCTGGCGCCGTATCTTCCTCCCGAACGCGATCATTGGCTGGATTATTGGGCTGGTGGTGCTGGTGATCCGAAAGGTGCAGGAGGAAACCGGATGCCCGGATCTTCACCAGAAGGGGGGCGGCGCCGGTGTTCAGCAGGATAGTATTCGTTAATGCCGGCCACGATGGGGCCGTGGATCCCGGGGCGCTCGGCGCTATGTCCACCGAAGCGGGCCTGATGATGTTGTTCGCGGAAGAACTGCAGGCGGCGCTGATCGCCCGGGCTTACCAGGTGCTAATGTCCCGCAGCGGACCGGATGCAAGCAATTACGATCTGGCGTATGTGTGCGAACTGGCCAACAATTCCGGGGCCGGTTTATTTATTTCCCTTCACGCCAACAGCTTCGCATCCCCTTCCGCTCATGGGTTCGAAGTATGGACTTCCCCGGGGCCAACGAAGGCGGATCTGTTCGCTGATCTGATCGTGCGCAACGTGCAGGCGTTCGCGCCGGAATTGACGATCAGGGCCGACAAGTCTGATGGGGATGATGATAAGGAAGGCAATCTGTACGTTCTGACGCATACCCTGATGCCGGCCGTACTGATCGAAATTGCCTTCATCAGCAATCCGCAGGAAGAAATGTGGATGAACGATCCCACGTTCCGCGCCAGGGTGATCGAAGCGATCTGCGCGGCCGTGGATCAGTTCGCCGGATTTTAGGAGGATAGCCATGCAGACGAAGAACATTGTGATCATCGCGCTGGTGGGCATCCTGATCGGGGCCGCAGCCGGCGCCTGGGGGATGTACCACTTCAAGGTGCTGGATCTGAAGGATCAGGTGGCGCAGCTGAAGCTGGAACTGGCGCTGGCGCAGAAGGATGCTGCGCATGAAAAAGCGAAACCTGCCCGCGAAGTGATCGATACGCGATATGTAACCGATATCCAGTATGTTCCGAAGGAAACGGTGATTATCCGGGATCCGGTCACCGGCCGGGAAACTTCGGCGCCGGCGCGGACCGATATGCAGGCATCGCTGGGTAAAATAGATTTCTTCATGCTGATCAACGGCCGGGAAATTAAGCTAATGAAGGCCGAAGATGAATCCTTTATGTTTGAGAAGAACAAGATCGTGCTGACGCAGACCGGCAAAATTGTTATTGACGTGACGCAGATGGTCGAAGCGCTGGTGTCTGCCCGCCTGGATGCGGAGATCTCCAAGAGGGTGAAGCATTTCAGCGTTGGCTTGGGTATGTCGAATCATGGGCCGGCCGCGGCCGTAGGGATCCAGCCTTCGCCATCCTTTTCGATCAGCTATCGGGAAACGCTGGGCCGGCACAAAGATAGCGCCGGCCAGGATGATAAATATAAGGAAGCTATGTTGAATTGGCATTTTTAACGAAGAAAAGCCCCCGGCATTGGCCGGGGGCTTTTGGCTTAGTATCCCCAATTATCAGGATCCGCGATCCTGGGGTGTTCGTTCAGATTGATATAGACCACTTCATCCGTCATTACCACGTTCAGCGCGCGATCAAGCAGCTGATCGGCCTTGCTGCCGCGGCAGATCACAATTTCGGCATCCTGGACGATCTTGCTGCGATCCGGATCTATGGCGCCGTAGTCGCCGGCTGCAAGGTGCAGGGCGCCGGTGGTATCTCTATATACTGCATGGGTGATGGGACCGTTCCATTCGGCCGCGGTGAATTCCGCATAGGCTTTCATTTCATTATCCCCTCCTTTCCGTATTATAACATACCCCGGGAGGGTATGGAACATAGGGGGCCTTTCTAATCCGATTTCTAATCAACAGTTTCCCTTTGGACCGTATTTCTTCCTTCTTGTTAGAACGATGAACCAGTATAATCAGGCACTTCCTGGCGCGTTCCCTCTATTTAGAATGGTTGATGCTAAATGGCATTCAAGAGGTCAGCGGTTCGATCCCGCTTACCTCCACCACGTTCCGAAAAGGCTTCTGAGGATTTTCCTCAGAAGCCTTTTTCGTTTTTTTGCTAACAATTGCTAATATTATTTCATATGTTCTGATTTTGCTAATCTGACAAGACGAAAGGCGCGAACGGAGCCTCTACTATCCTCGACCGGGTGCTGCACCACTGCACCGTCATAAACATCAAGGGCGACAGCTACAGGCCTAAAGAGCGCAAGGAGTATATGAAGCAAAAGCAGCATGCCATCAACACGCTGTTCGAACAGAAATAATAGTGACCCGCGCCACAAACATGCAAATTTCAAACGCCACTTTCATGCAAAATCAAATCGGCGTTGACAGCGGGCGCAATTGCTATTGGCTGGTTGAACGGATAATAAATGTTGTAAAGAAGGACAAAATCTCGGGGCACAAAAAGCTCTTGAATTATAGGGTTTCGCACAACCGAATTGTGGCCGGTGTTTGACCCCGCTTACCTTCACTGCCTAATAAAACAAGACTCCGTGAAAACGTCACGGAGTCTTGTTTTTTGTTGCGCTAATTTTTTCCGGGCAAGAGTTTTTGGCTCCGGTAAGAAACTAATGCTGAGGAATGTCGTGTTCTGTGGTCAAGATTCGATTCTGCTGCGTTTGTCCTGTTGCTTCACCCGGGTCCGGGGGCTGAAACTGTGGAGGCTGGGGATTTTTAAGATCAAAGTATTTTCCAGGTGTCGAAAGGTCGAAATACAGACGGGCGTTTTCGTCGACGCCCCAGTCCCTGGTGGAGCCGGTTCCGGAGATCTTGTTAAAGGCTTCTCTGAACAAAGTATTATGAGCTTCCTCGCGGTTCAGGAGAAAATCTATCGTCTGGCGGACATGCCGGTCGGCAATCTGACGGTGGAGGTATTCATAGACGACCTTCGCCCGCTGTTCGGCGGCTATATTTGACAGGATATCCGCTGCCAGATCGCCGGTGACGTTGACATAGGCCGCTGTCCAAAGATACCCCGACCCGTTCGCAATTAACGGGTTCAGCCCGGTGAGCACCTGACTTTCGATGTGTCCGGCCATAACGGCTCCGGTGTCAATGTCGTGGCCGTTGAGAAGATTGATTGTGGTCGCGACCATTTCCATATGGCCTAGCTCTTCGGATGCGATGTCCATGAAAAGGTCCTTTATTTCCGGGTCCTTGATTCTGAAGCTTTGCGCCATGTATTGCATGGCGGCTTTCATCTCGCCGTCAGGACCTCCTAGTTGCTCTGTCAGCATTGCGGCATATGTAGGATTCGGCCGCTCTACCCGGACCTCTTGCAATAGCTGCTTCTCATGCTTGAACATTAAATCGCCCCCTGCGTTTTTTCCGTATTATTTCTTGTTTAGCCCGACTCCATGCAGCAAAACAACTTTTGGCCGTGCGCCTCAACAATAGCCAATGCCTTCAACAGCCATAAAAACAGGCACGATCTTAGCTTCCCTTTGTAGCAAGGAAGGCCATTATTTTCTACACATTTAAAATTTATATACGGAAACTCTAAAGAAGGGCCCGGAAAACAGTAAAAGGGAGGTTGGCAGAATGGCCAGAAGTAATCAGGTAGTTAACCCCGCAGCCGAGAATGCTCTTGACCGGATGAAATTTGAGGTTGCCTCCGAACTCGGCATAGCCGACAGGATCCGGAGCGGAGGATGGAACACGATGACGTCCGCCGACTGCGGCCGGGTCGGCGGCCACATGGTCCGCAAGATGATAGAGTCTTACGAGTCGGGTATGACCAGTGGCACGAGCTCGGCCTCGCAAACCGGCGGGACCATGACCCAGAACAGCAACATCAACAGCTAAAGTGCCTGAATGGCGGAACGGGGCCGGCCAACGGCCCCGTTCCTGATGCTGTCTGCTCGCGATATTACGGCGGTCTCCGGCTGATGCCGCGGACTGCCGCCAGGGACCGCGTGGAGGAGGAATGACAGATAAAAGCGGAAGAGCGTTCCGTGACAACAGAAGAGCCCCGCCTTACTACAGGCGAGGTGGGCGTCAAGTTCGTCCCGGAGAGCCGGGCGGCGAACCGGGACGGGACCGTGCTGCCCGAAATGGTTAACGCCGCTATCGCTGATAAACGGGCAGGAAGAAAATCTCGGGAGGGTCAACTTTGACGGAGAAATACAGCTCTATGAAGGAGTTGGATCAGTCGCTGCCCGACAAACACGAGGTTGCCGATCAGCTTGGTATACCGCTCGACCGGGGCCGCAACGAAGAACTGACAACCAGCGAGGTCGGGAAGATCGGCGGCAAGATTGGCGGCGAAAAGGTGAGGAAGTTGATTGCGATGGCCGAGGCCAATATGGCCGGGTCCGACAGCGCTGAATAGTGATAACCGCTGTCAATGAGTCTGTGGCGGCTTTTATTTCAGCTCCGCCCCAAGCGAGGCTTCGCGGATACTCCGCGAAGCCTCGCAGTCCGTCGCTGGCCCTGTTAGAGTGTTTTTTCTCTCCAAATCATCTGTTCCATAAAACGTAAACAAACAAAAACATATAAATAAACATATCTAGTTAATTTATGTTGATTTATATTTGCTGCAATATTATCATGTTTATAGGGAAACAAATTCCATTGGGACAAAGAGCGTCTGCGTCGAACTGCGGAAATCCGCGGAGCGACGGGTTTCGCCGGACCCGGGAAGAAAGTGGATAAATGACGGGGATAAAGCATGGTGTCCGCATGCGGTCGATAGCGGCACTTTTAATAATCGCGCTGGCTTGTCTGGTGTCGGCGCTTTCTTCCGCGGCGCCGTCGTCCGCGCCGCAACAAGTAACCTTGACCTGGAGCGATGATCCGCGCACCACGCAAACGATCGCCTGGCAGACGGCCTCCTTCTGTCCGCGCGGGCGGGCCCAATACGCCGAAGCCGCGGCGGGAAACGGCTTGCCCGTAAACGCCGTTGCGGTTGTTGCCCGGGGAGAACCTCTCCTGACAGACGGCGAAAAAATAATAATCCATACGGCGACATTGACCGGCCTCAAACCGGGCACGCGCTATATTTACCGTGTGGGGGCCGACGGCGGCTGGAGCGAGCCGCTCAGCTTTAAAACAGCCCCGGACGAGGCCCGAGCCTTTAAGTTTCTCGTCTTCGGCGACACCCAAAATGACGTTTATGACCTCTGGCGGGCGGTCCTCCGCCGGGCTTGCGGAACAAACCCCGACGCGGCCTTCTGGACCGTCGTCGGCGACCTGGTGGAGGTCGGGCAAGACCCTGAGCAATGGGACGCCTGGTTTGACGCCTCGCAAGAGGCCATCGACATCATTCCCGTGATGCCGCTGACAGGGAACCACGAATACTACACGCCGCTGTGGGGTGAACGATCACTGCCGTCGATGTTTACCGCCAGGTTCAAGCTGCCCGGCAACGGTCCGGAAGGAATGAAAGGGCAGGTGTATTCCTTCGACTATGGGGACGTGCATTTTGTGATGCTGGACAGCCAGGCGCGCGAAGGGGCGCGTTTCCTGCCGGATATGCTGGAGCGGCAGAAAGCTTGGCTGGAAAAGGACCTGGCCGCGACTAAAAAGCAGTGGAAGGTAGCGTTTCTTCACAAGCCGCCTTACAACAGCGAGACGGCCCGCGGCAACGGCGCCGTAAAAGCGGCGTTCGTGCCGATCCTTGAGCGTCATCGCGTCGCCGTCGTTTTTAGCGGTCACGAGCATGTCTACGCGCGCACCTATCCCCTCCACGACGACGCTGTCGCGGCCGCTCCGTCTGAAGGAACGGTATACGTGACGGCCGGCCGCGCCGGCGGCAAAGCGCGCGTCAAGGCGCGCGCCGGCGAATGGCACGAAGTATACTACAACCCAGCGGAAGAGCCGAACTATCTCGTCGTAAAAGTGGCCGGCAACGTGCTGGCGGTGGAGGTGTACAAGCTTGGCGGCGACTTGATCGACAACTGGAAGATCGAAAAATAACGGTACATGGATACGCCGCGAAGCGGGTCGCTTTTTGAATTCTCCAAGGAGGTATCATGATGATCTTAGACCGTATCTATGACTTGGCTTCCCCCATACTCGCGGGGAGGCGGATCGGCGAAGTGAGGGTTGGGCTGAATTTTCTCGGCGTCGAGCTTGATGACGGCTCGCTGGGATTAGCCTATGTATTGAAGGAAGACGTGGTTTCCGGCTGCGCGGCTATTCCCCGCGCGGGCAGACTTACTGGTATGCCGGCCGCGGAAATGGCCTCATGGGCGCTGGAGCGCAAAAGTGTTATCGCCGTGGCGGCGGGGCTGGCGGTTATGAACGCCGTCGCCGAATTCGACGACGCAGGGCAGGAGGGAGACCGGGACGAGGATGCCGCGTTCGCCGTGCCGACCGGTCCTGACGACACCGTCGGGGTTGTCGGCCATATCGGTCCGCTCATTGCCGGGCTGAGAGGCAAAGTCCGGCGGCTGTTGGTCTTCGAGCGGGGCAAGGAAGCGATAGGCGACGTTTACCCGGAAGCGGCCGAGCCGCAGTTGCTCCCCGAATGCCAGGTGGTGTTCGTCAGCAGCACATCGCTGATAAACGGCACGCTGGACAACCTGTTGGGCTATTGCGGCAAAGCCCGCGACATCGTCATGGTCGGCGCGAGCACCCCTATGTATCCGGCCGCCTTCGCCGGCACGGGAGTAACCTTGCTCGCGGGAACGAAGTGGCTTCCGGAAAACAGGGACGCTATCCTGACGGGGATTAGCCAGTGCGCCGGGATGAAACAGTTGATCGGTTACGGACGTAAGGTGTCGGCACGGGTATAACGGCGCCGGCCCAGATGTGCAAAAGGCTTTAGCGAACCTGCTTGGGATGGTGGGGTCAATGAAAACCCTGATTCTTGCCGCGTTTCTGTTGGCTGTTGGGCTGATGATGGCCATCTCCTGCTTTTGCGCCATGGCCATGGAACTCGACGTGAAGCAGAACAGGATTGTCCAGATCCTTGTGTGGATATCGGGCCTGATGATCGGCACAGGCCTTGTCATGCTTGCCCTGGCGAGCGAGTATTAGCGTAGTCGTAAAAGACGCTGTTATGGCAAAAGTTGTCATGGACTGCAAGGGAACCGAACTGATCGCGGCGATTACGGCGGATTCGGTGGATGATCTCGGGATCAAAGTTGGCGACAGAGTAACGGCACTGGTAAAAGCCACCGAAATGATGGTAATCAAATAAGCCGCCATACACAAAACTGCACCCGCCGAAGGGCGGGTGCAGTGTCTTTTTTTCAAGTTTCGGCGAGGATTTCGCCGGTTTGGGTTATATCGTAGCCGCCCATGCCAGCCACCTCGTCGCGAAAGGCGGCCGAGCGCAGCACGGTGATCAGGGCTTGGAAATGCGGCTTGGTGGCGTCTTCCTTGCGGATGACCATATCGTACCGTTCTTTCTGCAGGGGGATGAAGTCGATTTCCCGCACCTGCATTGCGGCCTTCTCAATGCCGAGGCCGACGTCGGCTTCTCCCCTGGCGACGCTGCTGGCGACCGCCAGATGGCTTGTCTCCTCGCGGTCGTAGCCGGCGATGTCGCGGTGGTCTATGCCGAGGGAGCGCAACTGCTCGTCGAGCAGCACCCTGGCTCCCGAGCCGCGTTCGCGGTTGACAAACCATACGCCTGGCTTGGCGAGGTCCTGCCAGCCGGTTATCCCCTTCGGGTTACCCTTGGCCACATAGAGGCCTTCCATCCGGTAGGCCAGGTTGATTATGAGGGTGCGGTGGCCGGGCAGCATCCGCCTTACATAGGGGACGTTGTAAGTGTCGCTGTCGCTGTCCCACAGATGGGTGGTGACGGCGTTGGCCGTGCCGCGGTAAAGGGCCATTAGGCCATCGATACTGCCGGCGTAACTGCGCAGGAAGCGGGCGTAAGGCAGTGTTTTTTCCAGATGGCGGGTGAGGATGTCGAGGATAACGTCCTGGCCGCAAATGATAAGCCCTTCCTGGGCCGGGGCGGGCGCCTCCGCCGGCTTGGTCGCCGGTGCCTGGGCCGCCGACGACAGGCTTTTCGATTTTTTGATGTACACTTCGAGATCAGGGGCCTCGACGCGGACCTTGCGGCCGATCCGGTAGGCGGTAAGATCGCCGCGCTTGATCATTTCGTACACCGTAAACCGTGAGATTTTAAGAATCTTGGCAACTTCTTCGGGAGTATAGGATATTGTGTCCGTCATCAACCCACCCCATTTTTAGCTGATAGTGCATGTATTAATTGGTAAACCCTCTTGCATTAATATTACCGCAAATTATATAATAACACCATAAGGTTTTTGTTAGTTGATGTTTTGTTGTGTTTGGCAATGTTCCGGAAAGCGCTGTTTTGTGCAGTTTTCAATCAAGCGTTTTTGCTGAAGCGGGTGATGCTGTTAAAGTAATTGCTGGTTTCGTTTGGTTGGATTAGTTTCATTTGGTTATTTGGCTGTTGTAGGAGGAGAAAAGATGAACAAGAGATTCCTGTGGGTTTTTATCGGGTTGATTGCGACCCTGCTGGCCGCCGGCTGCGGCGGCGGGGCGAAACAGGCGCAGGCTCCGGCCGCCAAGCAGGTGGAGCTCAACATTTCCGCCGCCGCCAGCCTGAAGGACGCGCTGCTGGAAATCCAGAAAAATTACCAGGCCAAAAATCCTTCGGTAAAGCTGATTTGCAACCTGGCCTCGTCAGGGGCGCTGCAGAAACAGATCGAACAGGGCGCTCCCGCCGATGTCTTCATTTCGGCGGCTCCCAGGCAGATGAACGACTTGGAGGCCAAAAACCTCATCAATAAAGCCAGTCGCAGGAACCTGGTGGAAAATAAACTGGTGCTGGTGGTGCCGGAGAACTCCGCTGGCGGCCTGAACAAGTTCGAGGACCTCGCCGGCGCCAAGGTGCAAAAATTCAGCATGGGCGAGACCTCGAGCGTACCTGCTGGCCAGTATGGCCAACAGGTGCTCAAAAAACTCGGCCTGTGGGAAGGTGTCAAAGATAAGGCGGTCTTCGCCAAGGACGTCCGCGCCGTGCTCACGTATGTGGCGACAGGAAACGTAGATGCCGGCATCGTTTACAAGACCGACGCCGTTTCCGGGGCCAAGGTGAAAATCGCCGCCATCGCTCCCGCCGGATCGCACAAGCCGATCGTGTATCCCGTGGCCATTCTGAGCGGCGCCAAGCAGCCGAAAGCGGCGGAGGAATTCCTGGCGTACCTGACAGGCCCGGAAGGCAAGGCGGTATTCGAAAAGCATGGCTTTGCGATGAGCAAATAAGCGGGGCGAGGATATGAGAAAGTACAGGCTGGCGTCATGGTTGGCGGTCGTATGCCTGATAGCGGTATTGGCAGCAGGCTGCGGCACCAAGCCGGAACCCGCGGCGGCATCCGGAATCGAGCTCAACGTATCGGCGGCGCTCGGCCTCAAGGAAGCCCTGCTCGATATCCAGAAGGAGTATGAGGGAAAGAATCCGAATATAACACTAGTTTACAACCTGGCGGCCGCCGGCGTATTGCAGGCGCAGATCGAACGCGGAGTGCCGGCGGATATCTTCATCTCCGCCGCCCGCAAACAAATGGACGACCTGCAGAAAAAGGGGCGGATCGCGGATGCGACCCGACGGGACCTCGTCGGCAACAAGCTGGTGTTGGTCATACATAAGGATTCGGACCTCGGCTTGACGAGCTTCCGCGACCTGACCGACGAAAAGGTTGTCAGATACGGCCTGGGCACTCCCGAGACGATGCCCGCCGGGCAGTACGGCATAGAAGTGTTGAAATATCTCGGCATATGGGACAAGGTGAAAGGCAAGGCGGTGCTGGCCAAGGATATCCGCCAGATTATCGCTTATGTGGAAACGAAAAATGTCGATGCGGGCATCGTCTTCTCGACGGTCGCCGCCCTCAGCGACAAGGTCCGCGTGGTGGCCGCCGCTCCGCCGGGCAGTCACCGTCCGATCGTCTTTCCCGGCGCGGTGCTCAAAGACGCCAAACACCCCCGCGAAGCCGAAGCTTTTCTCAACTACCTCTCCGGACCCGAAGCGGCGAGGATTTTCCAAAAATACGGCTTCAGCGTAATCAGTCGTTAATAACAACAGTGGGGTGAACCTCGTGGTCGAATGGCAGCCGGTCATCCTGTCAATAAAAGTAGCTCTCTGCTCGATGGTATTCGTAGCCATATTCGGCGTTCTGGCCGCTTACCTGATGCGGAACCGCGATTTCCCCGGCAAGGCGGCGGCGGAGGCTCTCTTTACCATGCCGTTGGTGCTGCCGCCGGTGGTTACCGGCTTTTTGCTGCTCGTGATCATCGGCAAACAGGGGCCGGTGGGCCGCCTGCTGGACGAATATCTTCACACCCAGATCATCTTCACCCCGTATGCCGCCATCCTGGCCGGGACGGTGGTCGCGTTCCCGCTGATGTATCAGAGCGCCAAAGCCGCCTTCCTCGCCGTCGAAACCAATCTCGAGGATGCGGCGCGGACGCTCGGCGCCGGCGAATGGCGTGTGTTCTGGACGGTGACCCTGCCGCTCGCCTGGCCCGGTCTCGTGGCCGGACTGATCCTGTCCTTCTCCCGCGCTTTGGGTGAATTCGGCGCGACCATCATGGTGGCGGGCAACATTCCCGGCAAGACCCAGACCATTCCGCTGGCGATATATTTCGCCGCCGAATCCAACGACCTGACCCAGGCCGGGCTGTATGTGGTGATAATCAGCGTCATCACCTTCTCGCTCATTTTTTGGCTCAACAGCTGGGCGCGGGCAAAGGCGAAGCCGTTCTCGGCCAAGGTGGTGTCGTGATGCTGGCGGTTGATATCAAGAAAAGGCTCCCTGATTTCACCCTCGAAGTCAAATTTTCCGTCGAGCGCAACGTTCTCGTCCTGTTCGGCCCTTCGGGCAGCGGCAAAACCACCGTGCTGCGTTCGATTGCCGGCCTCGTGAGGCCGGACGAAGGCAGCATCGTTTACGACGGGCGGGTGTTTTACTCCGGCGCGGCCAACACGTTCGTGCCGCCCCGGGAGCGGAACATCGGCTATATGTTCCAGGAATTCGCCCTTTTTCCCCATATGAACGTGAAAAGGAATATCTGGTACGGGGTTAAAAAACATAACCAGGCCGCGGCCGAAATGTACGACCGGCTGGTGGAACTGCTCAAGATCGGACATCTCGGCGACCGCTACATCGGTCAGCTATCTGGCGGCGAAAAGCAGCGGGTGGCTCTGGCGCGGGCGCTGATGGCCGAGCCCAAAATCCTCCTGCTGGACGAACCGCTTTCCTCGCTCGACAGTGCCACCCGCCTGGAATTGCGGGCGGAGCTCAAAAGGATGCAGGAGCTGTGGAACATCCCTTTCGTCCTGGTTACCCACGACCCGGACGAGGCGAAGGACCTCGGCCATCAGATACTGTTTCTCGACAAGGGCCGGCAGACCGGCGGGGCAATGGCCGCATCGCCTGCCGTGACAAAAGAAGTGGCCGCAATGGCGAAAACATAAACGCGAACGCCCCCGGGAAAAAACCTTTCCCGGGGGCGTTCGCGTTCCGCAGCGCGGTCGGCGTCAGTCCACCGCCGCGGCCATCTGGTGGACGGCAAGCGCGGTGTTGGTCCTGGACAGAAAAACGAGTTTTTTGTTGTGGCGGCGCACGATATCGGCCAGCCGGTAAAAGCAGCCGTGGCTGAACTTGAACCGGGTGTCGGCGAACACGATATCGGCGTTGATGACCAGCGCCTCGTCGAAGCCGGTGGTATCGCCGTATAAATACACGAAATGGGGCAGATGGTTGCTGAGCTTCGCCTGCCATTTCTCGGTGCCGCCGATTACGACCGCCCGAACGCTTTTGAGCTTCCTCAGGTCGTTCGGAGTATCTGGCACCGCGACCGGCGGCTCCGGCGCATCGGCGGCCGCCGGGGTCGCTGCCCCGGCAGGCGCTGCCAGCGCTTTAAGCCGGGCGTCGCGGGCCGCCTCGCCTTTCAGGCGCGCGATCTCCTTTGTCAAAGCGTATGTTTCCCGTCTGTGCTGGCGGGCCAGCTCGCTTGCCTGCCGGTCTTTCAGCGCCAGCAGGCGGTCTTTGGCCGCCAGCGCGTCGTTCGCTATGCGCAGACTCTCCTCGCTGGCGGCGAGTTTTTCCTCCAGGGCCTTCAGCTCGGCGCGAAGATAGTCGGCGTTGCGGGACGAGTAATATCGTCTGGTTTTCTTGTATTCCCGCACCAGGCCAAGCCAAACCAGGCCGAACATCACGAACTCGGCGCACTCCTTCTCAACCTCTTCCCTGGACTGCAAAAATGGCCCGAAACGGAACAGGTCCGCCGTCGTCTTTATGAAATAAAGGCGGCAAAGAAGCTCGATGTCCCGCTCTTTCGGAGCGGCCAGAAAATCGCGGCTGAGCAGCGAAACCCCTTCCTCCGCCGACAGATACGCGCCGCAGTGCGCCAAGCCCTCGATAAACCGATCGTTGCGCCAGAGAAGCCGGGCGTCGGGACGGGCCTGCTGGAAGATCGCGTTCTTGAGATTCCGCGTCACCTTTTTGAACTCGGGCGTGCCCAGTCTTCGGCTTATATCCCGGAAACTTGCCGTGACGGGCGCTTGGTCGCTTAAAAGCTCTATCTCCGCCAGTATATCGCGGTTTCTCACGTTTACCGCTTTCCCTAGGGCGCAGGCGGCGAACAGGGCGAACCTGAGAGCCGCCTGGCGGGGCTGGTCGAGAACGGGGTACACGTTGACGAAGCAGTCGAAATAGTGTCCGGCCGCGCCGGCGAGCAGATTGTCGCCCGCCTGCCGCGCCGCGGGGGAATGGTATTTTGAATCGACGACATCGTCCAGAAACACCTCGGGGCTGTTGGTTATGTAGCGGTGAAGGCCGGCCCACCGCCTGGCCATCACCCCGAACACGCGCGCGAACAAGGGCGAATCCGGCCCCTCCTCGATGGCCGCGAGCACGAGGCCGAGATACTTATGCGCGTATATTTCCCGGTCGATGCCGCCGCGGGTGAACGCCGGGTGGCCGCGATACGGCGATCGCGCCGCCTTGGCGTGACAGCGGGCGCTTTGCGCGGCGTAAAGCGCGTCTATCTCTTTGTAAGCGGCGGCGGTATCGGCGGCGAGTTGCACGAACGGCGGGATGGTATCCGTCGTTAGCGTCCCTATTTCGAGGGTGAAGTCGGCGATATTCATGGTGCAAGCCTCATTTCGGTAGCGATTTTTCCGCTTGCGGAGCGGCTCAGGGATTTGCCCGTTTTGCGGCCGGCGGCGGAACCTCGCGCGCGTAGTCGTGCCGGCCCCGGTACCTTATCAGCGGCTTTTTTTCCGTCTCGATAGCCAGCAGAAGTCCGGTCAACCTTGTCAGATCGCCGGTCAGGGAATCGAGGAACCGGACGTATTCCTCGAACAGATACCCATCCCTCGCCATGCTGATTTCGCGGATGGCGTTCCGGGTGACCATAACCGCTTCCCGCAAAGCCCTTTCCATATATTCGCGGTTGGCCAGCAGGTGATCGGCTCTTTCGTCCTCGGTCCAAATCATCGCAGTTCCTCCTCGCGTCTTATAATCGCCGGCGGCATAACCGGCCGCCGCGGACGGGAAAATAAAATATGCCAAGCCTGTCTAAAATCGGAAAGGCTTGGCAATACATCCGGCCGGGTAAGCGAAAATAGGCGCAAGTAAATGCACCGCCGGAAACATTGCTCCTTTCCAAGGGTAGGGAAGCATAGCCGTTTCCCGCTATACCGATCGGCCGGACACCATGCCTGGTTAAGGTTTAGGTAGGCCGGCTAAGGAGCAAAACTTATTATTTTGGAGGGTCTAGAGGTCGGGAGAGAGGGTGTTTCGTTATAAAATAAACCAACATAAACCAGCTTAATAACATTATAATATTTAAATGCCTACAAATGCAATAGCTAATGTTAGTTCAATTTTGTTCACGTCAGCGGCGATGTCCCGCCGCAGCGGCCGGAGGATTTAACCAAACTTTAACAAACGGTTAACCGTGCCGTAACATACCTGGACAGGTGTCCTGGTACAATGAAATTAAAAAGTAGCGCGAGGTGAAAGATGGATAATCTGTTCGCGGACAAGGAACTTTCCAGGCGCGCGTTTCTTCGCCTGTCGGCCTGCGCCTCCGGTGCGGCTGCCCTGACGCAAGTCCCCGGCCTAACTTTTGGCGCCGCTCCCGGCGATGCGGCCGGACGGATATCCATAGAAGAGTGCCTTAGCCTCGCCCCGGGGGCAATGGCCGAACGGTCGGCTGTAGTACGGGCGGGCTACGAATTTCTCCTCGCGGCGGCCGGCGATATCGCCGACCCGGGCCTGAGAGAAATGGTGAAAGGGATTGTTCTCGATCCTGCCCCCACCTTTATGGCCGCGTATCAGACAGAGGCGGACAAAGAAGGCCTGCGGCGGGAATTAGTTGGCACAGGACTCCTGAAAGCCGCGGTGACGGCCGAGCAGCTCTTGCCGCCGCTCGCCCGCTGCGACGAGCCGTCCCAGCAATTCTCTGCGGCTTCCGGCAGCACTTACGACAGCCATCACGCCTACCCCGGCGGCCTGGTCGTCCATACTGCCCTGAACGTCAAATCCTCGCTGAGTTTATGCCAAGGATATCACGATACCTACGGCGTGCTGCTCGACCGCGATGTCGTGCTGGCGGCCCAGTTGCTGCACGACCTGCACAAGCCGTGGGTCCTGCAATGGCAGGAGGACGGCGCGACGCTGCCAGAGTGTCAGATCGCCGGCACAGGCGCTCACCATATCCTCAGCCTCGCCGAAACGATTTACCGGGGCCTGCCGCCAGAGGTGCTCATCGCCCAGGCCAGCGCCCACGACAACGCCGGCAGCCCGGCCGACGAGGCGCGGCTGGTCGGCTATATAAAGGCGGCGGCAGCCATCGCCGGCCAAGACCCGGTCGCCGCCGGCCTGCTCGCCGCGTGCGGCGGCAAGATCGCCCCGCCGCGCCGGATCGAACCGTTCGTCACCTATCTTGGCGATCATGACTGGACTTTCAGCGTCCCTGCCGCCCGATGGACCATCGGCCTGTTGGAAGTACTGGCCGTGGCCGATTACGGCATGGGGGCCGCTGATCTCAAAAACGGCCGTTTCAACACCTTCCGCAACTACATTTTTTCCCAGGCGACGATGATCGCCCTTTACCAGACCTACGTCGTGGGTGGGCCCGAAGGCCTGCGCGCGGCTGTCCATAGCCTGGTCGAGCCGGCGGAGACGAGCGCGGACTGACAATTCGGCAGTGGCTAAATTGGGAACCCCCTTCCTTGGAGAAGACCAAAAAAGCCGCCCCCGTTAACGGGGACGGCTTTTTCCTGTAGTTAGCCGATACGCTTCAATATCCTGGGTTGAATGAACCACAGAAGCTCGTTTTGGGCGGGCGCTTCCTGATCGACGGTGAAGCCGGCGGCCGAAGCCTCGCCGAAAGGCAGCTTCAGACCTGCCAGTTTTCGGGACCAGTCGCCCAGATAGGGCTGACGGCTGACGAATATGAGGCAGTCGTCGGTGCAGTGTTCGAAGGCCATCGCCAGCAGGGTGGACAGATCGTCGGTGTCGAGGGTTTTCAGAAAACGGCGCTTGACGCCCAACTCCTCGGCGACCAGCTCGGCCGTCTGGGACGCCGCGGGCAGCATGCTCGACCAAACCTGGGTTTTGATTTTCCGGGGGATGATCCGGTCAAGTCCCTGGGCGGCGTCGACCACCGCCTTCTCGCCGTTCTTTGTCAATACTGCCCGGGTTTCGCCCTGCTTGGTTTGTTTTTCTTCCGCTTCGCCGGTGTGAAAGAGAATAATATACATAGAATATTCCTCCTATACAGACCGTTGGCTGTCGGCGGGGAATTTCCTGGCGGCGGATTGTTAATTTATTGTTAATTTTTGTCTGGCGGCTGTTTGCGGCGATCGGTCAGGTATACCGAGCCTTCGATGGCCTTGGCCCGCCTCTTGAGCTGGGCGGCGATTTCGCCGATTTCGAGATAATTCGTAAATTGCCGCTCCAAATTGTCGACAACCGCGATCGACACGGTCGTCAGCGGATAGTTTTCCTCCTGCCCCTTGCGGTTGAGCACGGTTATATAACCCCGGGCGAGGTCGTCGGGCGCATAGAGGCGGCGAAACTCGCGATCGAAGCGGGTGATGACAGACTGGCAGAGAGGTTCCGCTTTTTCCGGCCGGCTGATGATGATGAAATCGTCGCCGCCGATGTGGCCGAGGAAATCTCCGCCCGAATCGTCGCAGGCGACGATCGCCTGGCTGAGGATGTCGCTCGTCAGGAGCAGGGCGCGGTCGCCCTGTTCGAATCCATAGCGGTCGTTAAAAGCCTTGAAATTGTCGAGATCGATGTACAGGACCGCGAAAGGTTTGTCACCGCGGACCAGGCTTTTCAGCCGCTCCTCGATGACGAGATTGCCGGGCAGGCCGGTGAGAGGGTTGGCGTTGGCGGCGCAGCGTATCTGCCGGTCGGTGATATGTCGGAGAAGGTCGATGATCGAGACCGTGCCCCAGTAACGGCCTTCCCTCGTCACGATGATAAGGTCGTACAGCTTGGCCTCCTCGCGGGCCATAGCCTGGCGGGAAACGGTTTCCAGCGACAGGCCGTAGTCGACGACCAGGGGATGAGCATCCATCAGCCTCCTGATCGGCCGTTTATAATACAGCGGCACGCCGTACTGACTGCCAAGGCGGTAATAAAGCTCGTTTTTCATCACCAGGCCGACCGGCTTGCCCTCTTCGACGACAACGATGCCTTGGAGATTGCCATCGGGGAAGAGTGCTCGCGTTTCGGCCACGATCAACTGCCCGTCCACCGCGGGGCTTTGTTTGGCGATATCGCCGATCGTTGCTTCGCCGTAATCCGGCAGGCCGGCCGGAACGGCAGCCGCTGGCACAGCAGGACGGAACTGTCCGTGCTCCTGAGGTTTTCGACAGCCTGGCGAACTATTCACAGGCTCCACTTCACTCTCTTTTTTTCGCGCTTTCAAGTTTATTATAATGCAAACATCCCCCCGGCGCTGTTAAAGTTTTGTTAAGACTTCTTAACGTTTGGACAGCCTTTTAAGCCCTGAACTTTTGCGCCACGCCGTCAAGGTCGCGGGCAAGCGATTTCAGATGCTCCACCGAGAAGAAGATGTTCTGGATCGCCGCCGCCTGTTCCTCGCTGACTGCCGCCAGTTCATGAATGGTGGTGCTGTTCTCGGCCGTCGATCCGGCAATGCCGGCGACCGCGTCGAAAGCCTGGCGGCAGCAGGCAAGCTGCTGTTCGGACGCGGCGGTGATCTCGTCCGCCTCGGCCCGGGTTTTGCCGATAGCGGCGACGATATGGCCGAAGGCGGCGCCCAGTCGCTCGTTGATGTCCACGCTCCGCTCGATGAATTCCATGCTGTGCTGGATTACGGCGGTGGCCTCCGTCGTCTTCGCCTGGACGTCGTTGACGAGGGCCGCGATGTTTTTCACGGCCTCGCCCGATTGTTCGGCCAGCTTCTGCACCTCGCCGGCCACCACGGCAAACCCGCGGCCCGCATCGCCGGCCCGGGCGGCCTCGATCGAGGCGTTCAGCGCCAGAAGCTGGGTTTGTTTGGTTATCGAGGTGATGATGTCGGTGATGCGGTTGATTTCCCTGGTACTGGCCCCCAACGACGAAATGTTGGCGACGGTGCTTTCCGCCGTCGTTTTTATCTGCCGCATATGGGCGATCGCTTCGTCGACAACCGCCTGGCCTTCGCCGGCGACCGACGAGCATTCGCGGGTGGCGGCCGCCATTTCGCGGGAGTGGCCGGAAACGTTTACGCTGATGGTCCGCAGCTCGTCGAGCAGCGTCTCCGTCTTGCCGGTATCGTCGCTTTGCAAGGTTATTCGCTCCGCCACATCCTGGATGGACTGGGAGACCTGCTGGAAGGATTGGTTCGCCTGCCCGGCCGCCTCCGTGACGCTGGCGGCGGTGGAGAAAATGTGTGCCGACGATGTCTTCATCGCGTCGCCCAGCTCCCGCAAGCCGGCTGTCATCGAATTGAACGCCGTGGCCACATTGCCCAACTCGTCGCCCCGCCGGACGTTCACCGTTACGCCCAGGTCGCCGCCGGCGACGAGGCGGGTCCCCTTCTCAAGCTCTTTGAGCGGGGCCAGCGCCCGGCGGGTGACCACCAGGCCGGTTACCACGAAAACCGCGATCAGCACCACAGCCACCCGGGCGCCGTGGCGAACGGCGGCGCCGATCGTTTCCAGGGCTTTGTCCTTAGGGAAAAGAGACACCACGACCCAGTCGGTATTGTCCACCGCCCGATAGGAAGCGAGATATTCCTGGTTCCGCAAGGTCCCAATCAGGTCGCCCGTCTTTTTTTGGGCGGCCTCGACGTAAATTTCCTCAGACAACGGCTCCTGGTTTTCCACCGACGACGGATTGTGCTGGTTGTATAGCGGGATGCGGCGCTTGTCGAGGAGAACGATGGCATATCCCGGGTTTTGCGCCAGGATCGTCTCCACCCTTGTTTGCAGGTTCGCGATCGACAGATTGGCCCCGAGGACCCCGACCACCGCTTTGTCGCGGTAGATGGGGGCGGCCCCGAGGATGGTCAACTGGTTGGTTACCTTGCTGAAAACAGGATCGGAAAAGCTGACCGCCCCGCCAAGGGCGGCGCGAAAGTAATCGCGGTCGCCGACGCTGACCGGCCGGGAGCCATCGGTGCGGCAGATCTGCCTGCCGCTCCGGTCGGCCACGAACAGCGCGTCGTTGCCTCCGTAGTAAGGCTGTACCTGGACGAGAAACCGGGCGGCGGCTTCCGGATCCATCGAGCGGAGCTCGCCCTTGCCGCTGGTAGCAGTCAGGAAATTCTTCCTGGTCTGGACGTACAGGCCGATGTCGCTGGCGACCCGCTCGGCCACCTTGCTGTTGCGGTCGACGGCCGCCGCCGTGAGACTTTGTTCGGTCTGATGGGAAAAATACCACCCCAGGATGAGCAGCGGGATGGTGCAGGTGGCGACGATAAAAACGGCCGCCCGCACGGTCAGGGATGAAAAACCGCGGGCGAGATCGTCCTTTCCGCCCGCGTCGCCGCCCGGGCACCGCAATCGCCCGGCGAGCATCTCCCGCCCGCGGCGGCTTAACTGGGACAGACCTGATATGCGCATATTACGACCTCTCACTCGTTTTTTGGTTCGATGGTACCACGATTTCCCTGCGGTCGGAAGGCGGTTTCCCAAAGCTTAACCAACCCTTAACCATATCTTAATACTCGGCTGGTCGCCGGCGCAGGATAACGCGCGGCGACAATTGAACAAAGTAAAAAAAGCCGCGGGCGATCGCGCCGCGGACGAGCTGAAGGGAGGCCGGAGAATGGCAGGCAAGGTTCTCATCGTCGACGACGAACCGAACATTCGTCAACTGGTCAGATTCAATCTTGAGCGGGAAGGGTTTACCGTCATCGAGGCGGAAGACGGCATATCCTGCCTGGAGATAATCAATAAAGAACGCCCCGATTTGGTCGTGCTTGACATAATGATCCCGGGCAAAGACGGGCTGGAAGTATGCCGGATAATGAAATCTAGGCCGGAATTATCCGGCATTGCCGTCATAATGCTTACCGCCAAGATCGAGGAGGTGGACACCATCCTCGGACTGGAGATGGGCGCCGACGACTACGTCACCAAGCCGTTCAGCCCCCGCGAGCTGATCGCGAGGATCAAGGCGGTGCTGCGCCGCGGCTACAAGGACCCCCAGCAGTCGGACGAATTGACGTTCGGCAACCTGCGGATGAACCTTGTCCGGTATGAAGCCTTCATCCTTAGCGCCAAGCTCGAACTTACCCCGAAGGAATTCGAACTGCTCAAGTGCTTTGTCGCCGACCCGGGCAAGGCCTACACCCGCGAACTGCTGCTGGAAAAGGTATGGGGATACGAATACGCCGGCGATACCCGGACGGTGGACGTCCACATCCGCCACCTGCGCCTGAAGCTGTCCGTCGACCCCGAGCTGGCGGAGGCGATCGAAACGGTGCGCGGCGTGGGCTATCGGCTGCGCAAATAAATGAGGACCGCGGGGTCGGCGCCGCGGTCCTCATTTATTTGCATTTGTCGAAAAAAAGAAAAGCCGCAAAAAATTAACACAGCCTTAAACTGGCCTTAACAACCCGGTAATTATCCGCTGCTACAATAAAAGCGGGGTAAATGAAGGGAGGGCACCGCTATCGTGGAAGCAAAAGCGCTGATAATCACCGCCTCGATCGGTTCGGGCCACACGCGGGCGGCCGAGGCGGTTCGCTCCGCGTTGCTTGGCGGACGCCACGTTTCGCAGGCGACGGTGGCCGATTTCCTCGACGACCGCGATACGGCCAGCCGTGTAATCAAGGACGCCTACCTCAAGATGCTCGGCGTCTTCCCCAATGCCTACGATCACCTCTACCGCTGGTCGCAGTCGCCCGTCCCGGGCGCAAACCTCGGCAGCCTGACAGCCCTTCTTATGAGGAATAAACTGCTCCGCCTGCTTGAGGAACATCGTCCCGGCATCGTCGTCTTCACCCATCCGTTTCCCTGCTGCGCGGCGGCCTCGCTGCGCGGCAGCCGGCAGCTCCAGCTGCCGACGGCGGCCGTGCTTACCGATTTCGCCGTCCACCGCCTGTGGGTTCACCGGGAAATCGACCGGTACTTCGTCGCCAGCCGGGAAATGAAAGCCTCGCTGGCAGCGCTCGGCATAAACGGTGAACGCATTTACGCCACCGGCATCCCCGTGGCCGCCGGCTTCGCGACCCAACCGCCCCGCCGCGGGACCGGGGAGGAGCCGTCCATCCTCGTCATGGGCGGCGGCCTGGGGCTCGGCGCGGTGGAAGAGGCGGTCACCAACCTCGCCGCCGTCGGCGGACCGCTCAGCATCACCGTAGTGGCGGGTGGAAACGACGCCCTCCGGCGGCGGATAACAGCCGTCGCCGAACAGTCCCCGCATAACATCGCGGTGCTCGGCTTCACCGACAGAGTGCACGAACTCATGGCCGGCGCCACCCTGCTGATTACCAAGCCGGGGGCGCTGACCTGCAGCGAGGCGCTCGCCACCGGCACGCCGCTGCTGCTTTACGGTTCCCTGCCCGGCCAGGAGGAGGAGAACGCCGCCTATCTCGTCCGCCAGGGGGTGGCCGTGAAAGCCGACGACGCAGCCAGTCTTAGCCTGAGCGTTACGCGGATGCTCGCCAAGCCGGAGCTGCTGGCGGGGATGAGGTCGCGGGCGCTGGTGCTGGGCCGTCCGAACGCCGCGGCGGAAATCGCCGCCACGATCGGCGGGTGTCTTATCGCGCGGCGCGCCAACCCCGCGGGTTAATGACAAGCATTCGGACACGACAAGGAGGAAACATGAAAACAACCGGGAAAGCCACCGCGTCGGAAGTATGCCTGCGCCTGCTGCTGGCCGCCGTATCCCCTTTGCAGGGTATGCTCGACCGCCCCGGAATCACCCACGGATTCTGCAACCGCCAGGCGCTGCAGATTCTGCGCGGCGACGGGTTTACCCGCTACGCGGAGTTTCTCCAGCTATTCGGGCAGGAACTCGACTGCGGCGTATACTGGGCGGATCAGGGCTGGAAGAACATCCATCACTACTTCGAGCCCACCTCGGGCAAGGGTCTGTGGCATTTCGCCAACGCGCGGCAGCAATTTGCCGCCTATTACCGGACGGCCTTGCTCTCCCTGCGGCGGGCGGACCCGCGCAGGGCCGCCTTCCTGCTCGGCGCGGCCGCCCATCTGGTGCAGGACCTGTGCGTGCCCCATCACGCCCGCGCCAAAATGCTCGACGGCCACAAGCAATACGAAACCTGGGTCGAGAAACGCTTCGACCGTTACGCGGTAAATACCCGCGGCGTCTACGGCGAAGACCACCCGGCCTGCTCGCTGCTGGTCGCCAACGCCGTGATCGCCGCCGACTTCTTCGATTCCGTGAAACGGGAAGAAGACGAGACCGCCTATCACAAGACCACGGAAATCCTGTTGCCGCTCGCCCAGCGAACCACCGCCGGACTGATGTGGCACTTCGCAAACGAGGCTGTCAAGGCAGGCATCGACATGACGACCGCCGTAGCCGCACGCAAGGCGGTCGCCTGACATCGCAACACACTACTCAGTCATCTTCGGAGGTATATCTTGACTATCCTTGCCATGGCCAAAGGCAGGCTGCCCGGGTTTTTCGGGCGGACCGGCCGGCGTGAAACCGACACCGAGGCCGTAAAAGAATTAAAAAAAATAATCGGTCAGCAGGCGGTAACGACGGTCTTTCAGCCGATCGTCTCCCTCACCGACGGCAGCGTTATCGGTTACGAGGCCCTGAGCCGCGGACCGCGAGGCTCGATGCTCGAACGCCCCGACGCCCTTTTTTCCGCCGCCGCCGAAGGCGACCTCATCTGGGAACTGGAGTACCTGTGTCGGACCAAAGCCCTGGAAAAAGCGAAAGACATCGTCGCCTCGAAAATGCTGTTCATCAACGTCGACCCGAAAATCATCGACGATCACCGCTTTCAAAAGGGGCTCACCAGGGAGCTGCTGCAAAACTACTGCGCCGAGACCGGCAACATAATCTTCGAAATCACCGAGAAGACGGCGATCAGCGACTACAGAAGCTTCTGCCGCATCCTCGAAAACTATAAGAGCCAGGGCTACAGAATAGCCATCGACGATACCGGGGCCGGCTACTCCGGCCTAAAAACGCTCGCCCAGACCCGCCCGCACTTCATTAAGGTCGACATGGACCTGGTGCGCGACATCGACAAGGACGGCCTCAAACAGGCGATGATGAAGGCGCTTCGTGACATCTCGGCAATGACCGGCAGCCAGATAATCGCCGAAGGCATCGAAACCCGGGACGAACTCGCCGCTCTCATCGCGATCGGCATCCCTTACGGCCAGGGCTTCTTCCTTCAAAAACCGGCGTTCGCGTTCGTCGACATCGCGCCCGGCATCCGGGAAACAATCGCCGGCATTTACCGGGGCAATACCGGCGATCGCCGACGTAACCCCCGCGCCGTCCCCGTAGGCGAAATCGTGCCGCAGGGGCCCGCTATCGCCCCCGGGATGCAGGTGGGCCGGGTGCTCGACTATTTCGCCGGCAGCCCGCAGATCCAGGGCTTGCCGGTGGTTGACGGAGGGGTGCCCGTAGGCCTGGTGATGAAAAACGACCTCTTCGCCAGGCTGGCTGGCAACTACGGGAAAGCCCTGTATATGAACAGACCGGTCCGCCTGCTCATGAACCGGCAGCCGTTGGTCGTCGGCCACGCCACGCCGCTGGGCGTCGTCGCCGAACGCGCCCTGGCCCGGGCGGAAAACAACGTTTACGATCACATTCTCGTCGAGCGGGAAGGAAAATATTATGGAGCAGTTCCCGTGAAACTGCTCCTGGAAAAAATGGTCATGATGGAAAACGGTCAAGGGTGAGAGGCGGTTACGTCGGTGAGGAGCCGTAGGCAGCCATCGTGCAGCCGGCGGGCGTTTTCAAGCAGCCCGGCGGTTTCCGGGCTTCGCGGGCGGCTGACGACAGCGGCGGTTTCGCCTTCTTCGGCCACCTTTCCCTGCGCCAGCACGACCAGGCGGCTGCAGGCATAGGCGGCGAGCGCCAGATCGTGGGTTATGAACAGAATGGACAGGCGTGTTTGGCGGTTAAGCGCCAACAACAGATCGGTTATTTCCTTCTGCACCGGGACATCAAGCATCGACGTCGGCTCGTCGGCGACGAGCAGGCGCGGTCTGCCCGCGAGGGCCCTGGCGATGGCGACCCGCTGGCGCTGCCCGCCGCTCAGCTGCTGGGGATAGCGGCCGAGAAACCCGTCATCGTCAGGCAGCACCACCTGCCGCAGCGCCTGCCGCACCGCCTCGCCGCGGTCGGCGGCCTTTTTGTTTTGGATGACCAGCGGCTCGGCGACGAGCTCGCGGACGGTCATGCCCCGGTACAGCGAGGCGTACGGGTTCTGAAAAATCATCTGGGCCCGCAGTCCTCCGTCATCACGGTCGCCCGGCCAATCGACGGCGCCGCCGTCCGGCGCCGTCAGCCCGGCGATTATCCTCGCCAGCGTCGATTTGCCGCTGCCGCTCTCGCCGATAAGGCCGATTATCTCCCCTGCGCCGACCGCGAACGAAACCCGGTTCAGCACAATGTGGGGCGGCTGATGGTGGCGCGGGAAACTCTTCGTAACTTCGGTTATCCTGATAATGGGCTCAGTCAAGCTCACACTTCCTTCCCCGCGGCCGGCAGACTGGCCAGAAAACTGCAGGTATCGGCGACCATCCGCCGCGCGTAAGGATGGACAGGCGAGCGCAGAATATCTGCCGTCAGGCCGGCCTCGACCGTCTCCCCCGCAAGCAATACATAAGTTTTCCGGCACAACCTGGCGATGACCGCCAGGTCGTGGGAAATCACCACCATGGCAGTGCCGCGCGCCTGACGCAGGTTTTCGAGGGCCTGCAGTACGTCGTTCTGATAACGGACATCGAGAGAATTGGTGCATTCGTCGGCGATGATGCAGGCGGGATTGACGGCGCAGGCGGCGGCGATCGCCGCCCGTTGCCGCATGCCGCCGCTCAGCTGGTGCGGATAGGAAGCAAGCACTGTTTCTTCAAGACCCATCTCCCGCAGCGCAGCGGCCGCCTGCCGTACGGCGTCGCTGCGGGAGATGCCGAGGTGGTGCTCGATATGCTCGGCGAGCTGATGGCCGACAGTCAGCACCGGGTTCCAAATATTCTGCGACGCCTGGGGTATGAGGGCCAGCCGGCCTCCCCGGTACTTTCGCCACTCGCCGGCCGTCAGTTTGGTCAACTCCGTTCCGCCGAAAACGATCGAGCCGGACTCGATCACCGCCCGGTCGCCCAAAAGGCCGAGCAGCGCCAGCGCCAGAGTCGTCTTGCCGGCTCCCGACTCGCCGATGACGCCGACCGTATCGCCTGCCGCCACCCGGCAGGAAAAATTCCGCAGGGCGGGGAAAGCGCCGCCGCGGCTCAGGTAGCTGACGGTGAGGTTTTCCACGGCCAGCAGGCTCATCGTTTCACCTCGCTCAGGGTGGGGTTGAACTTTTCCTCCAGGGCGTAGCCGGTCGTCGTCAGGGCCATGATCAGCGCCGTTATGCAGAGGCCCGGCGGCAGCAGCCACCATTGCCAGGCCGGCGTAAAATAAATCGCCTGATAATCCAGAGCCTGTTTGAGCATAATGCCCCAGCTCTTGGCCGTCGGATCGCCGAGCCCGAGAAAGGCGAGCCCCGACTCGGCGAGAATGGCCCAGCTCGTGCGGATGACAACCTGGGCCAGCAGCAGCGGAACAAGCTCCGGCAGAATATAGCGGCGCAGCAGATAGAATTTCGTAGCCCCCGCCAGCCTGGCGGCGTCGAGGAACTCGCGCTGCCTGAGCGACAGCACCTGGGAGCGGACAAGTCTGGCCTCGACCGGCAGCGAAAAAAATATCAGGACGGCGATGGTCGTGGAAAGCTGCGGCCGGAAATGGGCGGCCAGCAGCACCATCAACGGCAGATGGGGAATGGTCAGGAAAATATCGACGAACCGCATGACGAACCGGTCGGTCAGGCCGCCGTAAACACCCGCGGCCATGCCCAGGCCGGCGCCCAGCATTATGCCGCCCAGCGCGGCGCACAGCCCCACCAGAAGCGACACCCTGCCGCCGTAGATAAGCTGGCTCAGAATATCCTGGCCGGTGCCGTCGGTCCCGAGCAGGTGGCGCAAACTGGGAGGCTCGAGAGGCGCCCCGCTGTAAGCGAGCGGCGAAAAGGGCGCCAGCAGGGGCGCGAAGACGGCGACCAGCGCGAATAAGGCGAGCAGCGCGCCGCCGAGAATTGCCGTCCGTGACACTAGCTCACCTCCACGCGCGGATCGAGATACGCATATAGAATATCGACGGTCAGGTTGAGCAGCAGCACTGTGAGGCTAATCACCAGGAAGCCGCCCTGCAGGACCTGGAAATCCCGGCCTGCCAGCGCCTCGTACATGAACATCCCTATTCCCGGGTAGCCGAAGATCTTTTCGACATAAATCACGATACCGCTCGCCAGACCCAACCGCAGGCCAGTGTGGGTTATCACCGGCAGCAGGGCGTTCGGCAGGGCGTGGCCGAACATCAGCCGGCTCTCGCTCAGGCCGCGGGCGCGGCCGAAAGTAATGTAGTCCTCCCGCAGCGTATCGAGCATCGCACTGCGGGTCAGCATGAAATTGCCGGAAAGCTCGGCGAGGGTCAAAGTCGCGGCCGGCAGCGCCAGATGCCAGATAATATCTTTCAGGCGGGCCAGGCCGGAGGCGCCGGCGGTATCGACGCTGAAAGCGCCGGAGACGGGAAACCACTGTCCCTTGACGCTGAAAATCAGGAGCAGCAGACTGCCGAGAAAAAACGGCGGGACTGTCCGCATGCCGAGCAGCAGCCCCCGCAGGCCATGGTCCCATGCCGTCCCGCGCCGCCAGGCGGCAAAAACCCCGCAGGCGATGCCGACAACCGAAGCCAGCAGAATGCTTGTCAGCAGCAGCAGCAAGCTCCACGGCAGGCGCTCGGCCAGCAGCTGGCCGACCGGAGCCTTAAAATAATAAGCATAACCGAGATTGCCGGTAAGCAGGTTCTGCAGATAATGGACAAACTGCGCCCCAAGAGGCTTGTCCAGTCCGTAATACTCGCGGAGGGCCGCCTCGCTGGCGGCGTCGAGGCTGACGGCGAAATCGGCGCCGGCGCCGAGGCCGCTAAGCTGGGCGAACGGGTCGCCCGGCAGCAGCCTCGGCAGCAGGAAGTTGATGATCACGACGAAGCCGATCGTGACCAGGTAATCCAGAAGCTTGTGCTGCAGAAAATGCAGCTTCTTTTTTGCCAACCGGCGTTCGGTCTCCTTGTCGAAAGCGCAACTCATGATGGCGGTACCTCTAGCGCGATTCTATAAACACTAGCTTGTTGAGCTCGGTCGGGATGCCCAAGGCAATGCCGCCCGGCGTGTAGAACCAGCCGTCCAGCTTGCCGGGGCGGTAGGCGAAGTACATCTTGCGGTAATATAGGGGAATAGTGGGCAGATCGTCGGCCAGCATTTCCTGCATGGCGAACACCGCCGCGCGGCGCGCGCCCCGGTCGGTCAGCTTAGTCTGCAGGCGGGCCAGGCGAAGGTATTCGGGGTTGGCGTACAGAGTCGTGTTGGTGCCCGCCGTCGTCAGCGGCCTGGTGAGCTGCATCAGGAAAACCGGGTCGCCGCCCAGGCCGCCGTGGCCGTTTACCGCCAGTTGGTATTGGCCGCTGTCGATAAGCTGGTCATGGGTCGCTTTCTCCAGCGCCGTGACCCTCACCTCGATACCGGCCGCCGCCAGCATGCTCTTGACGATTTCACCTTCGTGGCCCTGAGGCAGCGTCAGCAGGTCAAAGCTCAGGCGTTCGCCGCCGGGAGTCGAACGTATCCCGTCCGGGCCTATCACGCTGTAACCGAGCCCCGCCAGCAGGTCGCCGGCTCGTCGGGGGTCGAAGGGATAAGCGGCGACGCGGGGATTATACCACTCGCCGAGTTCGGGGGGGACGTAGCCGGGGTTGCCGGGGATGGCGCCGTTATGGGTGGCCCGGGCTACGAGCTCCGGCAGATTGAGGGCATGGGCGACGGCCCGGCGGAACTCGGGCCGGTCGAAAGGAGCCTGCGATAGGTTGAACATGAGGCGGCACACCCAGAAGCCGCTGCCCTCGATTATTTTGACATCCTTGGCGTTCTTCAGCACGGCGACCTGGTCAACGTCGGGATTGAAGGCGTCGACCTCGCCGTTTTTGAACGCCAGCAGCGGCTGTCCCGGCCGGGAAAATATCAGGCGGTCGATCTTGACCCTGCCCCGGAAGTATCCTGGGTTGGCCTCGTATATGTAGAGGGAGGTTGCCTTGTCGTACTTCGCCAGCTTGAAGGGGCCGCTGCCGACGGCGGCGGCGTCGGCGGTGAACTTCATCGGGTCGGCCACGTCCCGCCAGATGTGTTGGGGCAATACGGGCACAGTGCCGGCGATATTGGTCAGGAAGGGCGCGTACGCGCTCTTGAGCGTAAACTTGACCTGCCGGGGGCTAACGGCCTCGACAGACTTTATCACGCCGGTTTCGCGGCTGAACCAGGCGTGGGGATGGCTGCGGATGTAGTCGAACGTGAACTTGACGTCTGCGGCGGTGAGCGGCCGGCCGTCCTGCCACTTCACGCCCGCGCGGAGGAAAAACGACCATTCGCGGCCGTCCGGGGAGACTTCGTAGCGCTCGCACAGCCAGGGAATAACGCCCTGCGCATCCTTCCACACCAAGGTGTCGAACAACAGCGACATCCTCAGGTACCCAGGGCCGCGCGGATAAAAGGTATAGGGCGACGGAAAGCCGTAGTCCTCGGAAGCGATCTTCAGCGTGGCGGCCTGCCTGCCGCCGCCCAGTCCGGGTGAGCTCGACAAGTGGTAGAGTAAAAGCCCGATGGCCGCGACGAAAAATACCGCCAGGCCCAGCAGCAGCCTACGGTGCCTCAAGGCTTACCACCCCCGCGTATATTCTTCATGGCAGGACAGGCAGGCGATCTTGCCGTCCTGCAGGCGGGCGCGGGGCTCCATAACCGCCTCGCCGCAGAAACCGCACACCACCGAGCCAAATATCCTCGCCGGCTGCGGCAACGGCATATCGACCCACTCCACCTTAAACAGCTCATCGGTATTCGCCGCCAGCAGACGGCCGATTCTCGCCTGCTGCAACTGCTGGAACTCCTTGCGCTGCTCCGCCGAAGCCGTGCCGCCGAAAACAGCGGCGCGCAGGGCGTCCGCGCCGGGCGGCTGGGGAAAAGCGTCCGGCTTCAACGCCACGCGGACGGCCTTGCCCTGCTTGCGGCTGGCGACGGTGTACACCTGCTTGCCGTAGTCCTTGTAAATGAGATTGCCCTTGCCCATCGTGCAGCCCAGCAGCGACTGCACGGCATCGACGCCGCAGGCGTCGGTTTCGACGATGGCTACCAGCTCCTCATCGCCCGCCCTGGCCGCCGCCAATTTCTCGAGCGCGGCCTTCGCCGCCCGGTAGCCGATCGCCAGTCCGGGGCAGAAATGCCCGTGAAATTCGATCGCTTCCTGCAAATCCTGTGGGTAGTCCTTGTTCATCACGATACCTCCCGGTTCATTTTTTCACGCCTGTCATTGTGGCGAACAGGCCGTGGATATTGATGGTTTTTACGTCTTTAAAACCTTGCTGCTCCAAAAAGCCGTGCCAGGTCGCCCCGTCATGAAGCTCCCTGTTGCCGCGCACCAGCCAGACGAGCTTTCCGAGGGCGGTCGTCAGCGTGGGCCGGCAATCGGCCACGCGGCACTTGACGATGATCCGGCCGCCCGGATTGAGGGCCTGCCAGACCTTTGCCAGCACCGTAGCCCGCTTCGTGCTATGGAGAATGTTGGCGCACAGCACGGCGTCGTAGTCGGCGCCGATCGCTTCCTTCAGGAAGTCGCCCGCCACCAGGCCGATCCTGTCGGCCAGCCCGAACTTGCGGACATACTCGCCGGCCAGGCCCACGACCTGCGGAAGGTCGAACAGCGTGACCGCAAGAGCGGGGTATTTCTGCGCCAAGGCAATACTGTAGAACCCGTGTCCGCCGCCCAGATCGAGCAGCCGGGCGGCGCCGGCGAGGTCGACCGCGGCGACGGTGGCCTGGATGGAGCCGTTGAGGCCGGACACGCCGATCTGGCGCAGCTGCTCCGGGTTCCAGCCCGGTTCCGGGCTTTCCCGGCAGCCGCCCTGCAGGCAGTCGGCCAGCAGCCCGCCGAAAGACTCCGGCGCGAAGCCGGCCGGAAACAGATGGCCGAGATAGAGCAGGGCGGTGGGCCGCAGGTAGGCTTCGGCCGCCGGGGCTGTTTTATAGCTTCCGTCCTGCTCGTCAAGCAAGCCCGCGTGCGCGAGCACATCCAGCAACCTGGCGACGGCCGCTCCGTCCAGGCCGCTGTTCGCCGCAAGCTCCGCCGCCGATTGCTTCTCGCTCAGCGCCGCGAACAGGCCGAACCGGCAGGCGACCGCCACCGCCTGATAAAGCTGGTTGCCCTCGGCGATATCCAGGACGGGGCCGGGGTCGATCGGCAGCGGTTCGTACAATGGTCTGCAATCCATGCGCATACCCCCAAAAATAAAAAATGAAACGCCAGGGGAATTCATTCCCTTGGGTTTCATACCCGTGCTTCGTGTGCTGTATACAGTTGTCCGGAAATTTCTATAAACTATGATATTACACATTGGTACAGATTGTCAACAGACTCGCGCAGCGGGCGCGCCTGGAAAAAGCGGCGAAAAGCCCCGGGGAATAATGAATATTGCGAATATGGCCGGAGGTATTGACCGGCAGGAAAAGTCTGTGGTATAGTAACGACAACATAAAGAAAGCAAAGGCGCTTTGGAGCACGGCTCCGAAGCGCCTTTTCGCATCCTAGTCCCACTAACCGAATATGGTCCGGGAGTCAGTTCGCCAGCATGATAGCATCGGGGCTAATAAACAGCTGTTTATTGGCCCCGATGTGTTCATAAACAAGCTTAATCGGGGAGGTGAGGATCTTCTTCGCGGTCAATGGAAAAAAATAAAGGCTTCATGAGTACTGGCATACCCATGAAGCCGGCGCACATCTTCCCCCCAGCGGCTAAACCAGGGTTATTCGACATGCCTAGTTTTCATTATAGCCGGAGAGCCGGTGTTTTTCAACAAGCGATTCGAGGAGGTAATCAATATGCGACAAGTGGCTATATACGGTAAAGGCGGCATCGGCAAATCGACGACCACCCAGAATACGGTGGCGGCTCTCGCCGAAGCCGGCAAAAAAGTAATGGTGGTCGGCTGCGACCCGAAAGCAGACTCGACCCGCCTGCTCCTGGGCGGACTGTGTCAGAAGACAGTGCTCGACACGCTTCGCGACGAAGGCGACGACATCGAGCTCGACGCTATTTTGAAGCCCGGCTTCAAAGACACCCGCTGCGTCGAGTCGGGCGGCCCCGAGCCCGGCGTCGGCTGCGCCGGCCGCGGCATCATCACCTCCATCAACCTGCTGGAGTCGCTCGGGGCGTATACCCCCGACCTCGACTACGTATTTTACGACGTTCTCGGCGACGTCGTCTGCGGCGGCTTCGCGATGCCCATCCGCGAGGGCAAGGCCGAGGAGATCTACATCGTCGCCTCGGGCGAGCTCATGGCGCTGTACGCCGCCAACAACATCGCCAAAGGCATCAAGAAGTACGCGACCAACGGCAAGGTCCGCCTGGGCGGCATCATCTGCAACAGCCGCAAGGTTGACAACGAGTACGCCCTTCTCAAGGCGTTCGCCGAGGAAATCGGCTCCCAACTCATCCACTTCGTCCCCCGCGACAACATCGTGCAGCGGGCCGAGATCAACAAAAAAACGGTCATCGACTTCGACCCCGAGGCCGGCCAGGCGGCCGAATACCGCAAGCTCGCCGAGGCCATCGACGGCAACCAGCTGTTCGTCATCCCCAAGCCCATGACCCAGGACCGGCTGGAAGAACTGATGATGCAGCACGGTTTTCTCGACGCGATTGCTTAACGAGACTGAAGGGAGAAGAGGATAATGCTACTCATTCGCGCGATCGTCAGGCCGGAGAAGAAGGACGAAGTGCTGTCCGAATTATCGCGGGCCGGTTTCCACGCCGCCACCGTAGTCGACGTCGTCGGCCGCGGCAAGCAGAAGGGCATCAAGATCGGCGGCATCGTATACGACGAAATCCCCAAAAGCCTCATCCTCATGGCCGTCCGCGACGAGGATAAGGACGACGTTATCCGCACGGTGCTGGCAGCGGCCAAAACCAGCGAAAAAGGCGCCTACGGCGACGGCAAGGTGTTCGTCAGCCCGATCGAGGAGGCTTACACCATCTCCAGCGGCGCCAAGGGCCTGTAGGGGGGCTGGCGCATGAAAGAGATAATCGCGGTCATCCGCATGAACAAGACCAACGCCATGAAACGGGCCCTGGTCGAGGCCGGAGTGGCCGGCTTCACCGCCACGAAGGTGCTGGGCCGGGGCAAGCTGGTCGAAGATCAGTCGGTCATCGCCGAACGCAAGGCGAGGCTGCTCGCCCTGGCCGGCGACGAGGTCGAGCCGGCGGAGACCGAGCAGCTCGTCGACGGCTTCCTCGACGGCTCGCGGCTCTTCCCCCGGCGGATGTTCACCGTCATGGCCCATGACGAGGACGTCCCCCGCATCGTCGACGCCGTCATGAAAGCCAACCGCACAACCAACAAAGTAGGCGACGGCAAAATCTTCGTCCTGCCCGTCCTCGACGCCGTCCGCGTGCGCACCGGCGAGGCCGGCGACGCCGCCCTGTAAGAAAAGGAGGTATGGACCATGGCCATGACTCTGGAGCAAATCAGCGAAATGCTGGCCAAATACCCTTCCAAAGTGGAAAAGAACCGCAAGAAGCACATCATCATCAAAGATTCGTCGGCCGACCGGCAGGAGATAGAAGCGAACACCCGCACCATTCCGGGCATCATCACCAACCGCGGCTGCGCCTACGCCGGCTGCAAGGGCGTCGTCCTCGGCCCGCTCAAGGATATGGTCCACATCACCCACGGACCAATCGGCTGCGGCTACTATTCCTGGGGCACCCGCCGCAACAAGGCGCGAGCAGATGAACCGGGCCAGGAATTCCTGAATTACTGCGTATCGACCGACATGCAGGAGAGCGATATCGTATTCGGCGGCGAGAAGAAGCTGGCGAAAGTGATCGACGAGGTGGCCGGGATATTCAAACCCAAGGCGATCACCGTATCGGCCACCTGCCCGGTCGGCCTTATCGGCGACGACATCAACGCCGTGGCCAGGGCCGCCGAGGAACGGCTCGGCATCCCCATCCTGGCGTTCAGCTGCGAAGGCTACAAGGGGGTCAGCCAGTCGGCCGGCCATCACATCGCCAACAACGGCCTGGTGGAAAGGGTGATCGGCGCCGGCGACCGCGAGGAAGCCGCCGGCAAGTACCCCATCAACCTTCTCGGCGAGTACAACATCGGCGGCGACAGTTGGGAGATCGAACGGATCCTCGACGAAATCGGCTACACCGTGGTGTCGGTCATGACAGGCAACGGTTCCTACGAGGACCTCAAGAACGCCCACACCGCCGAGCTTAACCTTGTGCAGTGCCACCGCTCGATCAACTACATCGCCGGCATGCTTGAGACCAAGTACGGCACCCCGTGGCTGAAGGTCAACTTCATCGGCGTCGCGGCCACCGCCGAGTCGCTCAGGAACATGGCCCGCTACTTCGACGACCCGGCCCTCACCGCCCGCACCGAGGAGATCATCGCCCGCGAACTGGCCCGCGTCGAGCCGCAGATCGAGCAGTACCGCAAGCTGTGCGAGGGCAAAACGGCCTTCTGCTTCGTGGGCGGCTCCCGCGGCCACCATTACCAGGGGCTTTTCGCCGAACTGGGCATCGACACGGTGCTGGCCGGCTACGAATTCGCCCACAGAGACGACTACGAGGGGCGGCAGGTCATCCCCGAAATCAAGACCGACGCCGACTCGAAAAACATCCCCGACCTCCACGTCACCGCCGACGAGCGCCGTTTCCGGCTCAAGGTGTCGCCGGAGAAGCTGGCCGAGCTCCAGCGGCAGATCCCCCTCAGTTTCTACGCCGGCATGCAGGTCGACATGGCCGACGGCACGATCATGGTCGACGACCTCAACCACTACGAGACCGAGGAATTCATCAAGCTCCTCAAGCCCGACATTTTCGCCTCCGGCATCAAGGACAAGTATGTCGTCCAGAAAATGGGCATCCCGGCCAAGCAGCTGCATTCGTACGACTACAGCGGCCCCTACGCCGGTTTTGGCGGCGCGGTCAACTTCGCCCGCGACGTGTCGATGGGCTTCGTTTCCCCCACCTGGAACTTTATCGTTCCCCCCTGGAAAGAAGAGCCGCTTTTGACCGGCTCGGTAACCGAGGAAGGAGTGGCCTGAAATGCTTGACGCGACCCCCAAGGAATTCACCGAACGCACCAGCGGCGGCATGATAAACCCCGCCAAGACCTGCCAGCCCATCGGCGCCATGTATGCCGCCCTGGGGGTGCACGGCTGCCTGCCCCATAGCCACGGGTCGCAGGGCTGCTGTTCCTACCACCGCATGCACCTCACCCGCCATTTCCGCGACCCGATAATGGCGTCGACCAGCTCCTTCACCGAAGGCGCGTCCGTCTTCGGCGGCGGCGCCAACCTCAAGACGGCCATCAAGAACATCTTCCAGATATATAATCCCGACATCATCGCCGTCCACACCACCTGCCTGACCGAGACGATCGGCGACGACATCCCCAGCATCATCAAGGACGCCGACATCCCCGAGGGCAAAACGGTCTTCCACGCCAACACCCCCAGCTACCAGGGCTCGCACATCACCGGCTTTTCCAACATGACCAAGGCGATGGTCAGCTACTTCGCCGAGGCCGCCGCCATCAAGAAGGAGCAGGCCAACCTCATCCCCGGCTTCGTCAACCCCGGCGACATGCGGGAGATCAAACGCATCGCCCACCTGATGGGCGTACCGTTCATCATGTTTCCCGACACCAGCGGCGTCGTCGACACCCCCATGACCGGCGAATTCGTCATGTTCCCCAAGGGCGGGACGAAGCTGGCCGAACTGGCCGACAGCGGCGCCAGCAAGCTCACCGTGGCCCTCGGGCGGTTCGCGTCCAGCGACGCCGCCGAGGCGCTCGCCAAAAAGTGCAGGGTGCCGGCCGTAACCCTCAAGACGCCGATCGGCATCAAAGCCACCGACGCCTTCGTGATGGCGCTCAGGCGGGCCTTCGTGAAAGAGGTGCCGTGGGCGCTTGAGGAAGAGCGCGGCCAACTGGTCGACATCATGACCGACACCCACTTCCACTTCCACGGCAAGAAGGTGGCCATCTTCGGCGACCCCGACGTCGTCACCGGCCTGACCGAGTTCGCCGTCAGCCTCGGCATGGTGCCCGTCCATGTCCTCACCGGCACGCCGGGCGGCGCCATCGGCTCGGACGTTGGCAGCTTCGAGGAGGACATCGCCGCAATCGCCGGTCAGTCCGGCCACAAGGCCAACATCAAGGCCGGCGGCGACCTCTTCGCCCTCCATCAGCTTATCAAGAACGAACCGGTCGACCTTTTGATCGGCAACACTTACGGCAAATATATCGCCAGGGCGGAAGACATCCCCTTCGTCCGCGTCGGCTTCCCCATCCTCGACCGCAGCGTCCATTCCTACCTGCCGGTCGTCGGCTACCGGGGCGCCATGCGGCTGGTCGAGATGATCGCCGGCGCGCTCCTCGACAGGCAGGACCGCGACGCCGCCGACGAGGATTTCGAGCTCGTCATGTAAAAACTGCCGCGTCAGCGGGAAAAGGGAGTGAAAACCATGGCGCAGGCCGTAGCGATCGACGGACGGCAGGACTTCATCACCACCAAGGGCCGGCAGATAAGCCGCCTCAAATGCGACGACGACAGCATCGCCGGCGCCGTCAGCCAGCGGGCCTGCGTCTACTGCGGCGCCCGCGTCGTCCTCAACCCCATCACCGACGCCATCCACCTGGTGCACGGCCCCATCGGCTGCGCCAGCTACACCTGGGACATCCGCGGCAGCCTCACCAGCGGCGAAGACCTGTACCGCAACAGCTTCTCCACCGACCTCAAGGAGCGGGATATAATTTTCGGCGGCGAGAAAAAACTGGCCGCGGCCATCGACGAACTAGTCGCCAAATACAGTCCCAAACTCGTCTTCATCTATTCCACCTGCATCGTCGGCGTAATCGGCGACGACCTGGAGGCGGTCGCCAAAGCGGCGGCGAACCGCCACGGCATCGAGGTCATCCCGGTGCAGTCCAGCGGCTTCGCCGGCAACAAGGCCGCCGGCTACCGGGCGGCCTGCGACGCCCTTTTCCGCCTCACCGCCCCCGCAACGCCGGCGGAAGCGGCGCTCGTCGGCAAGGACCGCAGCATCAACTATCTCGGCGACTTCAACCTGGCCGGCGAAGCGTGGATCATCCGCGATTACCTGGCGCAGGTCGGGGTCGACATCAACGCCGTCTTCACCGGCGACTCCAGCTACGGCGAGCTCAAGAAAGCCACCCGCGCCCGCCTCAACATCATCCAGTGCGCCGGCTCAATGGTCTACCTGGCCGGTCGGATGGAAGAAGCCTACGGCATCCCCTACATGCACGTCTCCTTCCTGGGGCTCGCCGACACCGCCGACTCCCTCCGCCGCATCGCCGCCGCCCTGGGCGGCGGGAGCCTGAGCGAGCGGGCCGAGGAACTGATCGCCCGCGAAACGGCCAAGGTTCAGCCGGTCATCGACGGCTACCGCGCCAAGCTGGCCGGCAAGAAGGCGGCCGTCTACGTCGGCGGCGGCTTCAAGGCTATCTCGCTCATCAAGCAGTTCCGCGAACTGGGCGTTGAAGTCGTCATGGTCGGCACCCAGACCGGCCGCAAGGAAGAATACGAGACCATCGATTCCCTGGTGGCCGACGGCACCGTAATTCTCGACGACGCCAACCCGTCCGAACTGGAGAAATTTATGACCGAGCAGGGGGCCGACCTGCTGGTCGGCGGGGTCAAGGAACGGCCGCTGGCCTACAAACTCGGCAGAGCCTTCATCGACCATAACCACGACCGCAAGCATCCCCTGTCCGGCTACGCCGGCGCCGTCAACTTCGCGGCCGAAGTCTACACCACCCTCTGCTCGCCGGTCTGGCGGCACGCCAAGATGGGAGGCGATCTCGATGGCTGATCTTAAGGTCGCGAAAAGCGTCAGCGAAAACCCCTGCCATATGTGCATGCCCATCGGCGGCATCCTGCCCTTAAAGGGAGTGGAGGGCGCAATGGTGCTCATCCACGGTTCCCAGGGCTGCAGCACCTATATGCGCCGCACAATGGCCGAGCATTTCAACGAACCCGTCGACGTCGGCTCCTCGGCCCTCAATGAAAAGGGCACCGTCTACGGCGGCGGGGAAAACCTCAAACAGGCCCTCGACAACATCCGCAAAGTTTACGACCCGCGGCTGATCGGCATCCTCACCACCTGCCTGGCCGAGACGATCGGCGAGGACATCGAGCGGCTCGCCGCCGAATACCTGGCCGAACGCGGCCTGGCCGACCTGGTTATCGTGCCGGTGAGCACGCCCGGCTATGGCGGCAGCCAGGCCGACGGCTACTACCTGGCCCTGCGGCGGATCGTCGCCGCCCTCGCTCAGCCGACGCCCCGGCACGACAAAATCAACATCATCGCCGCCAACGTCAGCCCGGCCGACATCCGCGAGCTCAAACGCCTGTTGGCGGCCATGGACATAGAGTACACCCTGCTGCCCGATTTCGCCGACACCCTCGACCGTCCGTACTCCGACCATTACACCAAAATGGCGCCGGGAGGGACGCCGCTGGACGCCATCCGGGCCATGCCCGGAGCGGCGGCGACCATCGAGATGGGGGTTACCGTGCCGCCGGCCTTATCCCCCGGGCAACTGCTGGCCGACGAATACGGCGTCGCCCTCCACCGCCTGCCCATCCCCATCGGGGTGGCGGCGACCGACCTCTTCCTGCGGACGCTCAGGGAAATAACCGGCCGCAAGGTCCCGGCGGGCGTGCTCGCCGAGCGGGGCCGGCTGCTGGACGCGATGATCGATTCCCACAAACACAACTTCGCCGGCCGCAGCGTCATCTTCGGCGAACCGGAGATGGTCTACGCCGTCACGCGGACCTGCCTCGAGAACGGCGTCTGGCCGACGGTCGTGGCCGCCGGCGGCGCAGGCGGCGAAGCGGTTTCCCTCTTCAAGGACGTCCTGGCCGCGTCGCCTGAGCCAAGCTATTTTCTCAGCGAGACCGACTTCGCCGAAATCCGTTTCCGCAGCGCCGCCGCCGGGGCCAACATCGCCATCGGCCCGTCCGACGGCCGCTATCTCACCGAGAAAGAAGGCATACCACTGGTCAGGCTGGGCTTCCCCATCCTCGACCGCATGGGCGGCCAGCGCATCCTCTCGGTCGGCTACACCGGCACGGCGAACCTCCTTGACCGGATCACCAACACGTTGCTGGACGCGAAACACCATACCTACCGGACCAGAATCTACGACGAATTCTACAAAGGCCGCAGGCTGAACCTGGCCCCGGCTCAAGCGAGGTGACCACAGATGGGCTGCTCCTGTCCCCATGACCCGGCGGCCGCCGCCGAACGGCATCCCTGCTACTCGGCCGACGCCCAGCACAAGTTCGCCCGCATCCACCTGCCGGTTGCGCCGGCCTGCAACATAAGCTGCAACTACTGCAGCCGCAAATATGACTGCGTCAACGAAAGCCGGCCCGGGGTGACCAGCGAGGTGCTGTCGCCGGCGGCCGCGGGCGACAAATTCGCCCTGGTCAGGGAAAAAGTCGCCAACCTTAGCGTCGTGGGCATCGCCGGACCGGGCGACGCCCTGGCCAACTGGCCCCGGACCCGCGAAACATTGGAGCGCGTCCGGGCGATCGACCCCGAAATTATCTTCTGCCTGTCGACCAACGGGCTGATGCTGCCTGAGTACGCCCGGGAAATCATCGACCTCGGTGTTCGCCACGTAACGGTGACTGTCAACTGCGTCGACCCTGATATCGGCGCCGCCATCTACCGCCACGTCGCCTACAAGGGCGAAACCTACACCGGCCGGGCCGGAGCCGAGCTCCTGCTGTCCAGGCAGCTCGCCGGCATCGCCGCCCTTACCGCCGGCGGGGTGCTGGTCAAGGTCAACATCGTCATGATCGGCGGCGTCAACGACCGGCACATCCCGGCCGTCGTCAAGACCGTCAAGGACCTCGGCGTATTCGTAACCAACATCATGCCGATGATCCCCGCGCCGGGCAGCGCCTTCGAATACCTGCCCCAGACGAGCATGAAGGAAGTAGCGGCGATGCGCGACCTCTGCCAGCAGGACATCCGCCAGATGCGCCACTGCCGCCAGTGCCGGGCCGACGCCATCGGCCTGCTCGCCGAGGACCGCTCCGCCGAATTCAGCCGCGGCTGCCGGGCGGAGTCCGCGCATCCCGCTCCTCCCGTCCCCAGACCTTACAGGATCGCCGTCGCCTCCAGGCACGGGCGCTTGGTCGACCTCCACTTCGGGCAGGCCGAGGAATTCCTCGTATATCTGACGACCGACCAGGGCTTCGTGCTGTCGGGCACCAGGCGGGTCGGCAGATACTGCGACGGGCCGGCCGATTGCGGGGAGGAGGACAACAAGGAGGCGGTGATCGGCATCCTGGCCGACTGCGACGCCGTCCTCTCGATGCGCATCGGCCGCCAGGCGGCCGACCGCCTCCGTCGCCACGGCATCATGAGCATCGAAGACTGCTTCACCGTCGAGCACGGCCTGGAACGGGCGGTGGCCGCGCTGCAGCAGCAAAAGTGCAGCTAAAGGGGGAGAAACCGTGAAAAAACCCGATTATCACATCTTCGTCTGCACCAGTTCGCGCATTGGCGGCGTCCAGAAGGGCTTCTGCCACACCAAGGGCGGCGTCGACATCATGGCCGGGTTCCTGGAAGAGATCGAGGAGCGGGAACTGGGCGGCCGGGTCTTCGTCACCAACACCGGCTGTTTCGGCATCTGCGAAAAAGGACCGATCGTCGTCATCCACCCCGGCAACGTCTGGTACGGCTCCGTCACCCCCGACGACGTGGCGGAAATCCTCGACAAGCACATCGAAGGCGGCCAGATCGTCGAGCGGCTGGCACTCTGACCAAGGAAAGAAGGGGACGATATGGCGCGCGAGGTAGCGGTATTCATTGATAACAACGGCCTGACGGGAACGTTCGGCGAACCGGGACGGGTGCGCGTCTACCGCCGGCGCCAGAAGGCATGGACGGTGGCGCGGGAAACGGACTTCACGCTGACCGCCGAGGGGGGGCTCAAGGGGCTCCGCCGCCAGATGGCCGCGCTGCTGGCCTTCCTCGGCGAGTGCCGCACCTTCGTCGCCCGCTCCCTGACCGGCATGCCCTACTACGAGCTGGAGAAAGCCGGCTTCAACGTCTGGGAGCAGTCCGGCGAGCCGCTTGCCTATCTGGAAGAGGTATGGGCCGGCGAAGAGCGGGAAAAGGCGGAAAAAAACGCCCCGGCGCCCGCCGCCGCGCCGCTCGGGCCGACCGAGAAAGCCCCCGGACACTACTTCATTTCCCTGAAAGAAATCCAGGCCAGGAACGCCGGCATCACCACCAAGCACGTATTGCAGCCCTTCCTCCGCCGGGGGCGCTTCAACCTCCTGGAGGTCGTCTGCGACCACCTGCCGCCCTGGCTGGAGCTTGACCTGACGACCGGAGCCTTTACCTGGACGAGCGAAAAAATCAGCGAGCGGGAGACCAGAATCATCATCAAGGCAGACGGAGCGGGAGGGATGGGCGATGGGCACGCTTTCGCCGGACAAGGCGGTCTATGTTGTTGACACCACCCTGCGGGATGGCGAGCAGACGGCGGGAGTCGCCTTCGGCCCGGCCGAAAAGCTGGCTATCGCCCGGCTTCTCGACGACGTCGGGGTCGACCAGATCGAAGCCGGCACGCCCGCCATGGGCGGCGAGGAGGCCGAGGCGGTCGGCCTGATCGCTGCCGCCGGCCTCAAGGCCAGCGTCATGGCCTGGTGCCGGGCGACCGCCGCCGACATCGCCGCCGCCGTCGCCTGCGGCGTGGACGCCGTCGAGATATCCAGCCCGGTTTCCGCCCTCCATATCCGCGACAAGCTGCGGGCGTCGCCGGCGGCGGTGCTGGCCAATACCGTCGCGGCGGTCGAGTTCGCCCGCAAGCACGGCCTTTATATCTCCGTCGGCATGGAGGACGCCTCGCGCGCCGACGAGGATTTCCTCCTGACATACATTCGCGCGGTCACGGCGGCCGGCGCCCGGCGGGTCAGGTACTGCGACACGGTCGGCATCCTCGACCCGTTGACGATGGCCGCCCGGATCGAGCGTCTGCGCCGCGACAAGGGAGCCGAGCTCGAAGTCCACGCCCACAATGACTTCGGGATGGCCACCGCCAACACCGTCGCCGCCCACCGGGCCGGCGCGCGCTTCCTGAGCGTCACGGTCAACGGCCTGGGGGAACGGGCCGGCAACGCCGCGCTGGAGGAGGTGCTGATGTTCCTGCGCCACAGCGGCGCTGCCGCCGGCTATAACCTGGCCGGGCTGCGGCAACTCTGCCAATACGTGGCCGGCGCGTCCGGAAGGGGCATCCCCGCCGCGAAGCCGGTGGTGGGCCAGGCCATCTTCCATCACGAATCGGGCATCCACGCCGACGGCGTCCTCAAAAACCCCGCCCTGTATGAGCCTTTCGACCCGGCCGAAGTCGGGCTGGAGAGGCGGATCGTCGTCGGCAAGCATTCCGGCAAGGCCGCGCTGCTTCACAAAAGCCGGGAACTCGGCCTGCCCCTGAGCGAGGCGGCGCTGGCCCCGGTGGCCGCGGCGGTCAAGCAGCGGGCGGTCCAGCGGAAGGAGCCGGTCGCCGACGGCGAACTGGCGGCAATCATCCGCGAGCATCTCGCCTGTTGACGACTCCGGCGCTCCACCCGTTTTCCCATCATAGAGAAAAAGGCTTCGCGAAAACGCGAAGCCTTTTTTACTGCCCTGCGTCGCCAGTGTATACAAAGTACGCAGGCAGGAATCCGTGTGGTTGATACGAAATATATTTCGTAATAAAGACCAAGCAAGCCCATGGAGGCAAAGGAGAGATAAAAATGAACGAACCCGTTAAAATCGCTATCGTCATTTGCGACCGCTACAAATCCTGCGCCGGCGGCAAATGCTTCCGCGCGCTGCAGAACCGCGAAGGCGCCTTCTCGCGGTACAAAGGCAAAGAGGTCGAAATCGTCGGCTTCACCAGCTGCGGCGGCTGCCCTGGCGGCAATATCGAATACGCGCCCGAGGAAATGAAAAAGAACGGCGCCCAGGTCGTCCATCTCGCCACCGGACTGGTGGTCGGCTATCCGCCCTGTCCCCATATCAGCTACTTCCGCGACTTCATCACCGGCAGATACGGGCTTGAAGTCGTCGTCGGCACCCATCCCATCCCCGAGAAATACAACAGCGTACACCAGGCGCTGGGCACCTGGAACACGCCCGAATGGCAGGACCACATCCGGCCTGCCATGGCCGACGAGCAGACCCGCCGCGCGTACGACTGAACCCGGTCTTTCTCCCGCCTGCGACTCCCCGGCGCTGTTGGCGTACCACAGCCCCGGTTCGCAATCGGCGACCGAAACCCTTGTCGTTCCTGGTTCCGCGGGTTACCAGAAAATTTACTGGCAAGCCGTCCGCAGACCTGCTACACTATATTCTGGAATCGGCAGCGCCTCGCGGCGCGCGTCGATAATCGGAAAGCGGAATAATGGGGGCTGTCATGAGCTACGCGAAATTTATCGAACTGCTCGAACACGAACTTGAGATCGCGCTCGGCTGCACCGAACCGGTAGCAGTCGCTTACGCGGCCGCGCTCGCGCGGGCGCATGCCCGCGGCGCCGGGCTGACGGCCGTCGACGTCTACGTCAGCGGCAACGTGGTGAAAAACGCCATGTCGGTGACCATTCCCGGCACCGGGCTCTGCGGGGTCGACATGGCCGCCGCGCTGGGCGTCGTGGCGGGGGATGCGGCCAAGATTCTCGAAGTGCTGTCCGGAATCGGCGAGCAGGACATCCTGGCCGCCGAAGACCTAGTAAAGCGGGGGATCGTCACCGTCAAGGTCGCGGACTCCGACCGAAAGCTCTATATCGAGGTCAACGTCCGCACCGCCGATTCGTGCGCCAAGGCGGTAATCGCCGACGAACACACGAAAGTGGAACGCATCGAAGTGGACGGCCAGGTGATAAACCGGGCGGAGGGCGGCGACCCGCAGCCGGGCGCAAACGCGGCGGACCTGTCGTTCCTCAGCATCGACTCGATCTGGGATTTCGTCCAGAACGCGCCCGCCGACGACCTGGGGGTCGTCCGGCGCAGCATCGAGCTCAACGGGGCCATCGCCGCCGAAGGCCTGCGCAACCCTTACGGGCTGCAGGTGGGGAGGATGATTCAGGATAATGTCGCCCAAAAGATTCTAGGCGACGATATCGTCAACTACGCCACCTCGCTGACCGCCGCGGCCGCCGACGCCAGGATGGCCGGCTGCCCGCTGCCGGCGGTCAGCAACTCGGGGAGCGGCAATCAGGGAATATCGGCCACCGTCCCCGTTCTGGCGTTCGGCACCAGGCAGGAGGCCTCGGAAGAAGCCATCCTGCGGGCCGTCACGCTCAGTCACCTAATCGCGATCTTCATCAAATCGAAATTCGGGCGGCTGTCGGCGCTGTGCGGCGCTATCGTATCGGGCACCGGCGCGGCCTGTGGCATCGCCTTTCTGTTAGGCGGCGACGTCGTAGCGGTCAAAATGGCCATCCAGAACATGCTGGGCAACGTCACCGGGATGCTGTGCGACGGCGCCAAACCGGGCTGCGCCCTGAAAGTCGCCACCTGCACCAACGCGGCGGCGCAGTCGGCGCTGCTGGCGATAAGGGGCCTGGGGATCAAGCCGACCGACGGCATCATCGAGGTAAGCCCCGTGCATTCCATCGACAACCTCTGCCGGATCGGCAACCAGGGAACGCTCGAGATGGACAAAATCATCCTCGACATCATGCTCAACAAACAGGACAAGCCGGAATAGGCCTCGTTCCTCCGGCTGGTCACCCTCGTTCCCGAAGTTTCCCCCGTGGCTCCCGGGCTGTTCGCCCGCAAACAGCCGCCCAGCCGCCAGGAACGGGGGTAGCGGGCATCCGCCGGGTTGACAAAACCGGGCGGGAGGGGTAAGATTTATTCGGAATATATTTCATTAAAGGTGAAGCATGGCCAGACCGCACAAGGAGCGCAGGATCCGGCAGTTACCGCCTGTTGACCACTACAAGCCCGTCGGCGTACCCTTGCGGGAGCTCGACGAAATTGTGCTTACCTTCGAAGAGATGGAAGCCCTCCGGCTGGTGGACTGCGAACAGCTGGACATGGGCGAAGCGGCGGAAAGCATGGCCGTCTCCCGCCCGACTCTGCACCGCATCGTCAACAAAGCCAGGCAAAAAACCGCCACCGCCCTGTGGCAGGGAAAAGCGCTCAGGATCGAAGGCGGCTCTTTCCGCCTCGAGCACCCCAACCACGATCGGCTGCGGCGCTTTGCGTGCCTCGCCTGCGGACACCAGTGGTCTGTTCCCTACGGCACCGGCCAGCGGGGACGCGACATGGCCTGCCCAAGCTGCCAGGCATGTCAGGTTCAGCGGGAAGAGTAAAAAATGTCTGTATTATGAAACATATTTCTTAATCATGGAAAGGAGAATGACCGGCACAAACAACGAAAATGCTTGCAGTACACGGACAGGCTCTTCACCGCCGTCCGGGAGAACGGGAAAAAGCCAAGAACGAGGCGGCGCGGCTGGCTCTGGCTGCATCGCCTATTAACTTTTTAGGGAGAGTGAGAAAAATGGTAGCATGTGCGAACCAGGACCCCAAGGACAAAGCCCAGGATGAGAAAATCAGCCGTTTTCTCAGCGGCGTCAACCACACCCTCATGTTCATGAGCGGCAAGGGCGGCGTCGGCAAGAGCACCACGGCCGTGAACGTCGCCTTGCTTCTGAGCGAAAAGGGGCACAAGGTCGGCCTGTTGGACATCGACATCCACGGACCGAGCGTCGCCGGCCTGCTCGGCCTCAAAGGCATGCCGATCAACATCGTCAACGAAAAAATCCAGCCCTTCCAGGTAAACGACAACCTCCGTGTCGTCACCTTCCAGGGCTTCCTCGACAACCCCGACCAACCGATAATCTGGCGCGGCCCGGTCAAGATGGGGGTCATCCTGCAGCTACTGGCCGACGTCGACTGGGGTGAACTTGATTTCCTCATCATCGACAGCCCGCCGGGAACGGGCGACGAGCCGCTTACCGTCGCCCAGCGGGTTCCCGAATGCCGCGCCGTCGTCATCACCACCCCGCAGGAAATCGCCCTCGCCGATGTGAGGAAATCGCTCAACTTCTGCAAGCAGACCAACCTCAAGATACTGGGCATCATCGAGAACATGTCCGGCTTCGTCTGCCCCTCGTGCGGCGTGCGGCACGACATCTTCAAGACCGGCGGCGGCGAGAAAACCGCCGAACAGTGGGGCATCGCCTTCCTGGGCAAAATCCCGATCGACCCCGGCGTCGTCGAAGCGGGCGACCTCGGCAGCGGCATAATCAAGACCGACGGACCGGCCAAGAGCTGCCTCGAGGAAATCGTCCGGCGCATCCAGGAAAACCTCGACAGTGCTACGGAAAACAAATAATCATCTTGCTCACCCAAAGCCCGGCAAATGCGCCGGGCTTTTCCGTCGCCTGACCGCCGGCGGGAATCCGTGCGGCCCAGGCTGGCGGCATCTTAACAATTTACAAACTGTTAACAAAACGTTAACAAATGTTCCGCCGATTAATGGTATAGTCAGGGGAGAGAATCCACCGGGAGGACTGCCGATGAGCGATAAAATCCGCATCAACAAGCTGAGCCTATACTACGGCGACTCGCAGGCGCTCAAAAAAGTGTCCTTCGCGGTCCGGAAGAACAGCGTCATGGCCCTGATCGGCCCTTCCGGCTGCGGGAAATCCACCTGCCTGCGGACCATCAACAGAATGAACGACCTGATCGAGGGCGTCAGGATCGAAGGCGAAGTACTGATCGACGGGGCGGCCGTCTATCATCCCGACACCGACGTGGTCATGCTGCGCAAAAGGGTGGGGATGGTTTTCCAGCGCCCCAACCCTTTTCCGATGTCGATATACGACAACATCGCCTACGGGCCGCGGGTCCACGGCATCAAAAGCAGGTCCGTGCTTGACGGCATCGTCGAGAAAAGCCTCACCGGCGCCGCCCTGTGGGACGAGGTAAAAGACCGTCTGAAACAGTCGGCCATGGGCCTGTCGGGCGGCCAGCAGCAGCGCCTCTGCATCGCCCGCCTGCTTGCCGTCGACCCCGAGGTGCTGCTCATGGACGAACCGTGCTCGGCCCTCGACCCCATCTCGACGATGAAGATCGAAGAACTGATCGCCGACCTCAAAGAGAAATACACCATCGTCCTTGTCACCCACAACATGCAGCAGGCGGCGAGGGTTTCCGGCGAAACGGCCTTTTTCCTGAACGGCGAACTGGTGGAATGCGGCGACACCGACACCATCTTCACGCGCCCGCAGGACAAACGCACCGAGGACTATATCACCGGCCGCTTCGGCTAGGAAAGGAGGAAGAGATATGCGCCAGACTTACGAAAAAGAGCTGGAATCACTGCGCCAGGAGATCCTGCGGATGGGCGAAATCGTCGGCCAGGCGATCGAGGACGCCGTCCAGTCGCTGGCCAGGCAGGATGTCGAACTAGCCAAAAAAGTCATCGCTGGCGACGACGTCATCGACCAGATGGAGGCGGACATCGAAGACCGGTGCATGGTGCTGATCGCCAGGCAGCAGCCGATGGCCCGCGACCTCAGGATCGTCGGCACCGGGCTGAAAATAACCACCGACCTCGAACGGATGGGCGACCATGCCTTCGATATCGCCAAAGTCACCGTAAGGCTGGCCAACCAGCCGCTGATCAAGCCGCTCGTCGACATCCCCCGCATGGCCCGCATGGCCCAAAAGATGCTTGCCGACTCGCTCGAAGCCTATACCAAAATGGACATCGCCCTCGCTGAAAAAGTCTGCCTCGCCGACAACGACGTCGACGACCTCTACCAGCAGGTATTCCGCGAGCTTCTCACCTACATGATGGAGGACCCGCGGACGATCGGCCAGGCGACTCAGCTTATCTTCGTCGGCCGCTACCTGGAGAGGATCGCCGACCACGCCACGAATATCTCCGAATGGGTTATATACCTGGTGACCGGCCAGCGCCTCAGAAAGAAATAGCCAGTGACGATAAAAGCCCTTACGCCTTGCTGAACTGAACCCGAAAAAACGGACATTGAGCAAAAAAGCCTCCTGTTGTAGGATAACTACGATAGGAGGTTTTGTATGTCACGGAAATGGACAGATATGCAATCGGCTGAGCGGATTATCCTGCAAATGCGACAAGATGGAAGAACCAGGCGGGAGATAGCAGATGCCTTGGGTCTTGAAAAAGTACAAATCAAGAACTGGATTAACCGGTACAATCGGAGACAGACCACCCTTCCGGCATCCCCCAAGAAGAAAGGCCGCCCCAGAAAAAGCCCGATAACTGCACACCACGCGATGGAGCTGCGGATACGGGAACTTGAAAGAGAAGTGGAACTATACCGGTCTTTTCTTCACGCTGCTGGAAGGATGTGAGAGCACAGGTTAAGTACATAGCCATAGCGCAAAATGCCGGCAAGCATCCGGTTGCGGTCATGTGTAATTTCTTTGAGGTATCAAGAAGCGGCTACTACGCGTATCTCAAACGGAAAGACCGGTCATCCGCCGAGGAGAAGTTGGCCGCCTTGATTCAAAAATGCCAGCGGCAGACTAATGGAACTTACGGTTATAGGCGTGTGGGGATATGGCTTGAGAGGCGAGGCATTAAGAAAAACCATAAGGCGGTGCTGCGCATCATGAACAAGTACGGGTTGCTGGCGCAAATCCGGCGCAGAAAAAAGTACCGGCAGATGAGCGGTCAACTGCACCGGTATCCGAATATCCTCGGCCGCGATTTCACAGCCATCAAACCTAATCAGAAATGGGTAACGGATGTTTCCTATATCCAGACGCCGCAGGGAACCTTGTATCTATCCATGATTCGCGACCTGTTTGACAACAGTATTGTCGCCTACCAGACTGGAACCGAGCAGTCGGTCAACCTGGTTCTGCGAACCGTTCGGCAAGCCAAGGCAAAAGAAGCGGTCACTGCAGAGTTGCACCTCCACAGTGACCAGGGGTTTCAATACACTTCCCAGGCATATTTCACCCTAACTCAAAATTACGGCATTACTCCGTCCATGTCAAGGCGGGGAAACTGCTATGACAACGCGCCGGCAGAAAACTTCTTCAGCATCCTTAAGACCGAGTGTATCCGGCGGCATAAGCCAAAGACGGTCGATCAGGCGCGTCAGCTTATTGATAACTACATTTTTTTCTACAACCACGAGCGTATTCAACTCAAAACAAAACTGACGCCGCTCGAAAAACGACGCCAGTTTGCGTAATCTCATCTAATCCTACGATAGGGCTTTTTATCTGTGTCCATTGGCCGGGGTTCAGTGCATGCGCGCGTAAGGGCTTTTCCGCATCCGGCCGTTATTCGGCCAGCGGCAGGGTGATGGTGAACGTCGTTCCCTCGCCGGCCTTGCTTTTCACGGCGATCGTCCCGCCCAGCGTGTCCACGATGAACTTGACGATCGACAGGCCGAGACCGCTGCCGCCGCCCTCGCGGACCCGGGCCTTATCCACCCGGTAGAAGCGGTCGAAAATAAGCGGCAGATCGGCCGCCGGGATGCCGACGCCTGTATCCTCGACCGTGATGACGGCGCTCCCGGCGTCCTGGGCGCAGGCAACTGTCACCCGGCCACCGGACGGGGTGAACTTAATGCTGTTATCGAGCAGATTGACCAGCACCTGGGTCAGCCAGTCGGGATTGGCCATTGCCCGCACCGGCCCGTCGCCCGGCGCCAGCGCGACGTTGAGTCCCTTGGCGCGCCACTGGGGGTATAGCTGGCCGATGACCGTCTCGGCCACCGCCGCGACGTCGGTCGGCTCAAGCCTCACCTGCTGCCGGTACTCGGCCGAATTAAGACGGGCGAGCTGCATCAGCTCCTTCACCAGGCGGTGCATCCGGTCGGCCTCCTCCTGGATGATGGTGATGAACTTCACGCTCAGCTTGGGATCGGACAGCGCCCCATCCAGCAGCGTCTCGGCGAAACCCTTGATGGCGGTGAGCGGCGTTCCCAGCTCATGGGAGGCGTTGGCGACAAAGTCGGCCTGCCGCTCCTCGATTTCCTTCAGGGCGGTGATGTCGTGGAAAACGCACAGCACGCCGGCGGGCTCATTGTCGGTATTAAGGATGGGGGCGAGAAAAACCTGGAAAACGCGCTTCACATCGGCGAAATTGGTCTTAAGGTCGATGTGGCGGCTCCGCCCCTCGTCGACCGTCTGCCGTACAGCCTGCTCCAGGGCGCTGTGGCCGATGACCTGGATATTGTGCTGGCCGAGCATCGCCGGCGTTATCCCGAAAATGACGGCAGCCTGCCGGTTGACGTCCGTCACCTGCCCGTAACGGTCGAGAAGCACGACGGCGTTGTCCATATTCTCCAGAATCAATTCTAGCTTGCGTTTTTCGGCTACGATCTCGTTGATCTTGTCGTCGAGGCTGGCAGCCAGATTGTTGAGGGTGTGGGCGAGGACCTCGATCTCGTCGCCGGTGCGGATATGGACGCGCCGGTTCAGATGCCCCTGACCCATATGGCGGGCTACCTTGGTTATCGTTTCCAGAGGAGCGGTGTACTTGCGGGCCAGGCGGAAACTGACCAGCACGGCGAACAGCGACGTCACGAAGAAGGCCAGCAGCAGCACCGTCCTGATGCGGCCAAAGGCGGCTTCAACGTGCGCCAGCGTGGCCGCTACGCGGACAACGCCGACGGTTTCCGCGCCGTCGCGCATCGGGATGGCCACATAGAGAAAGTTTTCGCCGATCGTCGAACTGTAGCGGATAACGTCTCCCTGGCCTTCGGCGATAGCATCGATCACCTCGGGGCGCTGCCGGTGATTCTCCATCACCGCCGGGTTCTCCCACGAATCGGCCAGCACCACGCCGTTGTTGTCGATGACCGTGATGCGGTGATCCACCTTAGTGACAAGCTCCCGGATAAGCTCTTCTATGGAAGCCTTCTCCCGCGGGCCCTTCATATAAGGCAGGAGAAGCTGCTCGCTGATCTTCGCCTCGATGAGCAGATTGCCTTTCAGCCGCTCGGTGTTATAATCGTGAAAAAACCACAGGACATAGCTGCCGAGAGCCAGAAGCGTGACGCCGACCAGCAGCAGGAAGGAAGCGATAAGGCGGTTGCGGATGCCTGACGAAAACATCTGGTTACCTCCCAAATAAGAAAGCTTGCTCACTGCTTATAATACCATCATAACAGCCCGGGGCGGCGAAAAAAATAGCCTGTCGAACTTTAACACAATGTTAACACAGCCTTAACACAAGCCCCGTATGAGGCGCGTTATAATTTAGGAGAAGACATACCTATCAAAAATCTAGGAGGGTAATCATGAAAAAAGTTTCCAAACTTCTGGCCGCCATTCTAGTACTTAGCCTCAGCCTCGCCTTGCTGGCCGGCTGCGGCCAGAGCAAATCCGAGCAGCCCAAGAAGGCGGCCGAAATCCAGGGTACCGTCACCGCCTCGGGCTCCACGGCGCTGCTGCCCCTGCTCAAGCTGGCTCAGGAAGAGTTCCAGAAGGCTAACGCCAAAGTCACCGTAAATATCGCCGGCGGCGGCTCGTTCACCGGCCAGAACCAGGTGGCCGCTGGATCGGTCAACATCGGCAACTCCGACGTCGGCCTGCAGGACAGCCTCAAGAGCGCCGGCCTCGTAGAGCACAAGCTTGTCGGCATTCCCTTCGTCTTCATCGTCAACCCCGGCGTCACCGTCGACAGCCTCACCCCCGACCAATACGTAGGCATCTTCAGCGGCAAGATCACCAACTGGAAGGAAGTCGGCGGCAAAGACCAGGCTATCACCATCATCCACCGCGCCAAGTCGTCCGGCTCCCGCGCCACCATTCAGCAAGTCGTCATGAAGAGCGCGTCCTTCACCGACAACGCCGTCATCCAGGACTCCAACGGCGCGGTGCGGGCCGCCATCGCCTCGACCCCCGGCGCCATCGGCTACGTCGACGCCGCCTATGTCGACAAGACGGTAAAAGGGCTGGCGTTTAACGGCGTCAAATTCTCGATCGACAACGTCACCAGCGGCAAATATCCCGTCTACACCTTCGGCCGCATGTTCACCAAAGGTCAGCCGACCGGCGCCGTGAAAGCCTTCATCGAATACGCCACCAGCAAGGAGTTCCAGGAGAAGTACGCCGAAAATAAAGGCTTCGTCCCGGTCACCAAAATGGCCAAGTAATGTAGAAGTAATAAATAAAGGCGGCGGCGCCTCTGGCGCCGCCGCCTTTGCGGTTTTTTTCCAAGCAATAATCGGCCGCGTTTCGACCGCCTGTCCCGGCCTGGCATGCCGGTCGCCGGAGCAGGCCCGGTCAAGCGGGCACGAGGGCGACGGCGACCCAGATCTTCAATACATCCGCGACGACGATCTTACCGACGGTAAGCCTGTAATCGCGGTTATTGATCCGCACCACCCGGTTGTCGACCACCTCCGCCGCCAACTCGGCGTCGATCGAGCCTACCTCCTTGCCCACCAGGCCGCTGTAGCGGCTTTTTATATATTTATCCAGCGCCGTTTTTTCCATTTCGTCGCCGCTGAAACTAAGAACCACCTCGACCCGGCGGAGGATATATTTCCGCTTGTTGACCGATTCTTCTAGCTTCGCCAGCCGAGCGTCCTTTTCATTCACCGCCGCCTGCAGGGAGCTTATCCGCTGCAGCGATTCGTCCAGCCGGTAACCCAGAAGAGCCGCGACAAGGATCGCGCCGAGCAGAAACCCGCTGAACAGGCCGGCGAGCAGGCAGACCGGCAGGGCGTAACGCCGGCTGCTCAGTCTGTCCATAATTGGTGGCATCTTCTGAGGAGCATGATGAAACTGAAGCCCGAATTCGCCCCGGCGAGAGCGGCGACAATATAAACCAGCTCCTTGACGATCGACCTGATCTCCCCGCGGAAAAGCCCCTGCTCCAGCGCCTCGATCGACTGGAACGTACCGCCCAGCGCCGCCGCGACAGCCCAGATCTTCATCGAATCGGCCACGGTAACCATGGTTTTCATCGGCGGATGATTATTGACGATCGCCGCCACGCTGGCAAATATGCTAGCTCCCACTATAATGCCGAACGAAATGAAAAAATTCAGCAACAAAGTGTTCCAGAACCCCGTCATAATCCACCAGCCCCGGATAGAAAATCGCGCAGGGAAAAGCACTATTTCATTTATATGACGCCGAAGGTCTTCTTAATGCGAATTCGGCCGCCTTTTTAGCCCGCCGCCTGCCCGGGCCGCGGCTGAAAGCCGCAAAACATCGCGGCCGGCGCAAACTTAACGAAAAATTAACACGGCCTTAACAATCGCCTGCGCGATAATCCTTATAATTAAAATGAACAACATCAACGACTTTGGGGGAGAACGGACAATGGCAACAACGGCACACGCCGGCAACCACAACCTCAAACTGGCCTACGACCGCTACATGCGCTACCTGTTCATCGCCAGCGCCCTGCTGCTGACGGTCATCATCGCCGCCATCATCATCTTCGTCGGCCAACAGGGCCTCATGACCTTCAAGGAGGTCGGCCCGGCCGAATTCTTTCTCACCGGTAAATGGGACCCGCCCGCAGGACAGTTCGGCGCTCTCAGCTTTATCCTCGGCTCGATCTATGTAACAGCCCTCGCCGTGCTGCTCGGCGCGCCCCTCGGGCTGGCGGGGGCCATATTCATGGCCAAGATCGCCCCGCCGCGCCTGCGGGCCGTAATGCGCCCCGCCACTGACCTGTACGTCGCCATTCCCTCGGTCGTCTACGGCTTCATCGGCCTTACCATCCTCGTTCCCCACATCAGAGTATACTTCGGCGTCAACACCGGCTTCGGCCTGATGGCGGCGGCGGCCATCCTGGCGGTCATGATCCTGCCGACGATCATCAGCATCTCCGAAGACGCCATCCGCTCAGTGCCCCGCGCCCTCGAAGAAGGGTCGCTCGCCCTCGGGGCCACCCGCTGGCAGACGATCACCGGCGTCATTCTGCCGGCCGCCCTGCCCGGCATCCTCACCTCGATAATCCTTGCCATGGCGAGGGCGGTCGGCGAAACGATGGCCGTCCAGATGGTCATCGGCAACACCCCCCAGATAGCCAAATCCCTCTTCATGCCCACCTCGACGCTCACCAGCGAGATCGTCGTCGAAATGGGCAACACCCCCTTCGGCTCGGCCTGGGGCAACTCGCTGTTCCTCATGGCTCTGGCGCTGCTGCTGCTGTCGCTGGCGATGATTCTGGTCATCCGCAGGGTGGCCGGTGGGAGGGTGGCCTGAAATGAACGCTGAAGCGATTGACCGTCAACCGGTGCTGATGAAAGACAAGCGGTTCATCAGCCCCAAACTGATCGACCAAGCCGCCGACATAGTCCTGTGGCTGGCCGGCCTGGTGATTCTCGGCATCCTGGCCGCCTTTCTCTCCTATATTCTCTATAAAGGGCTGCCGGTGCTGTCCTGGGATTTCGTCACCGGCATGTCGACCGACGTCCGGGCCGGCGGCGGCGTAGGCCCGCAGCTGTTCAATTCCTTCTACATCCTCTTCCTGTCGATGCTCTTCTCCATCCCCGTGGCCGTCGGCGCCGGCATCTACCTGGCCGAGTACGCCGGCCACAGCAAGCTGACCGACCTCATCCGCCTCAGCACCGAAAGCCTGGCCACCGTTCCCTCGATCGTCCTCGGCCTGTTCGGCATGATCATCTTCGTCAACACCCTTGGTCTGGGCTTCAGCATCATCGGCGGAGCGCTCACCCTGTCGCTGCTCAACATCCCCGTGATCGTAAGGGTCACCGAGGAAGCCATCAGGACCGTTCCCGCCCAGTACCGCGAAGCCAGCCTCGCCCTGGGGGCCACCAAATGGCAGACCATCTGGCGGGTGGTGCTGCCCACCGCCCTGCCGGGAATGATCACCGGCCTCACGCTGACCGCCGGCCGGGCGCTGGGCGAATCGGCCATCCTCATCTTCACCGCCGGCACGACGGTGTCGCGCGTGCTGCCCGACCCCAACCTTCTCGCCGCTGGCGAGACGCTCGCCGTCCACATGTGGTACGTCATGGCCGTCGGCCTGGTGCCCGACCGGATCGAGATCGCCAACGGCATCGGCGCCCTCCTCGTCATCACCATCCTCATATTCAACATGGTGTTCACCATCCTCGGCCGGCTGCTGCAGCGCAGACTGAGCGGGACCAACAGTTAACCGCGCTTCGCACGGCGCGCCGCCTTTTGGGGCCGGCGCGCCGTATTTTTTCCTCCGGTTCGCTTGCATCTGCCGCGGCGGTCACTCCTTTGGCCGCAAGCTCTGGAATAGAGGGATAAAAGGATTTAGCGGAGAATATTTATAAATTAAACACCTTAATAAGCGAGGAAAAGGACTTGCGCAAAACGCTGGCAGCTTACTTCAACAACCGGCACGAAATCAGCCTGCAGGCCCGGCGCATCCTGCGTTACATCGGCCCGGGCATACTCGTCACCGTCGGCTTCATCGACCCCGGCAACTGGGCGACCAACATGGCCGCCGGCGCGGGTTACGGGTACGTGCTGCTGTGGATGGTCACCCTCTCCACGATCATGCTCATCATCCTGCAGCACAACGCCGCCCACCTCGGGATCGTCACCGGTCTCTGCCTGTCCGAGGCCGCCAGCGTCCACCTGCGGCCCTGGGTGTCCCGCTCCGTCCTGCTGTCGGCCGTGGCCGCCGCCGTCGCCACCGCCATGGCGGAAATCCTTGGCGGGGCCATCGCGCTCAACATGCTGTTCGGCATCCCCGTAAAGCTCGCGGCGGTGATGACGGCGCTGCTGTGCGCCTGGCTGCTGTGGTCCAACTCATACCAAAGGCTCGAAAAAATGATCATCGGCTTCGTCTCCATAATCGGCGTATCCTTCCTGTACGAACTCAGTCTGGTCCGGCTCGACTGGCCGCAGGCGGCCGCGGGCTGGGTAGCGCCGGCCATCCCGACTGGCTCGCTCGCGGTAGTGATGGGCGTACTGGGAGCGGTGGTCATGCCTCACAACCTGTTCCTGCATTCCGAGGTCATCCAGAGTCGCCAGTGGAACCTGGAGGATGAAGCGACGATCAAAAAACAACTGAAATACGAATTTCTCGACACCCTGCTGTCGATGGGAATCGGCTGGGCGATCAACAGCGCCATGATCCTCGTCGCCGCCGCCGTCTTTTTCGCCCACCGGGTGCCGGTCGAAGAACTACAGCAGGCCCAGTACATGCTCCAGCCGCTGATGGGGAAGGGGGCGGCGGTGGTGTTCGCGGTCGCGCTGCTGTTCGCCGGCATCGCCTCGACGACCACCGCCGGCATGGCCGGCGGCAGCATCTTCGCCGGCATGTTCCGGGAACCATACGACATCAAAGACCGGCATTCCTGGACGGGGGTCGCGCTGACCTACGGCCTGGCGCTCGCCGTCCTGCTGTTCATCGACGACGCCTTCCGGGCGCTCATCTATTCGCAGGTCGCGCTTAGCATCCAGCTGCCCTGGACGATATTCCTGCAGGTCTACCTCACGTCCTCCGCCGCCGTCATGGGTAAATACGCCAATTCCCGTTTCCAACGGGCTGTACTCGTGCTCATCGGCGTCATCGTCACGGCGCTCAACATCATGCTGCTCATCGATACCCTGTCGTAAGCCGCTGCCGTCGGGATACTCGCCGCCGCGCCGGAAAAATATTTCCGGCGCGGCCGTTTATTAAACAAACTCTTAACATTGGCGGCCGAACATATTGATGCGATGTTGGGTTGTTTTTATACGACCTCCCCGTCCAGTGCCGTGGACGGGCTTTTTTTTATACAGTGTGCGGCCGCGACCCGCAAAAAAATGGCCAAAATACGACAAAAACAAGCGATATCCAAGAAAAGGCTGGTAAAATAGGGCCTGCCGGGCAATTGCCCGTTAGCGGCGATTATTTCATTCTTTTAAGTTCCCCGCAAGACCGTCGGAAAACTAAACATTTCCTTAACATTGGCCGCCGAAAAAATAATTGATTCCATGGAGGGATAATACAACACACGGTTGTGGCTTTAAGGACGATGTAGATGAAACTGCTGCTCGTGGAAGACGAAAGCAGACTGGCCGACGCGTTGTGCCACCTGTTCAAGAAGAACGGCTTCGTGGTGGACACCGCCCAGGACGGCGAAACAGGCATCGAAATGGCCTGTACCGAAGCGTACGACATCATCATCCTCGACCGGATGCTGCCGAGCAAGGATGGGTTGTCCCTGCTCCGGGAGTTTCGCAGCCTTGGCTACGAGACTCCGGTCCTGTTCCTGACCGCCAAGGACTCCCCCGAGGACCGGGCCGAAGGCCTCAACGCCGGCGCCGACGACTATGTCGTGAAACCGTTTTTCAACGTCGAACTGCTGGCAAGGATACGCGCGCTCGGCCGCCGGCGGAATAAAGAACTGCAGGAACACGTGCTGACCGCCGGCGACCTGGTCTTCGACCCGCAGCGCGGCCAAGTGGTCAAAAACGGCCAGGTGATCCATCTCACCTTCAAGGAAGCGCGTCTGCTCGAACTGCTCATCCGCAACCATGGGCGGGTCGTCACCAAGGAAAGGATCGTCCAGCAGGTCTGGGGCTATAACGCCGAAACGGATTTCACCACCGTCAACCTCTATGTGCATAACTTGCGCAAAAAGCTCGGCACCTCCCACCTCAAGACGGTGCGCGGCGTGGGCTACTACCTGCAGAAAAGCGGCGAAGCCGCCCGTGTCGCCAACTAAACCGGCATATCTCCACAACCCCGGCATTTTCGCCGGGGTTTTAAAATTTTTCTCCGCCGTTGGATTACTAAACAAATGCTAAACATTGGCGCGCGAACATACGGACAGAAGACGGCGAAAGGAGGACGTTTCCGTACGGAGGCCCGATTCCCCGGAGGGCCTCGGGTATCCCCATAACCGGCCGGGCAAGGATGCCCGAGCATATTTTCAAGGAGGAATAACAAATGGGTATGGTCATCAATCACAATCTCTCGGCGCTGAACACCTACAACCAGCTCAACCTCAACAGCACGGCGATGAACAAGTCGCTGCAGAAACTCTCGTCCGGCTACGCCATCAACAGCGCCGCCGACGACGCCGCCGGACTGGCGATCTCCGAAAAGATGCGCGGCCAGATTCGCGGCCTCGACCAGGCCAGCTCCAACGCCCAGAACGCCATCTCGCTCGTGCAGACGGCGGAAGGCGCCCTCGAGGAAACCACCGAAATCCTCCAACGTATGCGCGAACTCGCCGCCCAGTCGGCCAGCGACACCAACACCGACGCCGACCGGGAAAGCATCCAGAGCGAGATCGACGCCCTGGTGGAGGAGATCAACCGCATCGCCGACACCACCGAGTTCAACACCAAGAAGTTGCTCGACGGCTCGATGGCCGAAGCCAACGCCACCGCCGTCGCCAACGTCTCGACCAACGAGGAACTCGCAACTACTACGACCGTAGCCGCCGATCTCACCACCCTCACCGACGCCGACGGCAACTCGCTCGGCATCGTCGCCGGCGACACCGTCACCGTCAGCTACATGATGAACGGCTCGCTCGTCACCGCCACGACCACGGTCGCGGCAGGCGTAGCCCTTGAGGACATCGACGACACCAACTTCACCTTCAGCATGAACGCCGACAACCAGCTGATCGCCACCGCCGCGGCCGCCGGCACCACCGGAGCCGTCTACGGCCTGACGGTCACCGTCGCCAACTCCGACGGCGAAACCAAAACCGCCGCCACCAACGCGCTGTCGTCCTTCACCCAGACGACCGCCGCCAAGGATGTCTGCAGCGACGGCTCGGCGTCCGTGCTCATCGGCGCCAACACCGGCCAGAGCATCAGCATCAACATCGAAACCATGGACGCCAGCTCGCTGGGTGTCGAGGGCCTCAAGGTCGACAGCTACGGGGCCGCCAACGTCGCCCTCAAGGTTATCGACACCGCCACCGCGACGGTAACCTCAGCCCGTTCCAAGCTCGGCGCCATCCAGAACAGGCTGGAGCACACCATCAACAACCTGACCACCACCAGCGAAAACCTGACCGCCGCCGAATCGCGCATTCGCGACGTCGACATGGCGTCCGAGATGGCCAACTACACCAAGCTGAGCGTTATCACCCAGGCGGCCACCGCCATGCTGGCCCAGGCCAATCAGCAGCCCCAGCAGGTACTGACGCTCCTCCAGTAACGTCTAGGCGCAAAAGGGCCCTTGCAATCGCAAGGGCCCTTTTATCATGCATCCGTTATCCTTTCACGTTCAGGCAATTGCCCCAAGCCATGATCTGCCAGCGGTGGATGTAGCGGTTCTTCACCTGCCGCATCAGCCGGCTGTTGTTGATCTCGGCCGCGATCCGCGCCCGCTCGGCCAGCGCCTCCTGCAGCACCCGGTCGCAGGCGCCCAGCAGCTCCCGCTGCTTACTCTCGACGGCCCGGAATTCGTCGGCGAACGGCTGCCGCCAGGCGGCGCCGGCGTCGAGCAGCCCGTTGACGGCGGCCAGCTCGTCGATCAGCGCGCCCCGCTCGCGCAGCAGGCGGCGCAGGCCGCGCATCTCCCGCTTGGCGACCAGCAGGCGCTGCTTCTCGGTGTTAGCGGCGATCTTTTCCAGAAGGGCCGTCTTTTTTGCCAGGCAGTCGAGCGTTTCGTCCCTGCCCATCGTTATCAACTCCCCGTCGAAGATGAAAGGTATGATTGAAGCGCCGTCAACTGGGCGTTCATATTGCTGATGTACGTTTCCAGCGTGGTGTACTTCGAATACAGCCGCTCCTCGTAGTCGTCCAGCCGGTCCTCCTCGTCGGCGAGCGCGGTCTGGTAGTCCTCGATCAGCTCGCTCAGCGAGTTGGCGGTGTCGGACGAGTCATTTTCCACGCCGGCCTTTTCGAGCAGCAGCCCCTTGCTGCCGCTGCTGTCGCGGACGGTCGAAGTGTACTTGGCCAGCACGTCGTAAAAACGGTATGCGACTCCTTCCTCCTTATAGCGGGTCGACAGTTGGGCCGACGTCAGCTTGCGCACCGTGGCCGTTCCCGAGTAGCTGGACGACTGCTGGGTAAACAGCTTCACGATCTCGTCCGGGTCGCTCTGCAGCGCCTCCTTGAGGGCGTCTTCGTCGATGTAGAGCTTGCCGTTCTCGTCATAGCTGCCGGTGTCGATGCCGATGGCGAAAATGGAAGTCGACACGCCCGAGATGGAGTCGGTCACCGCCGAGCGCAGCTCGCTCAGCATCGAGCGCAGCAGCGAATCGTCCTCGAGCAGCCCGGTCTTGGCCTGGGCTTCCCAATTTTCGATCTCCTCGTCGGTCATCTCCGCCTTCTGGTCGTCGGTAAGCGGCGGATA